>CAMVPC010000012.1 GCA_947169265.1 uncultured Prevotellaceae bacterium
TCTCACGAGTGGGACTTTAAATTTATGAATAGAATCTGTATAGAAAAGTGCAATAAGTTGTACCCTATTCTAACCGCCACAAAGGTACTATCGTTTCCTCACTCAGTACAAGGCAAAATAGGAACAAAAGTAGTCCATTTCGCCTTTTAGACGGTATTTAGGTGTTTTGGGTGGAATATGGGGTTCGAACCCACGACCTTCGGAACCACAATCCGACGCTCTAACCAGCTGAGCTAATTCCACCATGTCGCAAAATTGCGGTGCAAAGGTATTACAATTATCTCACACGAGCAAGAAAATCGAGATTTTTTTTGCGTTTTTATGTCAAAAGGCCTAATTTTGTGGAAAAAATAGCCTCTATGTGCCCATTTCCCTACAGTCAACGAAAACCTTTGACGGCCGAAAAAGCCCTCCTGCGCGCCACGATGCTGTGCGCCCGCGGCGAGCACGCAACGGGTGAGATTGCCGACAAACTGCGGTCGTGGGGCGTCAGCGATAATGACGCGCGCGACATCATCGGACAACTCACCCGCGAGCGGTACCTCGACGACAGGCGGTTCGCGCGCGCCTATTGCCGCGACAAGTTCCGCTTCAACGGGTGGGGACGCATGAAAATCCGCCTCATGCTACGCTCGAAAAGCATCGACGACGAACTTATCGCCGAAGCCCTCGACGAGCTTAACGACGACGCTTATCGCGACATGGCGCGGCGAGTGATCGCCACCAAACTCAAATCGCAGCGCGACCGTGACGGGCGACAGCTGCGCGCCACGCTGGCACGCCATGCGGCCTCGCGCGGTTTTGAGCCCGACGTGTTTTTCCCGGTTATTAACGAGTTGCTTAACGGAACAGCTTGTGAGGAAGAGGATTAAATACCTGTGGGAGAGTGCCGTGGACTTGCTCCTACCGCGCACGTGCCCTGTGTGCCGGCAATCGCTCGACACCGATGAGCGCTACCTGTGCCGGCGCTGTCTGGCAACCTTGCCGCGCACCCACTTTGAGGACATCCCGTTCAACCCCTTCGAGCAGGCCATGATGGCCGGTCCGCGCATCGAACGCGCCGTGAGCTATTTCTACTACGACCGCGGCGGCGCCTACGCGTCAATTCTTCACGACATCAAGTATCGCGGCATGCCCGCGCTGGGGCGGTGGATGGCCGCTCGCGCTGCTACCGACATGGCTCCCGGCGGCTGTTTCGACGGCATCGAGGCTATCGTGCCGGTACCCATGCACCGACACAAGGAAATCGACCGCGGCTACAACCAGAGCCGCGTCATCGCCGAGGGACTCGCCGACGTGCTGCGCTGCGACGTGGTCGACGCGCTCGTAGCCACCCGCGGCCACGCTACCCAGACGCGCAAGAGCGTGCAGGAACGCCTCGACAACATGCGCGACCTTTTCGCGCTCGACACCGCGCGCTCGCCACTGGTGGCAGGCCGCCATGTGCTTCTCGTCGACGACGTCGTCACCACAGGCGCCACCCTACTGGCCTGCGCCCGGGTGCTAAGCACGGTGCCGGGCGTCACCATCTCGGCATTCACGCTGGCCAGCGCCCGCCTACAATCGTAGTGACATGAGCGTCTCAAGCGGTACCCACGCAAACCGTTACATCCGGCCCGGGACAGCATTTTTGTGAAGATTTCGCTGCCGGTGAGTGGTTTGTGGCCTTGATAATTGGTATAGTGAAATTTATTTCGTAAATTTGCGCGTTTTTTATAAGTATTCTAAAAAAAATAAGATGTTAACACCTACTAAGAAAACCATCGACCTGGGTGACGGACGTGTGATCACCCTTGAAACTGGTAAGCTTGCCAAGCAAGCCGATGGAGCTGTTGAAGTGCGCCTCAACAACACGATGTTGCTGGCCACTGTAGTGTCGGCCAAAGAGGCCGACGAGGGCGTGGATTTTATGCCCCTCACTGTGGAGTACAAAGAGAAGTACTCGTCATTTGGCCGCTATCCCGGCGGTTTCACCAAGCGCGAAGGCCGCGCAAGCGACTATGAAGTGCTCACGGCCCGCCTCGTGGACCGCGTGTTGCGTCCCTTGTTCCCGTCGAACTATCACGCTAACACCATCGTCCACATCATCATGTTCTCGAGCGATGGCAAAGACTGCCCCGACGCGCTCGCCGGCTTGGCAGCCAGCACGGCACTGGCAGTGAGCGACGTGCCCTTCGAGGACTATATCGCCGAAGTGCGCGTGGCGCGCATCGACGGCCAGTTCGTCATCAACCCCACCTTCGAGCAACTTGAAAACGCTGACTTGGAATTAATGGTAGGTGCTACTTACGATAATATCATGATGGTGGAAGGCGAGATGGACGAAGTGAGTGAGGACGACCTCATCGCAGCCCTCAAGGCCGCGCACGAGGCCATCAAGCCCATGTGCCTGCTCCAAAAGGAACTGGCAGCCGAGCTGGGCATCACCAAGCGCGAGTATTGCCACGAGATCGACGATGAGGAGATTCACGAGCGCCTGCGCAAGGAGTGCTACCAGCCGTGCTACGACATCGCCCGCGCCGGCAATGCCGACAAGCACTGGCGCAACGACAGCTTCGACAAGGTGCTGGCCGACTTTATCGAGACCATCCCCGAAGAGGAGCGCGAAGAGAAGACGCCGATGATCAACCGCTACTTTGCCGAGGTGCAGCGCGACGCCGTTCGCCGCGTGATTCTCGACGAGGGCATCCGCATGGACGGCCGCAAGACCGACGAGATTCGCCCCATTTGGTGCGAGACCAACTACCTGCCCTACCCCCACGGTAGCGCCGTGTTCACGCGCGGCGAGACGCAGGCACTGGCCACCGTCACGCTGGGCACGAAGCTCGACGAGAAGCTCATCGACGATGTGCTCACCCGCAAGAACGAGCGATTCCTGCTCCACTACAACTTCCCCGCTTTCTCGACCGGTGAGGCTCGCGCGCCGCGTGGCGTGAGCCGCCGCGAGATAGGGCACGGCAACCTTGCCCACCGCGCGCTCAAGCGCATGTTCCCCGATGATTTCCCCTACACTTGCCGCATCGTGAGCGACATCCTCGAGAGCAACGGCTCGTCGTCGATGGCCACCGTGTGCGCCGGTACGCTCGCCCTGCTCGACGCCGGTGTAAAGATGAAGCGTCCCGTGGCCGGTATCGCCATGGGCCTGATTACCGACGAGGGCAACGTCAAGCATGCCGTGCTCAGCGACATCCTGGGCGATGAGGACCACCTGGGCGACATGGACTTCAAGGTGACCGGTACCGTGAACGGTATCACCGCCACCCAGATGGACATCAAGTGCGACGGCCTCCCCTACGAGGTGCTCGAGCAGGCGTTGCTGCAGGCTAAGGCCGGACGCCTCCACATCCTTAACATCATCAACGAAACCATCCCCGAGCCTCGCGAGGACTACAAGCCCCACGTGCCGCGCATCGTCACCATGAGTGTCGACAAGGAATTCATCGGTGCCATCATCGGCAAGGGCGGCGAGGTCATCCAGGGTATCCAGGAAGAGACCGGCGCCATCGTCACTATCGACGAAATCGACGGCCGTGGCGAAATCGAAATCGCCGCCAACAACAAAGAGAGCATCGATGCCGCCGTCGAGCGCATCAAGGCTATCATCGCAGTTCCCGAGGAAGGCGAAATCTACACCGGCACCGTGCGCTCGATTCTCGAGTTTGGCGCTTTTGTCGAGTTCATGCCCGGACGCGATGGTCTGCTCCACATCAGCGAAATCAGCTGGAACCGCCTCGAGGACATGGAAGCCAGCGGACTGCATGAGGGCGACGAGGTCACTGTCAAGCTCATCGAGATTGACAAGAAGACCGGCAAGTATCGCCTCTCGATGCGCGCCCTGCAAGACAAGCCCGAAGGTTACGAGGAGCGCCGCGGAGGCAACCGCGGACCGCGCCGCGAGGGCGGCAATGGCCCGCGTCGCGAGGGCGGCAACGGCCCGCGTCGCGAAGGCGGTAACCGTGGCAACGGCCCGCGCAACGACCGCAACCGCGGTCCGCGTCGCGACAACCGCAACGACCGTCGCCGCGACGACCGCAACGACAGCAGCTACGAGGATTAATCTCCTCTCCAGCTATATCACAGCACAAAGGCGAGCCTCTTTTCAGGCCCGCCTTTGTTGTACGGTAAAATCCACGGCTTCGCGCGATTATTTCTTGTAGAGAATGTAAGCCGTCATGGGCTGCAGCGTGGCGTTGAGGACGCCTTTCTTAACCTGGAGACGCTGCTTGGTGACAGCGTCGCGATATTTGCCGTCGGCCACGGTCATGCCCAGCGACACCGTCGCCGGAGCCTCGTCGAGGTTGATGATGACGGCGGCCTTGCTGCCGCGCTCCACCACAATTTGCTTGCCGTTGTCGCTGAAGAACATGTGCTCGGGCTCGCCGGCCACATTGTGGCGGAACTCGTTGATGGCGCGCACCACAGGGTGCTTGAACTCATCGTTGCCCACCTTGCCTATCTCGTTGTCGCCCCAGTAGTTGTCGCGCGTGCTGCCGTGAGGACGCGAGTAGAACAGCGGCGTGCCATACTGGCGCGCGGTGAGGAACACCCATCCCAGGCGCACGAGCTCGTCGCTCATGCCCGCCGAGGCGTGTTCGTTGCAGTAGGTGTCGTGCGACTCGACCCATGTCACCAGGTGAGCAGGGTCCACACTGTGATGCCAGCGCGTGAGGTCGTCGGCCTTGGCGTTGTGCTTGTTGAGCACGTTGCGCAGCACCCAGCCATAGTTGCTCGCCGTGAGGTCCATATAGCGGGCGTAGCCCTGCTCGGGCACGTTCTTGTCTTGCAGCACCTCGCCATAGATGAACAACTCATCGCGCGGTATCGACAGGCGCAGGCCCTTGACAGCCTTGCGGCCCATGGCCACGTCCCAAAAGTCGTTCTCGGGCGAACGCGGGTCGCGCGGCTCGTCGGGCAGACCGATGTGCTTGGCCGTGTCGTAGCGGAAACCGCGGGCGCCACAGGCGAGCACGTCGTTAACAAACTGCATGTAATAGTACTGGAAGTCAGGGTTCTCGGTGTTCACATCGGGCAGTTTGCCCATTTCGCCCGTAGTACACTGGTAGCGGTCGCTATAGTCGGCGATGGGCCACAGTCCGTTGGCGTGGAACAAGTTCTCACGGCCGTGCACCGCGCTATCGAGGCGCGCGTTGATGTGTCGGCGGTCAATCACCGTGTGGTTGGGCAGCACATCCACGATGACGCGCACGCCCAGACGCTTGGCCTCGTCACACATCGCCTTGAACTCGTCGCGCGTACCCAGCTGGTAGTTACCTATGGTCCAGTCGGTTGGCTGGTAGTGGTAGTACCACTTACCGTTCCCAAAGAGCTGGCGACCTCCGTTATCGCCCACATAACACTCGTTGATGGGCGAGGTCTGGACAATGGTATAACCGGCGTTTTTAATTTCGGGCAGTTGCTCGCGAATGGTGTTGAACGACCACGACCAGGCGTGAAGAATGATTTCCTGGTTACTGTTCTCGATGGCTTGGGCGCCTTGCGACGTGGCGCACAACGCGGCTGCCATAAAAGCTAATGTTTTGAAAAATTTTGACATGTTATTTATTACTGAAATTCAGTGTTTTTAGTCATCTACGCTCATCAGCTGGCCATTAGCGTTGAACTTCAAGTCAAGACCGTTGGCCAAGTCGATGTCATATCCGTAAGGCTCGCGATCCACTTTCACAATGGCGGCACCCTGATAGTTGCCGGCCACATAACTCGAAATGGCGGCGGGAACCAGAGCGGCGGGCACTCCTTGGTAACATTCCACCTTGTCCCATTCGCCGGCGCCATTGAACGTCACCTTGGCGCCGCTGCTCAGCGTGGCCTCATATTCGACGCGGCCATCGTCGCTGTCGGTTTCCACATAAGTGACGGTGGCATCGGGGAACTGCTGCTGCAGGAATGTCGTTGCCGGTGCCGGAAGCGACTGGCCGGCGGCCTGCGGCGGCTGTGCGTTAGGGTCGGCCGGGGCTCCCGGCTGTTGCGGTTGCGCGCCGGGTTGCTCTTGCGTCACGGGCGCTTGTTGTTGCTGTTGCGTGCTGTCGCCGCCGTTACACGCGGTGAGCATGCCGGCACAAGCGACGAACGCGAAAAGTTTGATAATTTTCATTCGAGTACTGTTTTTTTTTCGAGACGGGGGCAAGCTGTCGTGTGCCTGCCCCCGTTTCAGGGATGTATTAAAATGATTAATCGTCAATCTCAACCACTTGGAAGTTGCGGTTATACTCAATGTCAAGCCCGTTGTTGAGCTTAATCTCATAGCCGCGGCGGTTGCGGTCCAGCTTGAGGATGGTGGTACCGGGGAAGGTGGCGCGCACGTGGGCCTTGATTTGCTCGGGAATGAGCTCCTGCGGTACCATCGAGGCGCGGCAATCGAGTTCTTTCCAGTTTCCTTGCTTGTCAAATTCCACTTTCTCGCCCGTCTCGTACATGATAGTGTAGTCATCCCAGTCCATAGTCACCACCAACGGTATCTTGCCGGCAAAATGCTGCTTGAGCATGGCTTGCGCCGTGGCGGGCAGTTGATTGAAGGTTACAACTTGGTCATGGTCGGCTTTTGCGCTGAAACCGATGGTCAGCATTGCCGCTAAAACGAATAAAAACTTTTTCATCCTCTGTTGTTCTTTTAGGTTTTGATACTTAGTTATTTGTTTTGTAAACTTTTAGATAAGCGTTTAACACTTAATCATCCATCTCCATCAGGGCGCCGCCCTCGTTGAACTTCATCTCAAGTCCGTTGGCAAGCTCCACCTCGTAGCCGTAGCTTTCCTTGTCGATTTTCACGAGAGCCACATTCGGGAAGTTGGTGTTGACGTAGGTGGTGATGGGCTGCGGCACGAGAGCCACAGGCACCGCGGCGGTGCGGGCCTCGATTTTGTCCCACACGTTGTCGGTGTCGAACTTCACTTGGGTACCGTCGTTGAGCGTGACCTCATACTGCGTGAAGAACAACCATTCCGAGTCTTTTTGCGCAAATGCTATTGTTTGTGCGGGGAAGTTCTGTTTGATAAACGTTTGTACCTCTTGCGGCAGCTCGGTGGGAGCCACCGGCTTGTCGTCGCAGCTTGTCATAACAAGCAGTGCGGTAGCGATAATTAATAACTTTTTCATTTCAATCAAATTTTACATCTCATTACAATGCTACAAAAATAACAATATTTTTTTAATAGATTCTCAATTTGCCGATTTTTTTCATATTATTGATTACAAACCGCAATCCAACGGGAACCAGTCAAAAAACCCAAAAACAACGCCAACCGGCAGCCTTATGCGCAAGTGTACCCCCTTTGCGGTCCAAGGTGAAGCGATTTGACGGGAAACTTACATCTCAAACTACACTTCAGGCGGCGGCAAGGAACACAACCGATATTCGCTACACATTATTTATATATAGCGTAATAAAATGTGCAAAATGGGGCTTTTAAGCCAAAAATTGACCTTTTACACCGTCAGCAAATTAGTTAACACTTATTAACCATTTGAAAATATAGATTTATTTCTTTATTTTTTATACTGTTTCACAACTTTTTACGATTTGTTAAAGTGTAAATATTTCTTAAAAATATGTTTTACGACATTTTTTGGGCAAAAAAAAAGTTAGAAAAAGATTTGCATGTTAAAAAAATGGCTTAATTTTGCACCGATTTACGAAATCACAAATCATTTACGAAATCAGAAATCACGTATTTTTAATTGTTTTAAATTTAAATTGATTAAGAAAATGAAAAAGTTAGTTTTATTACTTGCTGTTGTGTTCAGCCTGGGTATGATTTCTTGCGAAGGTACCGCTACCGGTAGCGCTAACGATACCACTGCTACCGACACCGCCGCTCAGAAGGTTGAGACTGTTGCCGACACCACTGTGAAGGCTGCTGTTGACACCGCTACGGCTGCTGTCCAAGAGGGTGCTCAGAAGGCTGCTGACGTTGTCGAGGGCGCTGTTGAAGGTGCTGTCGAGGGCGCAAAGGAAGCTGCTACGAAATAAGCAATTTCTGCACAACACAGAACGTTTGAAGCTGTTCCACCACGTGGAGCAGCTTTTCTTTTGCGTCCTTACCGTCAAGAAGCGGCAGGTCACTTCTCATAAAGTTCGATGGGCAAGCCATCGGGGTCGCTGAAGAAGACAAAGCGCTTGCCCGTGAACTCATCGACGCGAACCGGCTCGCGCGCCACACCCAAGCGCTCGAGCTCGCCAATCGAGGCGTCGATATTGTCAACCTCAAATGCCAGGTGGCGCAACCCGCACGCCTCGGGGCGGTTGAGGCGTGGCGGCGGCGACGGGAAGGAGAACAGTTCTATTACATAATCGTTCCCCAGGGCCAGATCGGTCTTATAAGAGAGGCGCTGCTCGCGATAGTGCTCGGCGATGACGCTAAAGCCGAGCACGCGGGTATAGAAATCGAGACTGCGGCCATAGTCGGCGCAGATGATGGCGATGTGATGTACTTTGTTCAGTTTCAGCATAATGTGTAGCGATGATGGTCAAAAACGTCCCCTACCCTAACAGATGCCGCACACTCCAGGCGAAACCGCGTGCCGTGCGGCCCGGCGCGTCGGTAAAGTGGTTACCTTCATTCCATTCCAGCACGCACCGGTCGGCGCCCAGCTGCCGCGTGAGTACAGCGGCGGTGAAACGGATGTTGTCGCCCACGCGCCTGAAGGCCCTGTGGCGCACATGCTCCTCGCGGTCGCCCAAACTCAGGTACACTTGCCGCGACAGCACCGGGTGACGGCCGATATAATCCTGCCATCCGTCTATCCACACCGAGGGCGACACGGCGGCAACACCCTCAAACTCACCGGCGACCGTGGCGGCCCACAGCGCGAACAACCCGGCCAGCGAGTAGCCACCCAAGATAACGGGGAGCGGGCCCCACTCATCGTGCAGCCGCGGCAATAGTTCGGCTGTGACGAGCCGCAACGTGGCGGCGGCGCCCGTGCCCACCTCGGGACGGCGCGACAACGCGGCGTCGGGCCACGGCGCGAGCTCGGCCTCCCAGTCGTTGACACGAAACGCGGCCATGGCAAGCGGCACACCCACGGCCTCGCGAATCATCGCCCACTCGTCGTCAACAGTGTCGCGCTCCTGCGCGCCCAGCGGTTGCACGAGCAGCGCGCGTGGCCGTTCCTCTTCGCTGAAGAGCAGGCATTGATGCCCTCCCGCTTCAATGATATGCGCCATCAGTAGCTAAAGCGGCGTCCGTTCCACTTGAGTGTGCGCCTCGTGCTCTTTCCCTTGCCCAGCCATTTAATGACAGTGATGTCCTTGCCGGAGCGGGGCAGCGCGTAATTCGTGTTTTCATACTCCACGTCGAAGCCCGGCGCTGCGCAGTAGGTCATCGTCTTCTTGGCGTTGTCGTAGCGATAGAATTGCACGCCGCTGGTCTCGGTGGAGATGGGCCTAAGGTCCTCGTTGTCGAACGACGCCAGGTTGTTGAACGCGAACAGTTTATGCTTCCCGTCGGCCTCGTTCCAGTAGCACATTTCCATGCGATAAGTCGATTCTTCGTCCTTCATCTCGTAGAGCAGGTAGCCATTCCTCTCATCAACGGTGAACGTCACGCCGTCGGGCTGTGGCATGTCGTTGCGATAGTTCGTCAGCGCGTTCATGATGGCGTTGGTGGGGCGGTCGCCACAATCATCGGGCTGGTTGTAAACATACGACACAAGGGCCCGGGCAAAGTCGACAATCGTGGGCTTGTCGCCCGACGGGAACACTTGGATGGCGTCTTGCGCCATCATTGCCAGCGCGCAGCAGGCCATGATGATGGATAGGGTGGTTCGTTTCATATTGATTGAGTGTAATAAAAGTGAATTGATTTTCATCGAAAAACTAACGCCGCGGGGCGCCGCGCCCCAGCAGGAAATAGAGCGGCACGTCGAGGCGCCGCGCCCAGTCGGTCTCGTTGTGGTCATGTCCTTGATACACGCGACTCATGTAGTGGACGTTGTCCCAGCTTTTGGCGGCAAACAGGCTGTCGACGCGCTGTTGCGGCACGCCATAGTCGGCATCGAAGCCCTGCGTGCCGTGGTCCATATACACGAGGTGGCTATTGGCCGCGGGCAGACGCGCGTCGAGGTAGCGCACAAAGGCTTCTTGCCACGGGCCCTCGCCCGAGCCGTGCCCCACATAGGTCATCGACAGGTGGCTCGACAGGCACGCGGCGCCACCGAACACCTGCGGATATTCACACAACGCGTAGAGCGAGATGAGTCCGCCCATGCTCGAACCCATAACGAACGTGTGCCCGGGTCCGTCAAGCGGATGATAAGTACTGTCGACAAAGGGCTTCACCTCCTCGACAAGAAAACGCAGATACTTGTCGCCGAGCAGTTTATCTTTGGCCACGTCGCGTTGCTCGGCAGGCGGCAAGTAGCGCCACGCACCCTCGGGGAAATACTCCTCGAGGCGGTTGTCGCTGTTGTTCACGGCCACGATGATGAAGCGGCGCAGGCTGTCGGCCGCCATCATGCGGCCGGCGATTTCGTCGACGCTCCACTCGCGACGGTTCCACGTCGTGGTGGCGTCGAATAGCATCTGCCCGTCGTGCATATAGAGCACGTCGCACGAGTCGCCGCGCCGGTAGCCTTGCGGCAACCACACCGCCACCTCACGCGGCTCGACATAGCGCGACGCGAAGTCCTTGTAGCGTTCGAGCGTCCCCACAGCCACGGTGGGGTCGCTGTTTTCGGGCCTCGCGCACCACCACAGGCAGGCGAGCGCTACCACCAGGATGCCGACGACGACACCCGTCACTATCGCAATTTTCTTCAACACACGTCCTTGCGCCATAAACAATGAGTTTTAAATTCAAGTTTATCAAGTTCTATAACTGTATAAACTTGAGGGGTATAGGTTATAGGTTAGTGTTTATAAAAACATATTCACCGAATTTCATAAAAGCACTCGCCTCGCTGAGTTCAGCTTAATTCTCACTACACAAAACTCTCTACACCTCAAGTTGTAAAGCACAAAAATAAGCATTTTTCGCCTCACACGCAAAAAACCGTTTTCTTTTCATATTACAAGAATCTGCCCCGCCAGGAGCGGCAGATAGTAGACAGGGGTGCAGCGCGACATTGCGAAATCCTTGTAATCATCGCATCTCGTGCAACGTAGCCCCGCCAGGGCGACAGAATCAATCTGATGTATTGTGTCGCCCCTAATGGGGCTAATATTATGTGGGGTATGCCGGTCACAGGGGTTTCGCGCTATCGCGCTGCACCCCTGCCTAAAAAGTGTCGCCCCTGACGGGGCTAATACTTGTTTAACGAACACAAGTTTTTTTGCGCTTATTTGCCTGACGAGTCACCTTGTAAGGGGCCTCGGTGAGGCCGGCGGGCCGATGGCCACCCGAAGGGTGCTCCCTTGAGTAATGCCCCCAGTGAAACATGACGCTCGAGCGCAGCGAGAAAGACTGTTTCACTGGGGGCGGGTACTCAGAGGACGCCCTCCGGGCGTTTTTCTCTTTGACTCGGGCGAAGTTCGCGGTTGTGAGGTGGAAGCGCAAAGGTGGCCGCCCGTCGCGGGGCGGCCACCTTTGTTATTGTGGGGTCGAGTGACAGCGCGTCGCTTAGAACACTCGTTTCTCGACGGTGGTAGAACCGTCGCTGTAACGTGTCACCACCATGTTCACGCCATCGAAGGGCTTCGAGGCGCTGATACCTGCGGCGTTCACATATTGCACGCCCACGACTTCGCGCGAGGCCACCTTCACGTCGCCCACCTTGGTGACGATGTTACCGTTGCCGCTCAGGTCTAACGGCATCACCACGAAGCTGCCATCGCCATTGTCGCCGGTGCCGTTGATCTTGCGCGGAGCGCCGCTACCGCCGGTGACGGGCTTGGAGGCCACAGCGGTGAACTGGTAAGCCTGTCCCACCACGAGGTCGGCGGTACCGCCGTTGTAACTCATGTCGACCGTGAACGCGCCATGGAGGCCGGCAGCGTTCATGCCATGCTCGCTGGCGGGCAGCGTGAACTTGTTGTTACCGGCATACACGGCATAGGTCACGGTGAACACCTCCTGCACCTTCGGGGTCATGAAGAAGTACACCTTGCCGTGGGGGCTGGTGACACCGGCGTCGGTGAGGTTGGAACTCAGGAAGTTGGCGGCGCAATACACATTGGGCGTGAATGCGGGGGTAGCCACTTCGCCAATCCACGAGTCGACCGTGTTCTTATCGGTCGACGCGGGCACCTGGATGGTGTAGTTCTCGCCATCGCTATAGATACCGGTGACCGACGTGATATACTTGCCCTCGTAATTGGCCAGGACCGCGGGGGTCATCTCGCTGTTGAGGAACTCGATCACGACCCAGTTGCTCTGGTCCCATTCGCCTTCCTGGTTGAGCACGGTCACGTCCATATTATTGATGGCGTAAGTGCCGCTGGCGGCCACTTCGCGCATGTAGTCGATTTGCCCCTCGGGCATATCGCGACGCGCGATTGAATTGTTGGCATCCTTGGCCCACAGCTTGTTGCCCGAAGCGCGCACCACCAAGAGCTGATCGCTGATGGTATAAGTCGCGCCGGGAGCGCGTTGACCCTCGAGCGTGGCGAGCGTCACTTCCTCAACGCCAAGCGTGATGAACAGCGTCGACGGAGTCCATGCGCTGGTGTTGCCACCATCGCCCACGCCCTGCACCTGCACCTCGTAGGTCGTCTCGGGAGTCAATCCCGTGATCGTGTATGGACTCGTCACGTTGTTGACGTAAATCCATTCGCCCTCAGGCGCGCCGGCAGTAATCACCTCAATGTCGTCAAGAAAAATAGCCACATTGCCGTCGCTATCGTAATGACGGAAAGCTATTTGTCCCATTCCCTGATACTGGCTCAAGTCGAACTGATATTCTACAAGGCTCTCAGTTTGTGGGGTAACATCGCCAAGATGATAATAGTACTCATCATCGGTCGGGAGAACATAAACTCCAATCTTATCGGGCCAATTCAATTGGCCTAAAGCGGCCTTAAACTTAAGCGTGCCACCAAGTTCCACTTCGCGAGTGTACAACCAGTTATCGGGTGTGAGATCATTTGTTCCATCGTAACTCTCGGAGTAGAAACAAATATTTGTTTGCTCTTCATCAAAATATGTGACACCCCAATTATTACCATCCCCATCAGCATCTCTAACGCTGAAGTCGGCCATTTGGGTTTGATAGCTATCGAGCGGCAGATCCCACAGGGTGCTCTCGCCACCACCGGCGCCTTCGACATATTCGCGATAGCGCAGGTTCCAATCCTCATTGTCCGAACCTGGAGTCCAGGTAATGTCGGCAGTAGTGCTACCTGGATCGGCCTCAACATTTATAGGCACACCAGGAAGCGTCTTGAGCGGCGTCTGGAACGCGATCTCATAGACATGCGTTCTCGTGGTGCTCACAACAACCTGATAGATATCAGTCTCACTAAGTCCATCAATTGTCAAATTCACTTCCCCGGAGGCATTATTACCACCGGTTTGTGTCTTAAATGCTGTAGTTGAAGGAGTAATCGTTCCGTTGCCGTTATCGGTGCACTTATACACATTGACCGTACACCTACGGTTATTACCCACATTACTATTTCCGCCGGCATTCTTGCCTAACAGCTTAACACTTGTAACATTCTTCACTCTAAACGTCATTGTTCGAGCCGCAGAAGCAGTCGGCGAAGTGTTACCGAAGTATTTTGCGGTTGTGCTTGTAAAATATGCGCTAAATGTTAAAAATTCACTTTCTCGGCATTTTTCCCGCTCCGGCTATCGAAAAAAAGCGGAAATTTTATTATTTTTGCTACGTTTTTGCAAAAAAACTATCAAATCACAATTTTATAACCTTTATTTTTGACCAAAATGAAAAGATTGTTAACGTTATTTTTCGCCGCCGCGGTGGTGCTCACCGCTCTGGCCGACTCCCTTGAGAAGATGTCGTCGGCCACGCAGGTTTTCGTCAGCCAGCTGCGCGAAGACGGCGGCAGGGCAAGAGTGCGACGCGGAGAGCCGCCGAGGCTCATTGTCGACTCGTTGCCTTTTGTTGACGAGACAGTCATCTCCCTGGCCGCCAAGGCCCCCAAAGCGCAAATCGCCGATGTGGAGACCTTTAACGGCATGGAGATGATTTCGGCCTTCGTCAGAGTGAATAACGGCAACTACAGCGCGATAGAAGCGCTGGGGGCCGTGATGCAAACCGACTTTGGCAACAACCTGGCGGCCATGCTGCTGCCCATTGACAAGATTGGCGAGATTTCCGACCTGAGCAACGTCACCTACATCGAGGTGGCCGAAGTGCTCCAACCCCTCAACGACTTGCAGCGCAGCGTCACCCAGGCTGGCGACGCCATCAGCAACAGTGCTGCCGCCCAAGCCCTGGGCCTCACCAAGCAGTACACCGGCAAGGACGTTATCCTGGGCATTATCGATACGGGTGTCGACTTCACGCACATCGCCTTCAAGGACAAGAGCGGCAACAGCCGCATCAAGAGGGCGTATAAGTTGAGCGGCAGTAACAGCACGAGCCTGACGACCTACTCCTCGACGACCCAGATCAACAACTTGACTTACGACACCAACACCGAGGACCACGGCACGCACACCAGCACCACGGCCGGTGGCTCGAGCGTCATCGTCAACGGCAGCACCGTGACGGTCACCGACGACCATGCCAACGCCACCTACGGCGGCATGGCCCCCGAGGCCGACCTCGTGATTGCCGGTCTCAGTTCGCTCTACACCACCTCCATCGGTACGGCCATCCAGAACATCTGCAACTATGCCGACGAAGTGGGCAAGCCCTGCGTGATCAGCCTGAGCCTTGGCTCGCAGACTGGTCCCCACGACGGCACCGGCACCATTGCAAGCATCGTTGACCAATGTGCCGGCAACAACCACATCATCGTGTATGCCGCCAGCAATGACGGTATGCGCACTTTCGGATTTGACGGCGCAAGCGGCGGTATGTATGCCAGCGGCACCTCCACCAGCAGCAAGCCGATGATTGTCAACGTGCAGCGCAACTTCAGCGACGCCGACGGCAACGTGGAAATGCTTATGCCTACCATCACGGCTTACGCCCGCACGGCCGGTGTGGCCACCTCACTGAAGTTCCATGTGGTGAACGTGAACACCGGTGCCATCGTCTATTCGTCGAGTGCCTACTCGTCGAGCACGACGATAAGCGTAACAGGTAGCTCCGGTTTGGCACAATACTTCAAGTCTTCCTCACAATACTCGAACCAGTATGGTGATGCCGGACAAATTCGCATCACGAGGACTCAAGATTCAAGCAACAACAAGTATTATTGGCAAATCTATTGCCCGATAATGGTTTCCACCAGCTATGCCGACAGCGATGGTGATGGTGTTTACAATAGCGACTACGCCTTCTGCGTGTCGGTTTATCCCACCAACAGCGGCAGCTCCACCATCGTCGATATGTGGGAAGGATATGCCAGCTGGTTCGGCACGGACCTCAACCTAAGTTCGAGCAGTTATAATTACGTGCACGGTAACGACGAGTGCTCGGTGAGCGACAACGCCTGCTACAGCAAGGTAATCTCGGTGGGTGCTTACGTCACCAAGAACTCGATTACCGACTATGCCGGCACTACCCACGACTATAGCAGCGCGTATCCCAACATTGGCGACCACGCCTCGTTCTCGAGCTGGCAGACCGCCGGTTACGGCCCGTTGGGCACCGCGCTGCCCCACATCAACGCTCCGGGTGCCCGCATTGTAGCTGGTATCAACCACTATCACACAAAGTCGGTCGATAGTGATTATAGCTATTGGGGCGATGATTATATCAGCGACCTGGTGGTTAACAACACCAATTATCCTTACGCCGCCATGGAGGGTACCTCGATGGCCACCCCCTGCGTGAGCGGTATCATCGCCCAGTGGCTGCAAGCCTGTGTCGAGGCCGGCAAGACGCCCACCCCCGACTATATTAAAGAGGTGATGGCAGCCACGTGGGACACCGACCAGTGGACCAACGGTGCCGGACACGGTGCCAAGACCTTCGGTACCCACGGCAAAATCAACGCCATCAAGGGTATCCAGTATATCCTCGGCGTGAGTGCAGGGCCCGTCATCAACGCCACGCCCACCGAGCTGGCCTTCGACGACACCTACGTGGGCGACACGCCCGCGCCCACCAAGACGTTTACCGTGACCGGCACGAGCCTTGAGGGCAACATCACCGCCACGCTGAGCGGCGGCAACGGAGCCTTCGCGCTGAGCAGTAACACCATCACGGCCGCCGAGGCCGCCGACGGCAAGGCCATCACCGTGACCTTCACGCCGAGCGCCGCCACCACCTATAGCGGCACCGTGACGCTCACCAGCGCCAACGCCGACCCCGTCACCGTGACCCTCACCGGCACCGGCATCGTGCACACTCCCGCCATCACGGCCACGCCTACTACCGTGGCCTTTGGCGACAAGACCGCCGGAGGTTCTTACACCCAAACGTTCACTGTGAGCGGCGAATACCTCGAGGGCAACATCTCGCTGGCAGTGAGCGGCACCGGCTTCTCCATCGACAAGACTTCGGTCGCCAAGGCCAATGATGGCACGGCAAGCGCCACTGTCACCGTCACCTTCGCCCCCTCGGCCAACGTGACACAGAACTACACCGGCACCGTCACGCTCAGTAGCACCAATGCCACCAACGTGACCGTGGCACTCACCGGCAAGGGCGTCTACACCGCCCCCGTCATCGCCGCCAACCCCACCCAGGTGACCTTCACCGGCAACAGCGGCTCGACTTACAACAAGGACGTCACCGTCACCGGCACCAACTTGCAAGGCAGCATCACCGCCGCCATCCAGGACGATGCCAACGGTTTCTATAGCGTGACACCCACCACCTTCAATGCCACCTCGCAGACGGTGACCGTGACATGGGCACCCGACGCCGGAGGCACTTCGACGGCCAACCTCGTGCTCACCACCACGGGAGTGGGAGCCAACACCGTCACCGTGCCCTTGAGCGGCACCGCCCAAGGCCCAACCATCGCGGCCAACCCCGCCCAGGTGACCTTTACCGATGCCTACGCCACGCGCACCTATACCCAGACGGTAACCGTGACCGGCACCAACCTGTCGCAGAACATCAGCGCCACGCTCAGCGGAGCCGACGTCTATAGCATCGACAACACATCGCTGGGTACCACGGGCGGCACCATCACCGTGACATACACCCCGACGGCCGAGGGCACCACCAACGCCACGCTCACCCTGAGCAGCGCCGGCGCCAGCACCGTCACCGTGCCCATCACCGGCACCGCCCAGCCCGCCACGCCCACGCTCATCGTGTCGCCCAGCTCGCTTACCTTCAGTGCCGCTACCGAAGAGAGTGACAGTAAGACGTTCAACGTGACCGGACGCTTCATCACCAATGATGTAACCCTCACGCTTACCGATGCCAACGGAGTGTTCAGTATCGAGCCCGCCACCATCGCTGCGGCAAACATCAGCGAGGACACACCCGTAACCGTTACTGTTACCTTCAACAGTGCCGAGGACGGTGAGTTCAGCGGCAGTGTGGCAATTGCCAGCACCGGTGCCGAGGCACAGACCGTGACTCTGAACGGCGAGTCCTCCAGCGGCGGCACCGCCAACGATGCCTACCTCAACATCGCTAAGTACGCCACCATCGACGACGCCGGTTGGCGGACCGCCCTTGTTAATAATTTGTACAAGTACACTGAATATGACAGCGAAGATGTTGCATGGCTCACTTTGCCCGTCTATGGAGCATTTGTGGGAGCGAGATACGCGACCAACAGCAGCACGGTTGGCAGCGGGCATCCACAAGCATGGATTGAATGTTCTTTGGGAACGAACAACACTTACGGTGGAACCACATGGACTTCTACTGCTTCCGCCACAAATCCATTTAACGGGAGTAGCACGTACTTCACTTCAGCTACCGCTCGGGCAATCGGCTATAATTCAAGAACCAACACATCTATTCGGACGGTTAGTTTTTATGTCACGAACTGTAACGCGGTGAAACTCTCAGGCACCGGCCGTAGTGGTTCAAGTTCCACTTATCCTGCAAGCCTTAAGGTCTATAAGTGTAATAAAAATGCCGATGGTACAGTAACCGCTTTAGCCTCAACAACTGTAAATCAAACAAGCAGCTCAACATCAACGTTTACACTCACTGGCGACAACCTTGAAGTTGGTGAGATTTACAAGGTAGAGGCAAGCATTTATCGTGGTTATATGTACGAAATCGCTTTCAGCACGCCATTGAACAAGCCGTCGCTGAAGGCTGAACCGACCGATGTGTCGATGCGCGCAACACCGGGCGAGACCGGAACCGCCACCTTCAACGTCAAGGGCAGGTTACTCACCGACAACGTGACCGTGTCGATTACCGATGCCAACGGCGTGTTCTCAACGACGACCACCACCATCAGTGCCGCCGATGCCATGGCCGGCAAGGACGTGACCGTGTCGTTCTCGAGCGAGACCGAGGGTACCTATACCGGCACCGTGACGCTCACCAGCGGTAGCCTCACCGCCACCGTTAACCTCACCGGCGTATGCCGTGACGGAGGTACCGCCACCGACGCTTACCTCAACATCGCTAAGTACGCCACTATCGACGAGGCCGGTGCCACCGTAAGCGGAATGGAGAACATCTACAAGTTCACCGAATATACCGATGACGATGTTGCATGGCTCACTATGTCGAACTATGGCGCTAAGCAAGCCGACAGTAACCAGAATTGGTTCTCCATCGGTTCAACCACATCATACAATAACTCATGGGATGCTTCGGAGCCTTTCTTAGGTAGCACCACATACTTTGGCAGCAACCAAGGTTATTCAATTTATGGTACCGGAAACCAAGACTTCTACGTCACCAACTGTACACAAGTTAAAGCATTCGTTAAGGATGGCAGCAGTGGCAAGGCTACTATGGCCATCTACAAATGTACCGAGGACGCCAATGGTAACCTGACTGCTTCATCTACAGCATTTGACTCACAGCAAGGCGGTGCAAGTGGCACGGCCATAATAACCTCAGCCACACTCAATGCCTCCGATATTTATCTAGTTCGCTTGACCGGTGCCAGCTATTATCCCGACTTCTTGGAAATCGGCTTCTGCACGCCTTGGACCAAACCGTCGCTCACCGCAAGTCCTACCGGCGTTGATATGCTTGCCGAGCCGGGCGCGACAGTCACCCAGACCATCACCCTGACTGGTAAGCATCTCACCGAGGACGTCTCGGTCACCCTCACCGACCCCAACGGTGTGTATAGTGTTGACAAGAGCAGCATCAGCGTCGCCGACGCCGAGGCCGGTACTACGGTCACCGTGACCCTTGCAGCTCCGTCACAGATGGGTTCCTACCGCGCCCGCGTGGACTTCACCAGCGGCGAGGCAACTGCCCATACGACGATTTATGGTGTCGTTGGCCAAGAGGGTACCGCTTACAGCGACTACCTCGACATCTCTAAGTATGCCAGCATAGGCACCGGCAACTGGTACACCGACTACTTTGCCAATGCCTACAAGTACACCGAAGACACCGAGAACGAGTGCGCATGGCTCACCGTGCCGGCAGCATTGCCCTATTTCGCTTGGAACTTTGTTGACCAAGACTGGTGCGGAATCTCGTCAGGCGCCACGGGTGGCTGGTACGGTCACCAGTGGACAGGCACCGCTCCGTTCCAGGGCTATGAATACTTCCAAGCTCCCGACTTGTCGGATGATGATGGTAACTATGCCCGTATGCTTGGACCCGATGTCTCAAGTAGCGAAACGACTACCAACACAAATATGTACTATGCTATCTTCAATGTAAAGAATTGTACGCAAGTGAAGGCTTACGGCTATAACAACAGTGGTGCTTCGAGTTCTTACTATTCATTCATCCAGATTTATGAGTTGAATGAAGTCGATGGTGAACTCACCATGTCGCAGACTCGCACCGACATTCAAACATCAACCACTGCCAGTAGCACCTTCACGCTGACTTCGGCAGAACTCGACAAGGAAAAAATTTACTTTGTGGCTGTGGGTGGCTACCGCGGCTTCATCTACGAGGTGGCGTTCCGCACGCCCATCGAGACACCGATGACGCTGGCCGAGATTGTTGAAGAGTCGCAAGAGTACAAAAACTACCGCGTGGTGGACGACGACCTGACGGCCGTGGCCATCAGCAAGGACGGCAAGACGCTCTACTGCAAGGACAACAATGCCTACGCCAGCAAGAGCACGTTGCCCGGCGGCGCCGTTGACTACATCCTTGAGCTCACTAACCTGATGAGCGGCAAGAATAGCTACGACCAAAGTAACTGGGTGGCGCTCACCTGCGACGACACGTTCGACAACTCGCTCGTGGGCAACCGGCTCACCGGCGTCAAGGGCTTCCTAACCGATGTCAAGAACCCGACGATTGCCCTCGACGCGATGCCCACCGTTGACGGCAGCAACAGCTACAACAAGAACACGTTCATCGTGCCCTCGTTCGGCAACGGTTCGCAAACCAGCGCTTCGGGCGTCAATTACTTCTTCGTCACGCCTAAGCCCATGGAGGTCGCCACCGTGACCTGGGCTATGTGGGACGCCGCAAGCGAGACGTTCGTCGCGCCCACCAAGACCGCCCAAATCAACGAGGCCGGACTCACGGGTAGCATCCACGTAGACTTCAACAGCTACAACGGCACGTTGCCCACGCTGCAAAACGGCGATGTGTGCTCGTTCACCGGTCTCGCCACCAAGGCCACGGCCGCTAACGCCGGCACGCAGGCAGCGCGCCGCGCTCCGGCCAACAACGCCGGCTACGAGGTCTACGCCCTGGCCGATTTCACCAAAATTGGTCATATCGAGGATGGAGTGGTCACCGGACTGGACGACATCAAGGCCGGTAGCCACGACGTGCTCAAGGTGGTTTACAGCAACCCGGCCGGACAGACTTCGGACCGTCCGTTTGAGGGCGTGAACATCATCGTCACCATCTACAACGACGGCTCACGCACCGTGACCAAGCAACTCTTCTAAGCGAAGCCACACATTTCGCTTGAACCACATTAACCCGGTGGCCGCCCTTCGTGGGGCGGCCACCTTTGTTTATTCCCTAAAACTCCATAAAACATCGAAAATCTCCCGAAAATCCGCCGATTTCGGCGGATCTACCACCGTCGTAAATCCAATCAAAGTGCAAAACACGCCAGCAATCGAAAAAACGCGAATTTTCCGTCGATTTTCCCGCATTAGCGCCCCGTTTTTTAAGCCAACGGAGTTAAAGGAGTCAAGAAAGTTATAAAAACTAAAAACCACACATATTTTTGGGATTTACACCGAAAAACCGTATATTTGTGAACTCATTTTCGGACGACGTCGGCCAATCGCGCGGCGCCTCCACTCCCTACAGCCTGCCACCGAACAACATCGTCTATTTGTTTACTCTTCTACTCGTTTACTCATCAACATGCAACATTACTGGATTAATGGATTTGAAATCGCGGTGAAAGTCGAGCACGACAGATCCGTCGTGCTGAAAGCCAACCGCGAAGGACTACTGTCGCTGGCGCGCGTCTTCGAGCAGCTCGCCGCCGACACGACCCGCGGCGCCCACATCCACCTCGACCGTTTCAACGCGCTCAACGACGACTCGGCCGAACTCATCGTCGAGCGCATCCCCACCCCACCCCTCAACGAAACCCACACCCTTGTGAAATAACGCGCCTATACACCACCCTTTTTAAGGATTGAAATTAGGCAACATTTTGGGATTATATTCCCGAAAAGACGCTACTTTTCGGGAACAAGGGGGCAACCGCAAAAGCCTGTGTGAGTCGTTAAACAAGTATTAGCCCCATCAGGGGCGATACTTTTTAGGCAGGGGTGAAGCGCGACAGCGCGAAACCCCTGTGACCGGTATACCACACATCATATTAGCCCCATTCGGGGCGACACAATTTGGATCACGTGTCATCGGGTTGATTCTACCGCCCCTGGCGGGGCTACTTTGCGGCATACACAGGAGGATAGTCGCCGGAGGCGCCCCCCTTGCTCGCCTCTTGCTTGGCCGCTTTGACGACCATTGCCGCCTTGTAAGCCTTTATCACGCATCAACTTTCCCGACGACGGAATGGGGTCACCTCCGGCGACAACTGTCTATTCGCCTCACACCCCCAGTGAAATTGGGCGGCCGCCCAATTTCACTGGGGGCACTCAAGGGAACACTCTTCGGGTGGCCATCACTACACGGTCACCGAAGACTCGACGTTCCTGACTCCTGTGCTTTTCACATCACAAAAGGCAGTTGTAATAGACAAGGTTTTGTGAGTGACCCGAAATAGGGCGGTTTTTCCGATGTTTTTCATCGGGGGAAAAATCGGGTGCCGGGGATACGGCGTAAATTGTTTAAACCCCAATCGGCATTAAGTTTTCAAAACAACTTCTCAACTTAACGTCAGATTGGGGTTTAGGTTATTCGGGACTCGTTTTGTCCTTTCCTGTTCGACCTCAAAAGGCGCGCTATCGCGCATGGATACAGCGCATGAAAAGCGGCTCAAAGCCTGTCAATTCCGCTTGAGGATGACTTTGATTTCATAACCGGCATAAACTATGCTATAAGACAGCTCTTGGGTGGCGGGATTGTAGACGATGTCGGAGATTGAATCGTAACTGTCGCCCCAACCGGGAACTATCGCATCCTGGGGATACAGCTTGTTTTCGGCCGAGAAATGCAGATAGGCATGCATGGCATAATCGCTACCATAGTTCTTGCGTTGCGACCACGAGCCGGCCAGCAACTCGTCGATGTAGAAGACGCCGGGAGCAGCCTTGTAGATATTCACTATGTAGCCCTCCAGGGGGACTATTTGAGAGCCATTAAGCTGTGTTCCCGCTTGTGTGGTATATATTCCGCTGATATCGGTGTTGAAGGTGGGGTCGATGACGGGACTCTCGTTGAGCAACGCATTGTAAAGTGCGGTCACATCGGCGCCGTTGACCACGCCATTGCAATCCACGTCGGCGTCACCGCCGGGCTGAACGTCGTCGAGCAGTTTATTGTAGAGGGCGGTTACATCACTGCCGTTGATCACGCCGCTGCCATCCACATCGCCTATGGCCACCACATCAAACTCGCTCCACACCGGCATGGAACAGTATCCTTCCACATTGGCGGCGGGCACTTTGAGTCTCACCTGGCTCAAATCATTCACACCATGCCACACGTTTCTCAACACGATAATCGGTATCAATCTTAACGCGGTAACCGTCTTGAGGCCGGTACAGTTCCAAAAAGCAAACGAGCGGATATCGGAGACCGAAGCGGGGATTGTCAAGTTTTCCAGGCCCGTGCAGCCACTGAAAGCATAACCTTCGATACAGGTGACCGTGCCCGGCACAACGGTGGTTTTGCAGCCCTGCAGCAGGACGTTGGTTGCGGTCACCACGATCGCGTTACAGCCGTTGCGCGAATCATAGACAGGATTTGCCTCATCGACCACTATCGATTCCAGCGCCACGCAATACTCAAAGCATCCCACCGGAATTTTGGTAACCGAGGCCGGAATTGTCAAGCTTTTCAGACCGCGACACTCATCGAAGGCATCTTCATAAATCGTAGTCACCGTCGAGGGAATAATGGTGTTGTTACTACCTTGCAGCAAGGTGTTGGAGGCTGTCTCGATGAGCGCGTTGCAGTTGTCGCGCGAATCATAAACCGTGTTTCCCGGTGCCACCTCAATTTTCGACAAATATTCGCAGTTGTTAAGCACCCATTCGCCTATCGTCGTCGTCGAAGCGGGTATGGTCACACTCTGAAGCGCCGTATAGTTAAGAGCAAAATCGTCTATCTTAGTGACTGACTCTGGAATAAAGATTTCGGTCAAATTTAAGCAATAATAAAAGGCGGCTTCACCTATCGTTTCCACCGAACTGCCGATATTCACCTTGGTCAAGCCGTAGCATTGCTGAAAAGCACTCACGCCTATTGACTTGACGCTACTCGGGATAATCACGTTCGTCACGTTTGCGCACAGCACGAACGCATAATCGCCAATCTTCGTGACCGGATAAGTGACGCCACCATGAGTTACGGCAGACGGAATCACCACGTCACCGGTCAGCTCGCTATAGCGAGGATAAACATCCACTTCGTAGGTCACACTCACCGTAGTGCTGTCCTCGTTGATTTTATAGCACAATTTGCCCTCCTTAAAATCGTAGGCACTTGCCTGAACCACGAACATAGCGACAACGAGTAATGCCGCGGCCCTAAGATTTTTGTAAAAATGTTTCATAAACTTTCTATTTTAGGTTGACACATTTAATTACTTGCAAATATCGACAAAATTCCCCACAAAAGCAAACATTTGTAGTAAATTCAATACATTCCGCGACAAAAAAAGACAAAAAGAGCACACCGGCGTGTGTAACCGCGATGCGCTCACAAGGACGCGGGTGGCGTGAGGTCACAGGCAAACCACCGCCGGGCGTAACCATTGACAACCATTCACGGGCAAGCACACAAGTAATATGGCTCAAATCGCGTTTGGCGCAACAAGAAGATGACAGTTACACGTTTTTTTGGGTGATTTTCGGCCACCATGTGTTATAGTTTGGCAATTATTTCTTACCTTTGCGAGTTAATTAAAAAAAATATAGATATGAACGTATCCTACAAATGGTTAAAACAATACATTGACACCGACCTGACGGCACACGAGGTGGGCGACGCGCTCACTTCGCTGGGCCTCGAGGTGGGCGGTGTCGAGGAAGTGGAAACGATTCGCGGTGGCCTCAAGGGCCTCGTGGTGGGACAGGTGCTCACCTGCGAGATGCACCCCAACAGCGACCACCTCCACGTGACGACAGTCGACCTGGGCGACGGCAACGCGCCGAGTCAAATCGTGTGCGGCGCGCCCAACGTGGCCGCCGGGCAAAAGGTCATCGTGGCCACCCTGGGCACGAAGCTCTACGACGGCGACAAGGAGTTTGTCATCAAGAAATCGAAACTGCGCGGCGTGGAAAGCAACGGCATGATATGCGCCGAGGACGAGATAGGCGTGGGCACCAGCCACGACGGCATCATCGTCCTGCCGGCCGACGCCGTGGTGGGCACCCCGGCCGCCACTTACTATGGCGTGGAGAGCGACTATGTGCTCGAAGTGGACCTCACCCCCAACCGCATCGACGGCGCCTCGCACTATGGCGTGGCACGCGACCTCAACGCCTGGCTGCGCCGCCACGGCAAAGACGGACACCTGCGCCGCCCCGCCGTGGACGCTTTCAAGGCCGACCGCCCCGACGGTGGCATCCCCGTGGAGGTGCTCAACGGCGAGGCGTGCCCGCGCTACTGCGGCTTGACGATACGCGGCGTGAAGGTTCAAGAAAGCCCCAAGTGGCTCAAGGACTACCTGCTGGCCGTGGGCCAGCGTCCCATCAACAACATCGTTGACATCACCAACTATATCCTGCTGGGCACCAACCAGCCGCTGCACTGCTTTGACCTCAACAAGATTGAGGGCGGCAAGGTGGTGGTGCGCACCGTGGACGAAGGCACCAAGTTCACCACACTCGACGGCGTGGAGCGCACGCTCACGTCGCGCGACTTGATGATATGCGACACGGTCAAGCCCATGTGTATCGGCGGCGTGTTTGGCGGTCTCGACTCGGGCGTGACCGAGCACACCACCGACATCTTCCTCGAGTCGGCCTACTTCCACCCCACGTGGATTCGCAAGACAGCACGACGCTTCGGGCTCAACACCGACGCCTCGTTCCGCTACGAGCGCGGCATCGACCCCAACGACACCGTCTACAACCTCAAGCTGGCCGCCACGCTCGTCAAGGAACTGGCCGGCGGCGAGATTTGCGGCGACATCGTCGACGTGAAGCAACACGACTTCCCGGGCTGCGAGGTGGAACTGCGCTACGACTACGTCAACAGCCTCATCGGCAAGCAGCTCGATCACGACACCGTCAAGGACATCGTCAAGAGCCTCGAGATGCAAATCGTGGCCGAAGACGACGAGCGCGTCAAGCTCATTGTGCCCACCTACCGCGTGGACGTGCAACGCCCCTGCGACGTGGTGGAGGACATCCTGCGCGTGTACGGCTACAACAACGTCGAAATCACTCCCGATGTGCACAGCGCACTCTCGCCGTTGGGCATGGTCGACTACCGCGACGCCATGCAGGAGCTCATCAGCAACCAGCTCACGGCACAAGGTTTCAACGAGATTCTCAACAACTCGCTCACGTCGGTGAGCTACTATGAGGACTGCGAGACCTTCCCGCTCAACGAATGTGTGCACATCGTCAACCCGCTCAGCAGCGACCTGGGCGTGATGCGCCAAACACTACTCTTCGGCGGGCTGGAAAGCGTGGCCCGCAACATCAACCGCAAGCGCGCCAACCTGCGGCTCTATGAATTCGGCAACATCTATCACTTCTCGCCCGAGACCTCTAACGCCGAGGTAGCCCTCGCGCCTTACAGCGAGCGACCCGTGCTGGGCCTGTGGCTCAGCGGCGCCAACCACGACGAGAACTGGGCCGAGAAGCCACGCAAGATGGATGTCTACGACCTCAAGGCCTACGTTGAGCTCGTGCTCAACCGCATGGGAATTAACCAAAACGACCTCACGCTTGAGCAAGCCGGCGACGACACCGTGGCGCCCGCCATCGCCTACAAGAACCGCGGCGGCAAGACCGTGGCCCTGCTGGGCATCGTTACCGCCAAGCAACTCAAAAAGGCCGACATTGACCAGCCCGTGTACTTCGCCCAAATCGACTGGGCGCTCGCCTGCAAGATGGCCTCACGCGTCAAAGTCGAATACGCCGACCTGCCCAAGACATTGCCCGTGAGGCGCGACCTGGCCCTGCTGGTCGACAAGGCGGTAACCTACGACGAGATTCGCCGTGTGGTCACCGGCAGCGAGCGCAAGTTGCTGCGCGACGTGAACCTCTTTGACGTGTACGAGGGCAAGAACCTTGAGGCCGGCAAGAAGTCCTACGCCATCAGCATCATTCTCCAGGACAACGACAAAACACTGCAAGACAAGCAAATCGACGCCGTCATGCAGAAAATCATCACCAACCTCGACAAGCAACTGGGCGCCAAGCTTCGCTAACGACAATGATTATAGATTTCAACGACTTGCCCGAGCAACACCTTGAGGCTTTCAAGGGAGGACAAAAGGAATATGTGGCGCGAATGTTTACCGACTCGCGGGTGAAAATCATGCGCGGACACCTCGAGCCGGGGGCCTCCATAGGCCTGCACACCCACGAGGGTAACAGCGAAATCATTTTCATGCTCAACGGACGCGGCCACGTCATCTACGATGATACCACCGAGACGTTGCTGCCCGGCCAGGCGCACTACTGCCCCATGGACCACGCCCACAGCCTGGTCAACAACAGTGACGCGCCGCTCGATTTCTTTGCCGTTGTGCCCGAGCATCATCAGGAATAAAAAAACTATCACAAAAAAACTATACACATTATTTATTATGGGAAGAGCTTTTGAATATCGCAAAGCGAGAAAACTGAAAAGGTGGGGAAGCATGTCACGCACCTTTACTAAAATCGGTAAGGAAATCACCATGGCCGTCAAGGCTGGCGGTCCCGACCCCTCGGCAAACTCGCGCCTGCGCGCGCTCATGGCCAACGCCAAGGCCGCTAACATGCCCAAGGACACCGTGGAGCGCGCCATCAAGAAGGCCAGCGACAAGGACGCCAGCGACTACAAGGAGGTCATCTACGAAGGATTCGGCCCCCACGGCATCGCCATCCTCGTCGAAACCGCTACCGACAACACCACGCGCACCGTGGCCAACCTGCGCAGCTACTTCAACAAGAACGGCGGCACGCTGGGCAACAGCGGCAGCGTCGCCTTCATGTTCAGCCACAAGTGCTACTTCCACGTGGCACCCAAAGACGGCATCACCCTCGACGACCTGGAGCTGGAAATGATCGACTTCGGGGCCGAGGAATTTGAGCAGGACGAAGAGGAAATCATCATCAGTGGCGCCTTTGAAAGCAACGCCGAGATACAGAAATACCTCGAGGACAACGGCTTTGAAATCAAGAGCAGCGAATTTATCTATGAGCCGGCCGACTACAAAGAGCTCACCGCCGAGCAAATGGCCGACATTGAGAAACTCATCGATGTGCTCGAGGACGACGACGACGTGCAAAACGTCTTCACCACCATGAAGGAAGGCGAAGGCGACGAATAACCACGCCACGTGCCAACCGCCCAAAAAGCGTAGCCACTCCGCCCGTTTCGGGCCGCAGGTGGCTACGCTTTTTTTAGGGAAGGGGAAGGTAAAGGCAGGGCACCGAGGCCCTGCCTTAGCATGCTTATGAAAAATGTGCTTATGGATTTGCCGTTCGTCAGGTTTACATGTAACCCACCACGATGTAGACCGTGCCACGATTGGTGTAAGCCATGCGGTAGAAGACGCCGTCGGCCAGCCACAGGCGTTCGCCTTTCACGTAGCAGTATTGCCCGCGCAGGGGACGATTGTAGAACTTGGCGCCCTTGGCGGGACGGTGGCGGTGGACGATGACACCTCCGCGCTGGTCGCTGCCGTGGCGGCCGGTTGTTACTCTCTCGTGGCGCACGTCGCGTCCGCGGTCGTTACGATAGCCGTTGGCGCCGTGTGCGCTTGCCGTGCAAGCAGCTATCATCATTGCTTGCAGGATAACCGAAGTAATTAAAAATCTTTTCATAGCTGTGTTGCATTAAAGGGTGAATAACTAAAAAACTATTGTCTCGTTTTCTTGGTGACAAAGTTACAACACGGCACCCGTCGCTGTCAAGAGCCGTGGCCGAATGTGGTGGCCAACGACACGTTTCGAGTGGCCAACGACAATCCATTCACAATAAAACGGGCCGTCGTGCGTTATTAAAAGTGAGATGAGTCATGCATTTTTACGAAATATCACCCTCGGCCTGCTGTCGATACTCGCGCTGGCCACTGCCGCCCAGGATAACGACAAAATCCTCAACCGGCAGTATGCCGACATGAAGCGAGTGCATTTCGGTTTCTCGGTGGGCACCCATTTCCAGGACCTGAACATCACCAACAACGGCTATGTGACCGAAGACGGCCAGAGCTGGTTTGCCGAAGTCCCCAACCACTCGCCGGGCTTTTGTGTCAACGTGCTTGCCGACTTGCGCCTGGGCGAGCAGTTCAACCTGCGTGTGTCGCCGGGCATGTACTTCGGCAACAAGGTGGTCAAGTACCGCAACGCGATGTATAACCCCGAGGTGGACCTCGAACCGGGCCTCGACCTGCAGAGTCAAAACATCAAGGCCACTTACATCGTGCTGCCCATCGACTTGAAATACTCGGCAAAACGCTATCACAACATACGACCCTACTTCACCGGCGGCGCCATGGCCGTGTACGACCTGAGTAAAGACCGCCCCGACCAGCTGCGCGTCAAAGACCTCGACGTGATGCTCACCGTGGGTATGGGCTGCGATTTCTACCTGCCCTTCTTCAAGCTGTGCCCCGAGGTGAAATTCTGCTTCGGGCTGCGCAACCTGCTGGAAAAGAACCGTCCCGACCTCGAGGACAACCCCGGCATGCTCAAGTTCACCCGCAGCGTCGACAAGATACAGGACAACATGGTCGTTCTCACCTTTTATTTTGAATAACCCGCACGACGCATGATGGTTCCGAAACATATCAAACTCATCGTCGCGGCAATAATGCCGATGCTCGCGGCGCTCACCGCCACGACGGCCCACGCGCAAGTCGACGCGCAACTGGCCCATTACTGGGCCGTGCCCGCCTACTACAACCCCGCCGCGACAGGCAATATCGACTACATCCACATCAGCGGCGGCACGCGCCTGCAATGGCTCGGCATCAAGCATGCCCCCATGTCGTTCCACGCCATGGCCGACATGCCCTTCAAGTTCCTCAACCGCCGCTGGGGCGTGGGCGTCAATCTCAAACAGGAGAGTATGGGCCTCTACCGCTCGCTCAACGCCATGGCACAGCTGTCGTGGAAGAAAAACATGCTGGGCGGCACGTTAAGCGTGGGCATCCAGGCCGGCCTGCTCAACGAAACCTTCAAGGGCTCAAGAATCGAGATTCCCGAGACCGACGAGGCCCACACGAGCGCCGACGACGCCATCCCCAACACCGATGTCACGGGCAACGCCATCGACCTGGGCGCCGGCATCTACTTCTCGCGTAAGAAATGGTGGGTGGGCGCTTCGGTGACCCACATCAACCAGCCCACGGTGTCGCTCAAAACCGAGGGTAACGAAGAGGACATCTACGAATTTGAGGCCGGACGGGCCTATTATTTGGGCGCCGGTTGCAATATTCCCATTAAAAACTCGTTATTTGAATTACAACCCTCGTTCTTTGTCAAGACCGACTTCCAGTTTGTCCAGGCCGAGGTCACCGCGCGCGTGAGGTACAATAAATTCTTGAGCGGCGGTTTCGCCTATCGCTACAACGACGCCGTGGGGCTGCTGCTCGGCGCCGAGTTCAAGAACTTCTTTGTGGGCTATGCCTACGAGTTCCCCACGAGCGCCATCAACAAGGCCAGCAAAGGCAGCCACGAGCTTTTTGTCTCTTACAACATCAAGCTCGACATGGGCGAGAAGAACAAGAACAAGCACCGCAGCATCCGCATCATGTGACGCGCCCGCGACGGCAACATATAAATTTTGATTTGAAACTATACTCATTAATATAGAAATATGAAGAAACTTTTATTGATAGTATTTGTGGCAGCACTGCTGGTTTCGTGCAGCGGAATACGTCGCATTCACAGCACCGGCGGCGAAGTGACCGGCGTGGGAGCCACCACGTTCAGCGAGCCCACCCCTTACGGCATGGTACTCGTCGACTGCGGCTCGATGAAAGCGGGTCCCGGCGCGCGCGACTCGCTGTGGGGCATCGACTCGACGGCGCGCGGCATCAGTGTCGACGCCTTTTGGATGGACGAGACCGAGATTACTAACAGCAAGTACAAGCAATTCGTTTATTGGGTGCGCGACAGCATCATCCGCGAGCGCCTCGCCGACCCCTCCTACGGCGGCAACGAAGAGTTCAAAATCGAGGAAGACCGCGACGGCAACCCCGTCACGCCGCACCTCGACTGGAGTCGCAGCATCCCCTGGAAGAACCCCAGCGAGGACGAGGAGCGCGCCATCGAGAGCGTGTATCGCATCAACCCCATCACCGGCAAGAAGGAGTTGGACCACACCCAGATGAATTATCGCTACGAGGTCTACAACCTCACCGAGGCCGCCAAGCGCAAAAACCGCTTCGACCCCACCCGCCGCGACTATAACACCGACCACGCCGTGCCCACCGAGGTGCCCATCATCAGCAAGGACACCGCCTATATCGACGACGAGGGACGCATCATCCGCCAGACCATCACGCGGCCGCTGCAGAGCGAGTTTGACTTCGTCAACACTTACATCGTCAACATCTTCCCCGACACCACCTGCTGGGTGAACGACTTCGAGAACAGCTACAACGAGCCTTACGTGCGCATGTATTTCGCTAACGGCAACTACAACAACCACCCCGTGGTGGGCGTGAGCTGGGAACAGGCCAACGCCTTCTGCCACTGGCGCACCGAATTCCTTCGCAAGTCGCTGGGCCGCGACGGCATCTACATCGAGCCTTACCGCCTGCCCACCGAGGCCGAATGGGAATTTGCCGCGCGCGCCGGCTACGACAAGAACCGCTTCCCGTGGGAAGGCGAGATGCCGCTCACCGAGGACGATGGATGCTTCTATGCCAACTTCAAGCCCATGGAAGGCAACTATGTCAAGGACGGCAACATCATCAGCTCACCCGTGGGAGTGTACGAGCCTAACGACTTCGGCCTCTACGACATGGCCGGTAACGTGAGCGAATGGACCTCCACGGCCTACACCGAGAGTATCGACCGCATGACCAACGACCTCAACCCCGAGTACCGCTACAACGTGGCCAAGGAAGACCCCTACAAGATGTCGCGCAAGATCGTGCGCGGCGGCTCGTGGAAAGACGTGGCCCACAACATTCGTAGCGACCTGCGCATGTGGGAATACCAAAACGAGCAACGCTCCTACATCGGCTTCCGCTGTGTGCGCACCAAAGTGGGACTCACCAACACCAAACGTAAAAAACAATAACACCAGCTCAGCACAATGGGAAAAATAAAGAAATACAAGAACTTCGTGGAGCGCATGCTCTCGGGCGAAAAAGGACAACGCTTCTTCAACTTTGCCTATAGTATAGGCGCCGCAGTCGTCATCTTGGGCGCCCTGTTCAAAATCCTGCACCTCACGGGCGGCAACACGTTGCTCACCGTGGGTATGGGCACCGAGGTACTCATGTTCTTGCTCACGGCTTTCGACAGGCCCGAGCAGGAATACCGTTGGGAACAGGTCTTCCCCGTGTTGCGCTCGGGAGACCCCGAAGACCGCCCCGACTTTAACAGCGGCAGCGGCATCGTCATTGCCGGCGGCGCCGGCAACAGCGGCGAAACCGTCGACACCGAGGAGGGCTACAGCCTCGACGGCAGCCAGCAACCGGGACTCGCCGTGTCGCCCGCCGCGGCGGCCGCGGCCGTGGGCCTGCCGCAGGGCATCAACCTCAGCCCCGAGGACACCCAGTCGCTGAGCGAGAGCATCGCCAAGATGAACGCCGCCAGCGACCAGCTGGCACGCATGGCCGAGCTCACCGACGCCACGCAGCAATACTTGAGCCAAATGTCGTCGATAAGCGAGCAAATGCAACGCTTGAGCGAGACCACCCAGGCCCTCAACAACGTGAGCGAGACCCTGCTGAACAGCTACCAGGCCATCACCGGCAACAGCGAGACCATTCAGGCCAGCTCCACAGGCTATGTCGACCAGATGGAGGCTCTCAACCGCAACATCGGCGGCCTGAACACCATCTACGAGATTCAGCTCAAGAGCATCTCGTCGCAACTCGACAGCATCGACCGCGTCAACCGCTCGATGAAAGACATCCGCGACATGTACGAGAAGAGCGCGGCCGAAAGCGCCAACTACTGCGACGAGACCGAGAAGATGGCACGCTACATGAAACAGCTCAACAGCGTGTACGAGAAAATGATCAAAGCCATGACCGTGAACATGTATCGCCCCATGGGCGGCATGGGAATGGGCGGCGAAATTCCCTCGAGCGACGACCAACTCTAAAAAACAACCCGCATTACCCCTTTCAACCTACCACTCTATATCCCATTAATTAATGGCAACAGCAAAAAACCAGACCGTCGGTCGCATGTCACCGCGACAAAAGATGATAAACCTCATGTATATCGTCTTGACGGCCATGCTCGCCCTTAACGTGTCGAACGATGTGCTTAACGGTTTCAGCCAAGTCGAGGACGGACTCTCGCGCTCTAACCGCACCATCACGGCCCGCAACCAGGCTCTCATGGCGCAACTCATCGCCTTCAACAACGAGAACCCACAAAAGGGCAAGTACTGGCTCGACATCGCCAACGACGTGCACGCCCGCACCGACAGTCTTTACAACTATATCGACACCCTCAAGTTGCGCATCGTGCGAGAGGCCGACGGCCCCACCGGCGATGTCAAGAACATACAGGCCAAAGACAACCTCGACGCCGCGGCCAATATCATGCTGCCGCCCACCGGAAACCAAGGCCAGGCGCTGCGCATGAAAATCGACGCTTACCGCGCCTTTGTCGCCGGCAAGCTCGACGACCCCGACAAGAAGGCCAACATCGAGCAGGCACTCTCGACACAACCCTTCACCAGCCGCGGCGAAATGTCGCGCAAGAGCTGGGAAGAGTCCATGTTTGAGAACATGCCTTGCGTGGCGGCCATCACCCTGCTGAGCAAGTTGCAAAACGACATACGCTATGCCGAGGGTGAGGTGCTCAACCAGCTGCTGGTCAACGTCGACCTGGGCGACCTGCGCGTCAACCTTGTCAACGCCTTTGTCGTGCCGCAGTCGCGCATCGTGATGCGAGGCAGCAAATACTCGGCAAACATCGTGCTGGCGGCTGTCGACACCACGCAGCGACCCACCGTGTATGTGAACGGGCAACGCCTGGGCAACGACCGCGGTCTCTATGAAGTGGCCACCGGCAGCTCGGGCACCTTCGACTACAAGGGATGGATCGAGGTCGTGGGGCGCGACGGCTCCATCACCAAGCGCGACTTCCAGTCGTCTTACACCGTCATCGACCCCATGGCAACCGTGAGCGCCACGATGATGAACGTGTTCTACGCCGGCATCGACAACCCCGTGTCAATCGCCGTGCCGGGTGTGCCCGAAGGCTCCATCTCGGCCTCGATGACTAACGGCTCGCTCGTCAAGAGCGGCGACCACTGGGTAGCGCATCCCACCCAGGTGGGTGCCACCTGCGAAATCACCGTCACCGCCGAAATGGACGGGCAACGCACCAACGTAGGCTCCACGAGCTTCCGCGTGCGCAAGCTCCCCGACCCGCTACCCTTCATCGCCTATAAGGGCGCCGACGGCAGCCCCAGCCGTTTCAAGGGTGGACGTGGCTTCTCCAAGGCCCTGCTGCTGGCCGCCGGCGGCGTGGACGCGGCCATTGACGACGACCTGCTCAACATTGACTACCGCGTGGTGAGCTTCGAGACCGTGTTCTTCGACCAGATGGGAAACGCCATCCCCGAGGTGTCGAACGGCTCACGCTTCAGCGAGCGGCAAATAAGCAAATTCAAGCAACTGGCGCGCGGCAAGCGCTTCTACATCACGCGCATCAAGGCCACCGGCCCCGACGGCATCACGCGCGACATCGCCCCCATGGAGGTTATCGTCAACTAATTCTCAAGTTTATAATCACTAACCAGTTATCGCGATTATGAAGTTAATACAGCATATCACTCTCGCCTGCATCGCGGCTCTCATGGCCACCACCGCCACCGCACAAGTGGTGAAGCGCAACGGCGACAACGACCGCAAAAAGAAAGACGAAAAAGGCGTCGTCGTGAGCGACAGGCAACAGTCGTTCTACGAAGTGCGCGAGCCCCACGACGCCGACCTGCAGTGGATGAAAGTCGTCTATCGCTCGCTCGACCTCGAAAAAGGCAAAAACGCCGCCCTCTACTACCCCGAAGAACCTAACGAGGACGGACAAAGCATGTTCTACATCATCATGCGACTGCTCGCCAACGGCCAAATCGATGCCTACGAATACCTCGACGGACGCGAAATGTTCACCGACCAGTACAAAATCAACGTGCAGGAAATGCTCGACCGCTTCCACGTCCTCTACTCCGAGGCCAAGGGAAGCACCGAGAAACACCGCGTCTACACCATCGAGGATGCCGACATCCCGGGCAACGAAATCCTGAGCTACTACATCATCGAGAAGTGGGAGTTCGACACACGCGCCAACGCCATGAAGGCACGCGTCGAGGCCCTCTGCCCCGTGATGCACCGCCAGGACGACTACGGCGGCGAGCCTATCCGCTACCCCATGTTCTGGGTCAAGCTCAACGACATCAGGCCCTACCTGGCTAACCAGTTCGTCTTCACCGATGACGACAACAACCTGCCGCGCTACAACCTCGACGACTTCTTCAAGCTCAATATGTACGAGGGCGAAATCTACAAGGTCAAGAACCTGCAAAACAAGTCGCTCATGCAACTCTACCCCGACGAGGCTGCGCTCAAGCACGCGCAAGACTCTATCGAGAAGCGGCTGCGCTCGTTCGACAAAAACCTGTGGGTACCCTCGCGCGAAGAACTCCAGGCACAAGCCGAAGCCAAGAGACGCGCCGAGGCCGAGAAAAACGGCGAAGAAGTCGACGAAGACGGCAACGCCACCGACAAGGACAAAGACACCGGCGACGTGAAGAGCGCGCGACCCAAGAGCAAGCGCGCCGAAGCCCAGGAAGACGACAACAAGGGCAACAAGAACAAAAATAAAAAGAAGAAAAACAAAGTCAAGAAGCAAAGCGGCGGCTCGAGCGGCAACTCAAACAGTAACGCGGCACGATCGGTGCGCAACCGGCGACGCTAACCGGCCTCACCCGTCACTCACGATACCACGCTACCCCTATGTCGGCCACAACGCAGCCACATGGGGGTAGCTCTCAACATCGCAGCTTCAGGATAATTCCAAACCGGTCATCAGGTAACGATAGCCGCCCCGGGTAGCCTGTCGGCGCCCGGGGCGGTTTGAGGTATAAGTGAGAGGTGGAATTACTTGGAGTGGAGGGCGAGCTGGAATATTTCGCTCAGCGTGGGGTGCGCGTGGATGATGTCGCGGGCCTGCTCGATGGTGGCGCCTAGGTTGATAAGGGCGGTCACCTCGTGGATAATGTCGCTGCTGTGCGCGCCGATGATGTGGCAGCCCAGCATGCGATGGGTGGCATTGTCGACAAGCAGTTTGCAGAAACCATCGGTGGCCTCCATCGCCACGGCTTTACCATTGGCGCCATAGAGCGACTTATACACGCTGTAGTCCATTCCTTGGCTTTCGCACTGCGCCTCGGTCATGCCCACAGTGGCCACCTCGGGCACGGTGAAGACGGCAGCCGGAACGAGGTCGAAGCGGATGTGATCGTCCTTGCCCTGGATGTGGTTGAGTACCCTCACCCCCTGGAACGAGGCCACATGGGCCAGCATCATCTTGCCGTTGACGTCGCCAATGGCATAGACGTGGGGGGCGGTGGTGGCCATGTTATCGTCGGCCACGATACCCTTGCGGCCGTACTCGATGCCGGCGGCCTCGAGGTTGAGACCATCGGTGCGCGGCGCGCGTCCCACAGCCATGAGCACCTTGTCGGCTGTCACTTCCATGGTTTTGCCCTTCTTGTTGGCATAAGTGACGGTGCCGTCCTGGGCGATGGCCGTCACCTGGGCGTCGGTCTCTATTTTGATTCCCTGGCGCGACAGCATCATCTTGAGGCGTTTCGACACCTCGGCGTCGAAGGCCGGAAGCACCTGCGGGGCATACTCGAGCACGCTCACCCTACAGCCGAAGCGGTGCAGGTAAGACGCCATTTCGAGGCCGATGACACCGCCGCCGATGACACACATCGTAGCCGGCAGCTCCTTGAGGTCGAGCACGTCGGTCGAGTCGAGCACCACGGGCAGGTCGGCGCCGGGGATGGGCAAGCGCACGGCGCGCGAGCCGGTGGCGATGATGATATCGCGGGCTGTGTACTCCTCGTCGCCCACGACCACCGTGGCGGCGTCCTTAAAGGCGGCGCGCCCCTCGACGAGAGTGATGCGCTCGTTCTTGAGCAGATGGGCCACGCCGCCGCGCAGTTGCTCGACAACGGCGGCCTTGCGCTCGGCAGCCTGTTCAAACGGGGTGACGCCGGCGTGGTGGCAGAACGCCTTGGTGGGGATACATCCCTCGTTGAGGCACACACCTCCCAGAGGGCCGTCGTTAATAATCGTCACGGTCATGCCGCGTTGTGCCGCCGCCACAGCGGTCTCATAACCGCCGGGGCCGGCACCGATGATAATCAAATCGGTCATTTCAATTTTTATCCATTAGTTAATATTAAATATAAGATTCTCGGGTAGGTAGGGCAAAAATACAAATAAAAACCGAGCGGGCCACCGCTTTCGGCGTTTTTTTTCACGCGTGGGCCACTTTACGCGCATTTTTTGGCTCATTGGGCTTATATATCGGGATTTTTGCTTAAATTTGTAGCTTAAACGCATTTTCACTACATTATCAAAGATAAACTATGTATTCGATTTTAAAACCTGAACTGCCCGTGGCGCTGTGCAGCGACCACGCCGGCCTGCCCACCAAGCGCGCCATCATAGCCCACCTCGAGGAGCTGGGCATCGCCTACAAGGACTTCGGCACCTACACCGGTGACAGTTGCGACTACCCCGACTTTGCCCACCCGTGCGCCCTGGCCGTCGAGGCCGGCGAGTGTTACCCGGGCATAGCTGTGTGTGGCAGCGGCGAGGGCATCAACATCACGCTCAACAAGCACCAGGGCATCCGCTCAGCCTTGTGCTGGATTCCCGAGGTGGCCCGCCTGTCGCGCCAACACAACGACGCCAACGTGCTGGCCTTGCCGGGCCGTTTCGTGAGCGACGAGGAAGCCATCGCCATGGTCGACGTTTTCCTGAGCACGCCCTTTGAGGGTGGCCGTCACCAAGCGCGCATCGACAAAATCGCGATAAAATAACGTCAACCCACCCAATCTTTCCACCTCTCATGAAGCAGTCCATCGGTCAAAGAACCGCGCTCACGACGACGCTCACGATGTCGCCGCAAATGCTGCGACTCGTGTCGAAACTTGAGAAGACCGACGCCGAGATGCGCGACGACGCCCTCATGGAACTTGAGACCAATCCGGCCCTCGAGCAGGCCGTCGACACACTTGCCGCCGAACAAAACAAGACCGAAGACGGCGAGCAGTTCAACGAAACCGCCGACCAAGTGCTCGACGGCGACTACGGCAGCGAGGACGACATGCCGTCTTACCGGTTGCGCGTGATTAACCGAGGCCCCGACGACAACGACTACCGCTCGCCCGTGGTGGCCGAGACGACGCTGAGCGACTTCCTGCTGACGCAGCTGCGCGAGAACGAGAGCCTCACCCCGACGCAACAGATTATCGCCGAATATGTCGTCGACAACCTCGAGGACAACGGATACCTCACGCGCTCGGCAGCCAGCATTGCCGACGACGTCACCTTCAAGGCCAATGTCGTCGTCGACACGGCGCAAGTCGAAGAGGTCATCGACATGGTGCGCGAGCTCGACCCGGCCGGCATCGCCGCCCACGACTTGCGCGACTGCCTGTTGTTGCAAATAGGGCGCCTCAAGGGCAACAACGAGGCCAACCGCATTGCTTACGACATCGTCGACCGCTACTTCGATACTTATCCCCGTGGCGGCAACGAGGCGAAAATCGCGGCTTCGCTCGGCGTCGACATCCATGTCGTTGACGAGGCTATCAAGGTGGTCAGGCGCCTTAACCCCAAGCCGGCGAGCGCCTTCACCGGCGAGCGCAACGAGGACCGCGGCCAGCAAATCATGCCCGACTTTGAGGTGACCGTCGAGGACGGCCGCATCACCGGCATCGCCCTGCTCAACAGCGTTCCCGAGCTCGCCGTGTCGCAAAGCTACGAGCAAGGCTTAAAATCGCCCTCGCGCGGCGACTACGCCTTCATCCGCGAGAACTACAATAAAGCTGTCAATTACCTCGACATGCTCAAGATGAGGCAAGAGAAACTCTATGCCACCATCCTGGCCATCGTCAAGCGCCAGCAGGAGTATTTCATCACCGGCGACGAGACGTGCCTCGTGCCCATGCGGCTCAAGGACATCGAAGCCGAGACCGGCATGGACGAGAGCGTGCTCTCGCGCGCCACCCGCAACAAATATGTCGACACGCCGTGGGGAATAAAGCCGTTGCGCTTCTTCTTCCGCAAGGCGGTCAAGCACGACAGCGGACAGTCGACGACGGCCCTCAAGGTGCGCGACATCCTCAAGAGCATCATCGATGCCGAGGACAAGAACGCACCGCTCACCGACGGGCAACTGTGCGACCGCCTCAACAGCGAGGGTTTCGCGGTGAAACGCCGCACCGTGAGTAAGTACCGCGAGGAGTTGGGATTCCCGCCGGCCCGCAACCGCAAAAACAAGTAACAAGTGTTAAATATCTAACATCTAAATAACTAACAACCCGATGTCCCGATTGTCGAAAGCCCGAGTAGCCCACGAAGCGGCACGTTTCTTCTCCACAGTGCTCAGCCCGTTGCTCATGCCCAGCTACGGCGTGTTCCTGCTGCTATGGATTTCGCCATTGTGCCTCAAGCCGCTGGGCGAGCGCTTCAAGATGTTGCTCATCACGCTGGGCGTGACCTGCGTGCTGCCCATGATGATAATCGCGTTGCTCCACAACTTCAACATTGTCAACAACAAGCGACTCGACCGACGCCGCGAGCGCCTTGTGCCTTACATCTTTGGGACAGCGTGTTACCTGGGCGCAGCCTGCTACATGGCTTACGTGCACGAGCCCACCTGGCTCGTCATGTTCCTGGGTGGCGGCGCGCTGGCCTGCGCTGTGTCGACGCTCATCAACCTCAAGTGGAAAATCAGCGCCCACTCGGCGGGTATCGCCGGCGTGCTCGCCCTCATTTGGAACCTGCGTGCCATGCACCTCGAGGTGGTGAGTTCCACCACGTGGTTCATGCTGTTGTTGCTCACGGTGCTGCTGTGTGGCGTGGTGGGCACCGCCCGTCTGGTGCTTCGCCGGCACACGCCGGGCCAGGTGCTGGCCGGTTGGGCCAACGGCTTCGCGTGCGTGACGTTACTCATGCGCCTCTTTGGATAATTCCGACATTGACAACAGTTTAACATACCCATATGAGAGAAAGTTCCCCCTTCGACTATCGCCGCCGCGCCACCACCGTCGCCACTGCCGGCAACGTAACCATTGGTGGCGACGCCCCCATCCGCGTGCAGTCGATGACCAGCACCCACACCGCCGACATCGAGGCCAGCACCGAGCAGTGCCTGCGCATCGCCGCGGCCGGTGGCGAGCTCGTGCGTCTCACGGCGCAAGGCGTGCGCGAGGCCCAAAGCATAGGCCTCATCAAGCGACGTCTCGTGGAACGCGGTTGCACCGTGCCGCTCGTGGCCGACATCCATTTCAATCCCCGCGCCGCCATTGAGGCGGCTAAACTGACCGACAAGGTGCGCATCAACCCGGGCAACTTTGTCGACCCGGCGCGGCAGTTCAAGCGCCTCGACTATAACGACGAGGAATATGCCCTCGAACTGACGAAACTGCGCGAAACCTTTGTGCCCTTCCTTGAACTGTGCCGACAACATGGCACGGCGGTAAGACTGGGAGTGAACCACGGCTCGCTGAGCGACCGCATCATGAGCCGCTACGGCAACACGGCGGCCGGCATGGTCGAGAGCGTGATGGAATATCTGCGTGTCGCCGTGCAGGTTAATTTCACCAACATCGTTATTTCGATGAAAGCCTCGAACGTCGTCGTCATGGTCGAAGCCGTGCGACGGCTCGTCGATGCTATGGACCGCGAAGACATGCACTTCCCGCTGCACCTGGGCGTCACCGAGGCCGGATTTGGCGAAGACGGTCGCGTGAAAAGCGCCGTGGGGATAGGCACCCTGCTGAGCGAGGGATTGGGCGACACCCTGCGCGTGTCGCTCAGCGAAGACCCGGAGCTCGAGATACCGGTGGCACGCAAGCTCGTGGATTATGTCACGCAACGGAACGGCCACATGCCCATAGAGGGACGGCCGGCACCTGGCTTCAACGCGTTGTGCCCCACACGCCGCGCCACGACAGCGGTGGCCGGCATCGTGGGAGGCCGGCACGTGCCCGTCGTGGTGGCCGCGTGTGCACCATCGCAAACGGGCGACGCGCCGCGCCCCGACTTCTACTACTCGCCCACGGGGGCGCTCAACAGCGAGGACCGCTTCATCGTACCGGCCGAGCGCTACGACGGTGCGCCCAACACGTTCCCGCTATTTTTGCTCAACGACTATAACGACATCGACTACTTCGACCTCGATTGTCCCGCGGCCATCAAATGGCTTGAGGTGAACACCGGCCATGACCCCCACGTGCTCATGCACTTGGCCGGGCGCGACGACATCGCGGTGGTGCTCACCGCCACCAACGACAACGTGCCGGGCGACCTGCAAGCCTACGTGCACCGCATGGAGGCGATGGGCATCAAGTTGCCCGTGGTGATGCGTTGCGACTATGCCGACAACGACCTCGAATGGCTGCAAGTCAAGGCCGGAGTGGACATGGGCACCGTGGCCATGAACGGCCGCGCCGACGGATTGTGGCTCACCGCCACCGGGTTGCCGCCACAAGCCGTGGTGAGCACCGCCTTCGCCATCCTGCAGGCCGCCCGACTGCGCACCACCCACACCGAGTTCATCTCGTGCCCGTCGTGCGGACGCACCATGTTTGACCTGCAAACCACCGTGCAGCGCGTCAAGGCCGCCACCGCCCATCTCACCCACCTCAAGATTGGTGTCATGGGATGCGTAGTGAACGGACCGGGCGAAATGGCCGATGCCGACTACGGCTATGTGGGTGCCGCTGTGGGCCGCATAAGCCTCTACAAGGGCAAGGAGTGCATTGAAAAGAACATTCCCCAGGAACAAGCCATCGACCGTCTCGTTGAGCTCATCAAGGCGCACGGCGACTGGCGCGAACCTTGAGACCGATAAGACAAAACATTATTACTTACCTTTATATTTTTATTTTATGAAACGACTATTACTGATTTTCATGGCCGCGACGATGGCCATGGCAGCAGTGGCCGAACCAGCACACCCCGAGCCCTGCCAGGTCACCAACGCCGACGGTACCACGGTGACCATCAAGCTGGTGGGCGACGAGTTCTACCACTTCAACACTACCACCGACGGCTATACCGTGCTACGCGACGCGAAAGGCAACTATGTGTATGCCGAACGCCGCGACGGACGCCTCGTGCCCACTACCGTGGTGGCCCACGACGCGCCACAACGAACCGCCGACGAGCTGGCGCTGCTCAGCACCCTGGCCAAGCACATGACCGACAAGCAGGCCGTGGACGGCAGCAAGCAGGCACGCGCGCGCCGCGACACGCGCATGCGCGCCGAGCGCAGCTTCGACCCGAGCAAGTTCCGCGGGCTGGTGATTCTGGTGAACTTCAGCGACCGCAAGTTTGTGCGCGGCGACGTCAAGAACTTCTTCACGCGCCTACTCAACGAAAAGAACTACAGCGGCTACACCAACGAAGACGGCAGCTACACCTACTACGGCAGCAACTTCACGGGTAGCGTGAGCGACTACTTCAGCGACAACACGATGGACCAGTTCACGCCGCAATTCGACGTGGTGGGTCCCATTGATGTGGACGCCTCGTGCATGCAGGAAAACGGCACTGCGGCTTTCTCTGAGGTCTTCAAGCAAGCGGTGACAAAAGCCGACGCCCAAATCGACTTCTCACAGTACGACAACGACCATGACGGCGTCATCGACCTCATCTACTTCATCGCCGCCGGATTCGGCTCGAGTTACTCGGGCAACAACAGCCAGTACCTGTGGCCCCACGCTTACTATCTGTGGGGCGACAACGTGAGCGCCGTCGACGGCGTGTGGCCCGGCCGCTATGCCTGCTCGGTGGAATTCTACGGCTGGGAGAGCAACAACAACTACACGCACGACGGCATAGGCACCATCTGCCACGAATTCAGCCACTGCCTGGGCTTGCCCGACCTCTACGACACCGACTATGCCGACAACGGACAAAGCCTGCACCCGGGTGAATGGGATATCATGGCCGGCGGCGGACACCTCAACTTCTCGCGCTGCCCGGCCGGCTACAGCCTCTACGACCGCTACGCCACAGGCTTTGCCAATCCACCTGTCATCACCCAGACGGGCGACTACACGCTCAACCCCATCGGCACGTCAAACGATGGCTACATCATCCTCACGCCCAACGCCAACGAGAAATTCCTGCTTGAGAACCGGCAACGACGCACCAAGTGGGACACTTACTTGCCCGGCGACGGCATGCTCGTGGCACGAATGGACTCGACCAACGCCCAAGTGTGGCAGAACAACAAAGTTAATTGTAACCCGTCGCACAACTACTACGAGCTGGTGAGAGCAGGCCAGAACACCTCGGGCAACAGCAGCAGCGACCCCTTCCCGGGCACAAAGAATGTTACCACGCTCTACGGTAACGACGCCGACGTTCCCAACCTGCTCACGTGGGATAAGCAAACCAACGATTTCACGCTCGAGCAAATCGCGATGAACAACGGCGTAATCTCGTTCACCGTGGGACGAACCCAGCCCCCTCTGAGCGTTATCGAGGATTTTGAGCGTATGCCTCTCGGCGCGACCGATAACGAGAAAAACGTGCCGGGCAACTTCACCCTGTGGTCATTCGTCAACAGCAAGGTGGTGGCGCCGGGCAGTGAGCTGTGCAACGGCGAGCACGCCGTGGAAATGATTAAACCCAGCGGCATAGAAATGGTATCGCCATGTCCTTACAAGGTGAACCACATCTCCTACACCGCCCACAACGCGTCTACCCTGTCGGCAACATTCTCCTTACAATACAGCACCGATAACGGCACCACATGGACAACAGTGAACAACAGCTCGACAACCATCAGCCCTAACAGCTCAAAAACGGTGAGCAACAGGGTGGAGATTGACGAGCCCGCATTGTTCAGGCTCGCCATGAGCGGCGGCAGCAAGACGAAACCCGTCTATGTTGACGACATCACGTTCTACTACCGCAACACGTTCGAGGCCACCGACTACCCGCTCGTCGTGGGCGATGTGCAGGTGAACAACTTCAACGCCGCGCGCGTGCTGGGCGACGGCATCACCGGCGTGGTGAGCTACGACCCCGAGAGCAAAACGCTCACGCTCGATGGCGCCACCATCAACGGCACCACGCACGGTATCGCCAGCGAGGTGAACGACCTCATCATCAACGTGGTGGGTGAAAACACGGTCAACAGCGCCGATGCCGTGGGCGACTACTGCATCGACTTGAGCAAGGCCACCACCATCACCGGCAACGGCACCCTTAACGCCTACGGCTACCGTGGCGTGCAGATGAGCGGCCAAGAGGCGACGATGCTCACCGTGGGCGGCAACGTGACGCTCGTGGCCGAAGGCAAACAAATCGGTTTGGCCGGATTTTCCAAGGTGCGCACCCGAATTCTCATCGATTATTATTCCACGCTCAAGGTAAAAGAGAATGCCACCATCCGCACGGTGGGGCACACAAGCTACACCACCATCGACTGGCTCGACATGATTCTCGAGGACGGCCACGCGATTACCGCCCCCGAGGGCGCCTTCTTCGACACCAACATCAACCGCATCGCCGTGCCTTACGGCGAATATAACGAGATGGTTGACAAGTGGGTCGTCATCGAAAATCCGAACGCCCACCCGGTCGGCGACGTGAACGGCGACAACGTGGTGAGCGGCGCCGACGTGACCGCTCTCTACGGCTTCCTGCTCGAAGGCAAGGAAGTAAATGGTAATGCCGACGTGAGCGGCGACGGCATCATCAGCGGCTCCGACGTGACCGCCCTTTACAACATTTTACTCGCGCAATAACGCCATGACCGCAAGGCGGCTCAATAACGACTTCGTGGCCTCGCTCGACGGGTTCCTGCCCGCCGGCGAGGCCCACGAGCTTGTGGCCGCACTCAGCGGCAGCGCGCCCACGGTGAGCGTCAGGCTCAACATCGGCAAGGGCGGTGCGCCGGCACCCGGGGCGGCGCGCGTGCCGTGGTGCCCGCCGGGCATGTATCTCGACGAACGCGCGGCCTTCACTTTCGACCCGCATTTTCACGCGGGCCGCTACTATGTGCAGGACGCCTCGTCGATGTTCTTTTATCATGTCATCAAGCAACTGGTGAAGGCCCCTGTGGCTTACCTCGACTTGTGTGCCGCGCCCGGCGGCAAAACCACGACGGCAATCGACGCGCTTCCCGCAGGCTCGCTTGTGGTGGCTAACGAGGTGGTGCCGCAACGCGCCCTCGCGCTGCGCGATAACGTGGCGCGATGGGGCTACCCCGGCACCGTCGTCACGCGCGCCATGCCCGCCGCGATAGGTACCCTCGGGCCTCTCTTCGACGTGGTGGCCGCCGACGTGCCTTGCAGCGGCGAGGGCATGATGCGCAAGGACGAGGAGGCCGCGCGACAGTGGTCACCGGCGCTCGTGGCGCAGTGTGCCGAGCGTCAACGCGGCATCGTGGCCGACATTTGGCCGGCGCTCAAGCCTGGCGGACTCCTCATCTACTCCACCTGCACCTTCAACCGCCACGAAAACGAGGAAATCCTCGACCTGCTCATCGACACGCTCGGGGCCGAACCGGTGGCCGTCGAAACGCCGCACGAGTGGGGCATCGCCGGCGGCATCGACACGCCGCACCCCTGCCACCACTTTTTCCCGCACCGCACACGCGGCGAAGGCCTCTTTGTGGCCGTCGTGCGCAAGCCAGCCGGCGCAGTCGCGCCGCAGCGTGCCTCCAAGGGCGGTGGTAAAACGCCGCCGTTCCCCCAGGCGATGGAATGGCTCAGCAATCCCGAGCAGTTCGCGATGCGCCTCAAGGACGACACCATCTACGCCATTCCGCGCGGTTGGGAACCGCTCATCCACTTGATTGAAAAGAAAATACCCGTGCTTGCGATGGGCGTCGAAACGGCCACCGTAAAAGGACGGAAAATCATGCCCGCGCACGGCCTCGCCCTCTCAACGGCGCTACGGGCCGACGCCTTTCCCACGCGCGGCGTGGACTATGCCACCGCCCTCGCCTTCCTGCGCGGCGAGAGTCTCGTTGTCGAGGCTCCACGCGGCCCCGTGCTACTGGCTTATGAAGGCTCACCGCTGGGCTTCGTCAACAACCTGGGCAATCGCGCCAACAACCTCTATCCCAAGCCCCTGCGCATCCTCAACGCGCACAATCCCTCCACCCCACCCCAAGTCATCATCCCCAATCCTTGATTATGGAAAAAGAAAGCGAAATTTACAAGGAACATCTCGCCGAACAAGAAAAGCGAAAGGCCGCCAAAGAGCGTGAGCTCGAGCGAAAGCAACAGGCGCGGCTGCAACGCGCGCTCATCGCCGCCGTGTTGCTCGTCCTGGGACTCGCGGCAATCGTCGTTTATCAATATGTGCGGCAAGACGAGGCCGACGCGACCCGCGACAAAGGCCGTATCGAAAACGTCGCCCCGCCCACGGCTCATTGATTTTTAACTCACAACACAACATCTTATCTTATTAGTTCATATTATGAAACGTTTTTTTGTGTTTTTGGGCTGCTTTGCCGTTTTTACCGCGGCTTTCGCCCAGCAGGCGCTGGGACAGCGCCCCAAGGTACAATCGCCCGTTGTACACGACGACGGCACGGTGACCTTCAACTTCTACGACCCCACGGCGCAACAAGTGAGCGTCACGGGCGACTTTGAGGAAATCCACCCGTCCACGCTACCCATGACGCGGCAAGAGAACGGCGTGTGGACAGTGACCACGCGGCCCCTCAACGCCGAGCTGTACTCTTACAGCCTGAATGTGGACGGCCAGCGCGTCATCGACCCGAGCAACAGCTATGTGAACCGCGACATTTCCACCCTGAGCAACATCTTCATCGTCACGAAAAACAGCGGCGACAAGGGCCACCTGTATCAAGTGAACGACGTGCCCCATGGCACCTTGAGCCGCGTGTGGTACAACAGTCCCACCCTGGGCAAGCAACGCCGCATGACGGTTTACCTGCCCGCGGCTTACGACGGTACGCGGCGGTTTCCCGTGCTCTATCTGCTGCACGGCCACGGCGGCGACGAGACGGCATGGAGCGACCTGGGCCGCGCCTCGCAAATCATGGACAACCTCATCGCCGGGGGCAAAGCCGTGCCCATGATAGTGGTGATGCCCAACGGCAACCCCACGTGTGACGCGGCACCCGGCTGGTGGCACGAAGGAATGTACACGCCCGACGGCAACGCCTTCAACGAGCGCGGCGCCAAGGCCACCATGGAAGAAAGCTTCATGGACATCGTCAACTACATCGACAGCCATTATCGCACCGACGCCCGTCGCGAAGCGCGCGCCGTGGCGGGACTATCGATGGGCGGCGGTCACACTTTTGGCATCGCGCGGCTCTACCCCGAGTCGTTCGACTACTACGGACTCATGTCGGCCGCGGCACGATTGCGGCCCGGCGACGCCGTGTTCGACAGCCAGATGGCGCGCCTGTTCGCCTCGAAGCCCAAGCTCTACTGGATAGCCATCGGCAAGGAAGACTTCCTGATGAATATGAACGTCGAGTTGCGCAAGTACCTCGACAACAATCGTTTCTCCTACGAATACTACGAGAACGACGGCGGCCACCTGTGGCGCAACTGGCGCATCTACCTCACGCTTTTCGCCCAGCGCCTTTTTCAAGACTTGTAGCACCCCACGACGCGTAGGCGCGCAGGCGCTTGAGGCCCCCAAGGCGTGGGACATCCGCATCCGTCACGGCAGACGGGCCCCAAAGGCAGCCGACACGGGCGCCGTTGACCCTACATATTTACCCCCATTTTCAGCAGTTCACTTGAAAATGTGGGGTTAAATTTTGTTATTTGAGCCAAAAGTATTAATTTTGGAGGTTTGAACGTCATTAACACCGCTTAAGACTAAAAACATAACATAACCTATTTAACAACTATTAAGACGAAATGAAAAAGTTATTGACCGCATTTTCAATGCTTTCACTTCCCGCCACCCTACTGGCGAGCGAAGCCGACCTGAAGATGCCCGAGAACTTCAGCAGCCAGGCTTCGGTACTCTATTGGGGCTTCGCCGTAGTGGTGTTGGGCCTCATTTTTGGCTTCTGGCAGTTCCTGCGCGTAAAAAAATTAAAATCCCACGCCTCAATGCTCGAGATTGGTGATGTGATTTTCAAGACATGCTCCACCTATCTCAAGCAGCAGGGCAAATTTTTAGGGATTTTATTCTTGTTTATTGGCGCGGCCGTAGTTCTCTACTTCGGGTTGCTGAGCAAGATGGCCGCCGGTGAGGTGGTGCTGATTCTCATGTGGACCGTGATAGGCGTGCTCGGCTCCTATGCCGTGGCCTGGTTCGGTGTTCGCATGAACACGTTAGCCAACGCGCGCATGGCGTTTGCCTCGCTTCGCCGCCGTCCGCTCGACCTGCTCAACATTCCGTTGACGGCCGGCATGAGCATCGGCATCGTGCTCATTTGCGTGGAATTGGTCCTGATGCTTGTCATCCTCCTCTTCATGGGTGACCTGGCAGGCGCTTGCTTTATCGGTTTCGCTATCGGTGAGAGCCTCGGCGCCAGCGCATTGCGCATCGCCGGTGGTATCTTCACCAAGATTGCCGACATCGGCAGCGACCTGATGAAGGTGGTGTTCAAGATTGGCGAGGACGACCCGCGCAACCCGGGTGTGATTGCCGACTGCACCGGCGACAATGCCGGCGACAGCATCGGCCCCACCGCCGACGGCTTTGAGACCTACGGCGTGACCGGTGTGGCCCTCGTGTCGTTCATCCTGCTGGCCGTGCCACCCCAATTCCAGGTGAGCCTGCTGGTATGGATTTTCGTGATGCGCATCCTGGGCGTGGTGGCCAGCGTAGTGGCTTATTATATCAATGGCGCCATCTCCAAGGCACGTTACAGCAAGGCCGACGACCTCGACTTTGAGAAACCGCTCACCAGTCTGGTGTGGATCACCTCCATCCTGTCGATTATCGCCACCTTCGCCGCCAGCTACTTCCTGCTCAAGGACCTGGGCAACAACTGGTGGCTGGGACTTGCCACGATTATCTCGTGTGGCACCCTGGGTGCCGCACTCATCCCCGAGTTCACCAAGCTCTACACGTCGCCCACAAGCGGCCACGTGAAAGAAGTGGTGAACACCTCGAAGCAGGGCGGTGCCTCGCTCAACATTCTCTCGGGACTCGTGAGCGGAAACTTCGGCAGCTTTTGGACCGGCTTTGTGTTCTTCGCGCTCATGCTCCTCGCCTACATGGCCAGCAACTATTTTGACATGAGGGACCTGCTGGGTAACTATCCCGCCATCTTCGCCTTTGGCCTCGTGGCCTTCGGTATGCTGGGCATGGGTCCGGTGACTATCGCCGTCGACAGCTATGGCCCGGTTACCGACAACGCGCAGAGCGTGTACGAGCTCTCGCTCATCGAGGATGACATCGACAAAGCCAAGAGCGACATTGAGAACGAGTTTGGGTTCACACCCGACTTTGAGAAAGCGAAATATTACCTGGAAGCCAACGACGGTGCCGGCAACACCTTCAAGGCAACAGCTAAGCCCGTGCTCATCGGCACCGCGGTGGCAGGCGCCACGACGATGATTTTCTCGCTCATCCTGCTCATCCAAAAGACCCTCGGTATCGAGCCCGAGAGCGTGCTCAACCTGTTGAATCCCTACTCAATCCTGGGCTTCATCCTGGGCGGCTGCGTCATCTTCTGGTTCACCGGCTCGAGCATGCAGGCCGTGACCACGGGCGCCAACCGTGCCGTGGACTTCATCAAGAACAACATCAAGCTCGACGCCAACGCGCCCAAGAAGGCCGACACCAGCAAGAGCCAGGAAGTGGTGAAGATTTGCACCGAATACGCGCAAAAGGGTATGATTAACATTTTCATCTCCATCTTCTGCTTCGCGCTGGGCTTCGCCTGCCTCTCGTCGCCGGCAAGCATCGGCGGTAACGCCGCCGTGTGTCTCTTTGTGAGCTACCTTATCTCGATTGCCGTCTTCGGTTTGTTCCAAGCCGTGTTTATGGCCGACGCCGGCGGCGCGTGGGATAACGCCAAGAAAGTGGTCGAAGTCGATCTCAAGGCCAAGGGCACTCCGCTGCACGACGCCAGCGTGGTGGGCGACACCGTGGGCGACCCGTTCAAGGATACCAGCTCGGTGGCGCTGAACCCCATCATCAAGTTCACGACGCTCTTTGGCGTGCTGGCGATGGAAATCGCCATCAGCGAGAGTTTCCGTGAGATAGCGCCGTGGGCGGGCATCTGCTTTGTGGTCATTGCGCTCTTCTTCGTGTACCGCTCGTTCTACAAGATGAAATCGAAATAAGCGATTCAAGTTTACTAAGTTTTTTAGTTTGTATATTAATCCTCTTTTTAAGCCGCAAGCCTCACCCGCTTGCGGCTTTGTTGTTTTTTTATTACCTTTGTGCCATTCACTCAGGCTTAATGACGAAAAAATGAACAGGATTGCGAGAATTATGATTGTGGCCGTTGCCCTGACAATGGGCATGATGGCCCGGGCACAGGCGCCCGTGATAGGCATCGCCGCCTCGCCCGGCGAGAGCAGCCAAGCGACAGGGAACGACTATGTGACCGCCGTGACGCGAGCGGGCGGCATACCCGTGTTGATACCTGCCAGCGACGACCCCGCGCTCATCGAGGCCACACTCGCCCACGTCGACGGCGTGCTCCTCACGGGCGGCGTTGACGTGCACCCGTCTTATTACGGCCAGGAGCCTCACCCCATGCTGGGCGAGGTGAACGCGCGGCGCGACACGTTCGAGATGCTGCTCATCAAGCGGGCTGTGGAGCGGAAGATGCCCCTGTTCGGGGTGTGTCGCGGCATGCAGGTTATCAACGTGGCCCTGGGCGGCACGTTGTGGCAAGACATCCCGTCGCAAGTGCCCGGCGCCCTCAACCACCGTGTGGCCGGCGACAGCCTCGCCATCGGGGCCCACATGGTGACCATCACCCCCGGCACCATGAGCGGGAAAGTGCTGGGCGTCACCTCACTCGCCGTCAACAGCCGTCACCACCAGGCGGTGCGCGACGTGGCACCGCGGCTACGGGTCACCGGTCACAGCCCCGACGGCATGGCCGAGATGCTCGAGGGCTACCCCGCCCTGCCCATTCTCGCCGTACAATGGCACCCCGAGAACTTTGTCGCCGCCGGCGACCGTGGGGCCATGCTGCGGTTCTTCACATTCCTCGTGGAGCAAAGCGCGGCGAACCGCGGGCAATCGCACAGTCACTCATCGGGCTCTCCCACCACTTTCGGTGAATAGTATTTCTTTTTTTAATGAAAATGTAACCATATTAAAATAATTTTATTATTTTTGTAGTCTTTAACACGCGTTTAGAAAAAGAATATCAAAGTCATTCAATAATTAAAACAACCGTTCAATGAGAAAACAGCTACTAATGCTCATGGTATTTGCCCTCGTGACCATGCTGGCCCACGGCCGCGCCATCACGGGCACCGTGACGCAGGCGAGCGACGGCGAGCCCATTCCCGGGGCCACCGTCAAGGTGCAAGGCACCTCGCGCGTCACCTCGACCGACTTCGACGGCAAATACTCGATTGACGCCAGCGACGGACAGTCGCTCGTGGTCACATGTGTGGGAATGCAGACGGTGACAAAGAAAGTGCCGGCCGGAGGCTCGGTAGTCGACTTTGTCATGACCGACGATTCCCAAGTGCTCCAGGAAGTGGTCGTCACAGCCTACGGTCAAACCCAAGAGAAGAAAAAGCTGAACTTCGCCGTTCAGTCGCTCAACTCGGGTGAGGTGACCGCCGGTGGCGCCACCAACTTCGCCACCACGTTGCAAGGCAAGGTGGCCGGCCTGCAAGTGGGTTCGGGCGGCGGCTCGCCCAACAGCGACACGCAGATTATCATCCGCGCCATCTCGAGTATGAACAACTCGCAGAACAACCAGCCAATGGTGGTTGTCGATGGCGTGACCATCCGCGGTAATGGTAACGCGCTGGGCGACATCAACCCCGACGACATCGACAACGTGAGCGTCCTCAAAGGCTCGGCGGCAAGCGCACTCTACGGCTCGGAAGGCGCCAACGGCGTTATCCTCGTGACCACCAAGAGCGGTTCGCGCGACGGCAAAATCGACGTCACCGCCAGCGCCAGCGTCGAAATCAGCAACAGCATGCGCGTGCCCAAGGTGCAGCGCACCTTCACGCCGGGCGCCAAGGGCTTCTACAAGGAAAACAGCGGCGGTGGCGGCTGGGGTCCCTACCTGGGCGCCGACGACGTGCTCTATGACAACGTGGGCGGCTTCTTGGGCACCGGTCTGCAGCAACGCTACAGCCTGGCAGTGAGCGGCGGCACCGAGAAGTTCAACGCTTACACGTCGGTAGCCTACACGATGCACGACGGTGTCGTTCCCAAGGACTATAAAAACCAGCTCACCGGCTTTATCAAGGCCCAATATAAACCCAGCGACAAGGTGACCATCCAAGCGTCGATGAACTACACCAACAGCAAGGCGCGCGGCTTTGGCAACTCCATGTCGACCATCTACAACTGGGGCATCAACAAGGATATGAGCCGCTATGTGGACGAGGACGGCGTGACACCTTACTGGGCCAACCGCTACGACCACTGGGAACTGCTCACCGACCGCGAGCGCATCGGGGCCGCCTTCTCGCCTTACTACGGCCGCAACCTCGACAAGAGCGAGACACGCAGCGACCGCCTGATGCTCAACGCGCAAATCAGCTACGAACCCATCAAGGACCTCGTGTTCACCGGCAAGATAGGCTACGACTACAGCTACTCAATCTACGACGCTTATGTCGTGCCGCGCTTCCGCGACAGTTATTTCAACGACCCCACCGAGGAATCTATGGCCGCCCTTATCAACGACAACAAGAGCCTCTACGGTTCCTATAGCTTCCAGCCGTCGCACGGCAACGCGCTCACGACGCAATTCTTCGCCAACTATAAGCGCACGTTTGCCGAAGACTACACCATCAACCTGTTCTATGGTCTCGAATACCGAGTGATTAATGGCGTGAGCGCCAGCATGGGCGGTTACAAATTCCTGCTCGACGACTTCTGGAGCTTTGCCAATGTGGATCCTTCCACCCTTGTCGAGCGCGGACAGTCGGTAAGCCATTCGCACCGAAACAAGTACGGCCACTTCGGCGAAATCCGTTTCGACTATAAGGGCGTCCTCCAGGTCTCGGCCACCGGCCGCCTCGATGGCCCCTCGTCACTCTATCAGGCTAACAAGACCCATTACTTCTACCCCTCGGTGACCGCCGGCGTGGTGTTCAGCGAGCTCTTCGGGTGGCACAACAACTGGTTCAGCTACGGCAAGCTGCGCGGCAACTGGGCCAAGGTGGGTAAGGAGCCACCCCCCTACCTGTTCAACGACACTTACAAGCGCTGGAACACCTTCCCCGACCCGGGTTACGGACGCGACCCGACGGTGTCCTACGCGCCGCTCGACTTGACTCCCGAGATGACCAGCTCGTGGGAAATCGGCGCCGACTTGCGCTTCTTCAACCAGCGCACACGCCTCGATGTGGCCTACTATTCGACCACGGTCGACGACCAAATCGTGAGCGTGCGCGTCTCGCCCGCCAGCGGCGACATCCTGCAAACACGCAACGAGGGTAGCTTGACCAATCATGGTCTTGAGATCTCGCTCCAGCAAGACATCATCAAAAGCGTCGATTTTGACTGGACAGCCACGCTCAACTACTCGTTCAACCGCAGCCACGTGGACTGGCTCCCCGACCAACTGACCGAAATCCAGGGCACGCAGTACGGCGACATCTTCCCCGTGGCGCGCCTGGGCGAGTCATCGACCGGTCTCAGCGGTAAGGACTACCAGCGCGACCCCGACGGCAACGTGATTTGCGACGTGAACGGCTATCCCCTCATCGACCCCGCCAAGGGTAACTATATAGGCAACCGCGAGCCCGACTTCCTGCTGGGCTTCGGCTCCTCGTTCCGTTACAAGGGCGCCTCGCTCTCGTTCCTGCTCGACGCCCGCGTGGGCGGCGACGTGGCCAACGTGACGGGCCGCAGCCTCATCACTAACGGCATGAACCATCTCTATGACAAGTACCGCAACCGCGAAATCATCTTCAAGGGCGTGGTGAAGAACGAAGATGGCACCTATAGCCCCAACACCACGCCCGTGGTGCTCGACAGCTACTTCATCAACACCTACTACGCCACTGTGTCGTCGAACTTCATCGAGGATGGTTCTTACCTGCGACTGAGCTACGTCACCCTCGCCTACGACTTCTCGGGACTGCTCAAGAAATCGTGGCCCGTCAAGGGCTTGAGCCTGAGCGTGACCGGCCGCAACCTGTTCCTGCTCACCAAGTACACGGGCAACGACCCGTCGGTGATGGCAGCCGTGAGCGGTGGTACGGGCGGCATGGGCATCGACAACTACAACGTGCCGTCGACGCGCAACTTCAACTTCACGCTCAAAGTCAATTTCTAATCAATTTATTCTCAATTAAAGACTCACTTTTAACCGACTTGACAATGATGACAATCAATAAATTCAAACTTATTGCAATGGCACTCGTGATGGGTCTCGTGGGGGTAAGTTGTAACGATATTCTCGACGAAAACGTCAACCCCGACCGCGCTCACTCGCTCAAGGCCGAAGAGGCCATGCCCGTGCTCGTGTTCTACGCGCAGCAAACGGTCTATGACCACGCCGAGTACTACATCTACCTGTCGCAATGCCTCACCACCGGCGGCAAGAGCTCGGTGGGAAGCTACAGCTACAAGTGTGAGTGGGAGTTCCTCACGATGAACCGCCACCCGCAGTGGCGCCGCCACTTCTACGACATCGGGGTGAACGGCAACAACCTCATCAAAGAGGCCAATAAAATCAATTCGCCCAACTACACGCTCATCGTGCGCGCCATCCAGCTGATGTCGATGCAACTCACCACCGACGCCTTTGGCGACATGCCGCGCACCGACGCTTACAACTCGGTGGCACCGGCCTACGACACGCAAGAGTCAATCTACGCCTGGATGCTCCAGGAGGCCGACGACCTCATCGCGGCCTTCGAGGATGAGAGCATCACCAAGAACGAGAACAACCAGCGCATCACCGCCGCGCAAGACCGCGTCTACGCCGGCGACCTCGAGAAATGGAAAGGACTCGTCTATGCCATCAAGGCGCGACTGTTGTTGCGCAACATCCCCAACATCGACCGCAGCCCGGCTACCTGCCAAAAGATTATCGACGCCGCCGACGCAGCCATCAACCAGTGGCGCAAGGGCGACCTGCTCTACGGAGCATGGTTTGGCAACGAGCCCCGCTACAACTTCGACGGAGGCACCAACGAGCAGTGCGCCCCCTGGTCGGTGACCCACCCCGTGATTAACTCGTGGGAGTCGCGCAGCAACCTCTTGGGCAACGCCATCCCCAGCAAGTTCTTCCTCGTCGATGTGATGGGACTTAACGAGCCCGACAACGAGAACTTCATCGGCACCTACCACGGCACCCAAGGCTCGTCTTACGACGGTTATGCCAACGACCCGCGCCTGCCCCTGCTCATGAAGGCCCGCACAGGCCCAGTGAGCCCCAGCAAAGCCGAGGACTCTAAGGTGATGATGCGTTTCCTCGAGAACAACATAGGCATGGGTACCACTTACAAGGGCACCAACTATCCCGACCTCTACATGGGTGCCTACGCCGGCGCCACCAACGCTTACAACCCCATCTTCACCATGGAGGAACTCTACTTCATCAAGGCCGAGGCCTACTACTGGATGGGCAACAAGACCGAGGCGTGCGCCCTGGCCAAGGAGGCCGCCGAGCACAACATCGAGCGGCACCTCGACTTCTTCCTCAAGAATTATCCCAACCCCAACTACAACGAGAAGAACGACAACAAGTATCCCGGCGAATATAAGGACGCCGGAACCGTGCAGTGGGCAAGGGCTACCGACTGGAACGCGCAGGTCAACGCGTTCCTCAACAACGAGGAATACTATGCCAGCGCTTCGGCCAAGACACCGCGCGTGAAGAAAGTCACCGACCGCGGCAACAAGCACTGGTTCTTCAATCCCAGCGAGTTCTCGCTCAGCGACCTGATGATGCAAAAGTACGTGGCCATGTACATGCAGCCCGAGCAGTGGACCGACATGCGACGCTACCACTACAGTAACAAGCGCAACAACTACGGCATAGGCAACGACAACGAAATCGTCTATCCGGGCCTGCGCAGGCCTTACAACCTCTATGCCGCCTACTGGGTCGACGGGCTCACCGACGCCCAAAAGGAGAACACCTGGATTCAGCGACTTAACTACGACCCCGAGACCGAGGAGAAATATAACCGCGGAGAGCTCGAGCGACTGGGCGCCTACAAGAACTACAAGTGGCTGCAAAAACCCATGATTTGGGCCCACGACTACGGCGAGGTCACCTCGCTCACGGGACAATGACGCCACACAACGGATGAAAGAACTTTATATAACAATAATGAATATCCCTATGAAATTATTCAAGAATATCGCACTCCTCGCGCTGGTGACCGCCGCGGCCTCATCGTGTGCCGTGCACGACCCCTTCGCCGACCGCATGGACCTGGGACAAGTGTTGCCCACCGTCTCGTGGGAGCTCGGCTCAAGCAACGTCAAGGCCGGCGGCTCAGTCTCGTTCAAGGGCAAGTACTACACCAGCAGCGACCGGGAAATAGACCACAGCGAGGTGTGGACAATGATTACGCGCAACGGCGAGGCGAAAGCCACAAGCCGCCTAACGACCAAGTTGTCTTACACCAAGACCGTGACCACCAACGACACGGTGCGCACGGCGAGCCTCGTCAAGTCCTATCCCCACTCGATGGCCGAATGGGACGGATATGAATACATCCTCACGAGCGATTTTCCCGTGAGCAGCACGCTCGCGCCGGTTCAATGGACCAACCCCAACGACTTCGACGAGGACAAGTTCAACCAGTACTACCCCTCGACATTCCGCGACGAGTTCAAGCAAACCATCGTCAACTACCTCACCAAGGACAGCACTTACTACGACGACTTGCGCAACGTCTACATCAAGTATGACTTCACCGCCGAGCAGTTCGAGCAGCTCAACGCCAAGTATGGCCTCGACATGCCCACGGTGACCGAGTCGAGCGGCAAGGGCGGCAAGAGCGACGCATGGTTTGTCACCGACGAGGTGGACCATTACTACTACATCACCATCGACGAGGCCGGTGTCAAGACCGAGCACGAGATTGCCACCAAGGCCGACGCGCCCGCCGGCGTGCCCGAAGACAAGATTTTCGAGGTCTACAAGTCGTCGCCCTGGGTGTTCAGTCGCTACAACGACGACACGGGCTCGCGCGTCAACTCGGTGCGCCGCGAGTATATGCCTTACTGGAAGGAGCTCATCGAGCTCATTCCGTTCACATCGTGGATCTACAACACCACCGACAAGAACTACTCGATTGATTTCACACGACGCTATGTGCTGGTTCCTTACTTCCGCGTCTACGACACCGAGGGCAAGATGGGCACCGACACCGAGACGAAACTCGTCGAAATCAACTGACACGGCTTGCGCCCTACAACTGAAGATTATTTACTCTTTCTCAACGTAATTTGACAGTTTTATGAAGCATCTCAAAATATTTCTACTGATGGCCGCGGTGGCGATGGCGATGGCCTCGTGTGTCGAAAAGGAGCCGGCCTACGGCAACTTTGCCGGCAAGGACGTCGACTTCACCTACAATGTCGACGGCGACGAGTTCACCACCGACTTCTATGTGGTGTCGACCATCCGGTTCAACAACATCTCGGCCAAGAGCGGACAAGTGACGTGGGACTTTGGCGACGGGGAATCGTCGAGCGACCAAAACCCCACCCACAAGTATGACAAGGCGGGTATCTACAACGTCACCCTCACCGTCGACGGTGTGGGCGAGCGCACCTACCCGCTGCTCATCTACGACATCGCGCCCAAGCTCGTCGTGGCCGAGCAAAGCGCCGAAACCGTCGTCATCAACGACGTCACCGTCAAGCTTGACCTCTCGCTGCCCAACCCCGAGAATCTCGAGACCAAGTTCGTGTGGTACTTCCCCGAGGGCACCACGCTCGACGATGGCACCGAAATCACCGAATTCACCGGCTATAGCCACAGCGACGGCACCATCGACAACCCGGGCGTGCTGCGATTCAAGAACATAGGCTCGCAACGCATCGAGGTCAGGACGTGGTTTGACATCAACGGCGAGAACCGCCGCCTCGAAGACGGTTATGTCAACGTGCAGGTGGGCACCAGCGTGCCGGCTCCCACGCTCTACTATGCTGTGATGGGCGGCAACATCAAGGCGCTCAAGCTCGTCGACCCGAGTCAGCTGCCGGCGGGCACCAAGAACATGCCCTTCGACCTGGGCGTGAGTTCGGGCAACATGCCCACCACGCTCGTCTTCGCCACCGTGAAGCAGACCAGCGACGACGGCAGTGTGAACGAGGACGACTTCGTCTATATCCTCGACTGCGGCAAGCAATACTACTATGTCAACGACCAGAACGGCGTGCTGGGCGACGGTAAAATCACCGTCATGAGCGCCGACGGCTCGATGAGCGACGTCATGATCACCAACGTGGGCGGCCAGGCCTTCAACGACCCCTTCCAGGGGTGTACCGACGGCAACTACCTCTATTACACCGACCGCAACACGGGCGTGCGCCGCATCCCGCTCACCACGCGTGGCGAGCGCGAGAGCACCGTCTACTCGAGCACCGAGGGCTACTTCGTGGTCAACAACATGCTCAACTACTACGGCAACGGCATCGCTTACGGTGCTATCCACACCGGACTCTACCTCGACAAGCAAGGTGTCTTCTGGTGGGGTAAGAACTATTCGGGCAACGGCATCTACCGCTTCCGCACCAGCGACATTGGGCCCGCCACCGCCCAAAAGACCGGACCCATCCCCTTCCCCATCGTGCTCTCGGGTACACAGCCGCGAGCCTTCACGCTCGACGAGAACCAGAAGAACCTCTACGTGTGGATGACAAAGGGCGTCACGCCGGGCGCCGGCTTCGGCCACTACCCGCTGCCGGGCAACGGCGAGGGACTCGACTATGACAAGTATGTCAAGTTCTTCACCATGGAGGCCGACCCCATCAACACCACGGCCGACGAGGGCGTCTACACCACGCAGATGGCTGTCGACAGCGCCACCGGACGCGTGTACTTCGGCTTCCGCGCCGCCACGACCGAGAAGACTTACACCACGGGCCTCTACTACTATGACCCCGCGACACAGTCGATGAACAAGGTGGAAGCGGTCCCCGACCGCATCCTGGGCGTGTGTATCAACCCGCGCGCCACCCACCTCTTCTAAGCGGCGACGCCTCACCGCGACGCGACACTCAGCGGCTCCGCTGCCCTCACCGGCAGTTGGGGCCGCTTTTCACCATTTTCTTTCACTTTTTGCCATGTAGTGAAAAAAAAGTAGTAATTTTGGGGAATTAAACCAAAACGAGCGCATTATGGCAACAAGATGGACAGGACTCATAGCGGTACTAATGGTAGTCGCGACAACGATAGGCGTCTGGGGACACGCCCCACGACTCACGGCACGCGGACGACTCGTGGCGGCACAAGAACGCGCTGCCGGTGCCACGGTGAGCGCCTTTGTGACACTCGACCGCGCCGACGACGCCTTGCTGCGCGATAACGGCGTGCGCGTCACCGCGCGCATGGGCGACATGGCGGCCATCACGCTATCGGCCGATCGCCTCGACGCTGTGGCGAGTTTGCCGGGAGTGAGCCTGGTGTCACCGGCACAACGCCTCACGTTGTGCAACGACACGGCACGCAGCCTCTCGCGCGCCGACAGCGTGCGCCTGGCCGACCTCACATCGCTCACGCCTTTCACGGGGCGCGGCGTGGTGGTGGGTGTGGTTGACGTGGGCTTCGATTTCAACCACATCAACTTCAAGGACGAGCACGGAAACAGCCGCGTGGCACGCGTCTATATGCCCTGTGACCACACCGGCGAGGCACCCGTAGTGCAGGGTGAGACACTGCCCGGCAGCCACTACACCACGCCCGAGCAAATCGCCGCGCTCACCACCGACGACACCAGCACTTCGCACGGCACCCACACCGCAGGCACCACCGCCGGCAGCTACCGCGCCAACGGCCTGCACGGCATCGCCCCCGATGCCACGCTGGTGCTGTGCGGCATGCCCGACGACAGTCTCACCGACGTGAACGTGGCGCTCGCCGTGAAATATATCTTCGACTATGCCGACCACGTGGGCCTTCCCGCCGTGGTCAACATGAGCATCGGCAGCCACGACGGCGCCCACGACGGCACCTCCGAGCTGTGCCGCGCCCTCGACGCCATGAGCGGGCCGGGAAAAATCTGCGTGGTGTCGGCCGGCAACGACGGCGCCATGGGATGCCACCTGCAGCAGACCTTTTGGAACGCGACCGACACGCTACATACTTTCTTCGCCGACTGGAGCCCGGCGTCGCCCATCTTCTACGGTTCGGCAAGCGCGTGGTCATCGACACAGGCCGAGCACACCGTGTACCTGGGCGTGTGGGACATCAAAGCCGACACGCTGTGCCTGCGGCAACAGCTCGTGTTCCCCACCGACGACGAAGCGCTCACCATCGACTGCGACAACGACAAGGAATGGAGCCGCTATTTCACCGGCAAAATCGAGGCCGCTGCCGGACTCGACGCGGGCGACCGCTACCACTCGATTGTCGACGTGAGGCTCTACCCTGTCGATGCCGAGCATTATCGCCTCACACTGCACTACACCGCCCCCAGGAGCACCACAATACACGCATGGACCGGTGTCGACTCCTACTTCTACCACTACGACCTCGACGGTTGGAAACGCGGCACGAGCATCGGCTCGATTAGCGACCTGGCCACCGGCGACAATACCCTCTCGGCCGGCGCTTACTGCAGCCGCAACAACATCGACACCGATTGGGGCGACGTCATCTCCTGGACACGATGCAAGCCCTACCAGGTGGCGCATTTCTCGTCGCGAGGACCCGACCAACGCGGCATCATGCGCCCCGACGTGCTCGCTCCGGGATTCGCACTCGTTTCGTCGGCCAGCCGGTATGACCCCAAGGGCGTCATCGCAAACGCCCGCCGCGTCACCGAGGTCACTGTCGACGGCGTCACCTACCCCTATGGCGCGCAAGACGGCACCTCGATGGCCACGCCTGTCGTCACCGGCGCTGTGGCCCTATGCCTGCAGGCCGACCCCACGCTCACCGCGGCACGCTTGCGCGAAATGCTGGCGGCCACCGCCGTGGTCGACGACGCCGTGAGGCAAGCGCCACCCGAACAGGTGGGTAACGGCAAACTCGATGTCACGGCACTGCTGCGACACGCGGCGCGCGAGGCCGGCGACGTGAACGCCGACGGGGTGTGTAACGGCGCCGACATCACCACCACTTACAACGCCATCCTGTCGACCGAGCCGCCCGCCTGGGGCACACCGGCACGGCGCGACCTCATCTACGACTGGCTCTTGAGCCGATAACCCACTTCAGGCCTCAGCATGGATATCACCTTCCACTCCCGCCCCCACCTCAAGCGACGCGCCGCCCTTGCCGCGTTGTGCTGGCTGGCGGCCTCCACGCTCATGCTGCTTATCTCGCGCGACAGCTACCTCTACGACATCTGGTGGCGCGGCGACACCAACTGGTTCATGACGTGCGGACGAGCTTGGATGGAAGGCCTCACACCCTACAACGACTTTGCCGACTCCAAAGGCCCGCTGCTGTGGCTCATCTACGGCCTGGGATACCTGCTGAGCCCACACGACTTCACCGGCGTGATGTGGCTCAGCACCATCGCTTATGCCGTGGTTTTCTACTACGTCTTCCTCACTTTCAGGCTCTTGGGAGCCTCGCGATGGAGCGCTGCATGCGGCCTGGCGGTGGCCGCCCTGCTCATGCTCAACGGATATGTGCACGACGAGGTGCGCGCCGAGGACTTTTGCCAAGCCTTCCTCGCGCCGGTCATCTACCGCTTTGTCCTGCACGACAGCGGCCGCGACACGATCCGCTACGCCCTCACCGTAACCGCCTCCGTTCTGGGGTTCGCACTGGCGGCCACGTTGCTCATCAAGTATAGCGTGACGCTCATGCTGCTGGCGTTCGTGCCCCACGTCACTTGGGTGTGGCCACGACGCTATGGCCGGCGCAAGGCTTCCCAATGGTTGTGGCTCACGGCCGGCGCCCTCGCCTTGCTGCTGCCGTGGCTGTTGCTCGCCCTGTGGCAGGGATGGCTCACTCATTTCGTGAGGGAGTATTTCGTCAACACGCTTCTCACGCTGGGCAATCTGGGGCAGAGCAAACTCTCGGCCGCGGCCATCGTGAGCGAAGCCACCAAGAAAAGTCTGCTGCTCTACATGGGCGTTATCGCCGCCGGCACCGCCTTCTACGGCATGGCGCGACAGCGACGGCACTGGGGCTTGCCGGCCATCATGGCGTGGATGGTGGCTGTGGTCATGCTCAACGGGAAATCACATTTCTACTACTCATCGCTGGCGCTGCTGGCCATGCCCGGCTGCGCCACACTGTTCACGAGGGTCGAGACACGACGATGGGGAAAAGCGGCCATCACGCTCCTCGCGCTGGCCGCGCTGCTGGCACTCGCCGCCACCAAGCGCAGCGCCAACGGCTCGCTGTTCACCCACGACCTGGCCAAGCGCGACCGCTTCTACTACTATGCCGGACTCATGTGCCAGGTGGAACACCCGCGCGTGCTTTTCTGGGACCTCCACGACAAGGGACAAGGAATGCTCAGCGAGGCACTGCCGGCATGCCGCTACTGGGCGCTGCAGGAAGGAGCCACCGACGAAATGCGCCACGACCAGGAACGCGCCGCGCGCCGCGGCACCGACTTCGTCTTCATCGACCACGAGGACAGTGTCCACGCCCGTATGCTCGATAGTTGGGGATATACACGCTACGACTACTGGACACGGCGCGACACCTCGCGCTACCTCAGCGCCGACGGACACGTGGTGCTCTACAGCCTGCGCCCCCTGCGCGACACCCTCATCAAGGTGAGCAACGACGACGTGCTCTTCAAGCGTGACCTCAGGCCACGCTTCAGCCGGTAAACTACCGCGACAACGCCGTGCGGCGAAGCTCGCTCAGCACGATGGCCGTGGCCATGCCCACGTTGAGAGAATCGACCACAGCTCCCTCGCGGGGCCACGACGGAATGAGCAACCGGCGCGTAGCGCGGGCGGCCACGTCGCGCGAAATGCCCTGCCCCTCGTTGCCCATCACCACAAAGGCGTTGCGGGGCAACTCGGCGGCATAGATGTTGTCGCCATCAAGAAATGTTCCCAGCACCGGCACCTCGGGATACTCGTCGAAAAGCTCCTCGAGGTCGGTATAAGTCACGGCGATGCGCGCGATGGCGCCCATCGTGGCCTGCACCACCTTGTGATTATATATATCGACAGTAGTGGGAGAACAAAAAATGTGGCGAATGCCGTACCAGTCGGCCAACCGCACGATAGTCCCCAGGTTTCCCGGGTCCTGCACATTGTCGAGTACCAGACTCACATCGGTCCGCACCACCCCCTCATCGACTGTAACACGCGGTTTCTCGTACACCGCAAGCACATCGGGCGCCGTAGCGAACTGCGTCATGCGTTCCAGCGCACTCTTGGGCGCAAGCACCAGCTTGTCGTGGAAACGCGCCATACCGTTTTTCTCGTACCACGCGCGCGTGGCCACCAGATAACGGCACTCGAAAGCTTCGAGCGTATCACGCACACACTTCCAACCCTCGGCCACAAACACGCCTTCCTCGTCGCGGTTGCGTTTATTGCCCAACGACTTCACATACTTGATAATTCCGTTATTCACCTCAATCATGCTGCAAAATTAGTGCAAACCGAGCAAAAAACATCAAGCTCGCTTGAATGTTTTTTCGAGGTGCCGCCTAATTTATCTAAAATTAGTGCAAGTTAAATCGATTATTTGGATAATTACACCGCAAATTTATGGGTCACCTGCAAAACCCTGTGTTTCGCGTGAGCTATGTATTCGAGTGGACACCCTTCTTTATAAACAGCTGATTATTCTGAAATGAACCGGATAAGCGCCAAATCGGCCATTAGGCCGAGTATGTGATTTTTGAATAGTTGAACACGTTTGACCCGCGTCAAAGGGAAAAACGCCCGGACGGCGTCCTCTGAATTACTGTTTTCAGCAGTAATATTAAAACTTTTTGGCCAAAAATTTTGCCATCTCAACAAAAGTGATTACCTTTGCACCGCTTTTTTGACGGAGATTCGCTAGCTCAGCTGGTAGAGCAACGCCCTTTTAAGGCGTGGGTCTTGGGTTCGAATCCCAAGCGGATCACTGGAGCGTATTCCGCAGGAGGCTGATTATCGGCCACTTGCGGATTTTTTTTGCATCTTCCCGAAAGTCCCCCACCCCGTCAGCTCATGGCTCATTGAGGACGAGGCGCAGGCCTACATCGCCGCGGTAGTTGGGACGTAGCTTGTGGCGGTCGGCCACACGGCTGTAGGGAGCCTCGTTGCGCCAGTTTCCGCCTCGGCTCACGCGCACCTTACCGGTCGCGGGGCCTTGCGGGTTGTGTTGCGGCAGGCTGTCGTAAGCGCCGTAGTAGTCTTGGCACCATTCCCACACGTTGCCGCTCATGTCGTAGAGTCCCAGTTCGTTAGGCGCTCGCGTAGCCACGACGTGGGTGACGCTGTCGCTATTTTCTTTGACCCAGGCCACGGTGGTGGCGTCGTTGCCGCCGGCGTAGATGTATTGATGGCCGCGCGTGCCACCACGGGCGGCAAATTCCCATTGTGCCTCGGTGGGCAGTGCGAATCGCTTACCGGTGAGGCTATTGAGCTTAGCGATAAACGCTTGGCAGTCGTCCCACGACACATATTCCACGGGCCTGTGCCTTCCCGGGCACCACCGGCTGGGGTTGTCGCCCATGACGGCCTGCCACAGCTCCTGCGTGACCTCGGTTTGCATCATCAGGAACGACGACACGGTCACCTCGTGCACGGGAAGCTCGCTTTCCCAGGGGTCGAACTGCTCGGGGGTAGCGCCCATGAGGAAGGTGCCACCCTCGACGGGAGCCAGCGTGAACGTGACACCGGCGGCCTTGACGGCGATGGTGCCATCGGGGACCACGAGCGCGGGCATCGCGGTATCGTCGCGCGGCGAGGGCGTGGGCAGGTTGCGCGTGGCGCGGTAGTGCCGCCATAGCAAGGCGGCGGCTACGGCGACGGTGAGCAGTAGGGCAAGTGTCGCGAGTCGCGTGATATGTTTTTTCACCAGCATAGATAAACAAGCGGGGCGGGCCGTAGGTTTTCAGTGCCCGCCCCCTGTAAAGGAAGGATTAATCGTTTTGAGCCTGCGAGGCCGAAATACCTGCAATCTCGGGGTCAATGAGAATGCGCCCGCAGTACTCGCACACGATGATTTTCTTGCGCATTTTAATTTCCATTTGCCGCTGGGGTGGGATGCGGTTGAAGCATCCGCCGCAGGCGTTGCGCTGCACGTAGACGACGCCCAGGCCATTGCGTGCGTTCTTGCGGATGCGCTTGAAGGCGGTGAGCAGTCGCGTGTCGGCGTCGTTGAGTTTTTTCTCGAGGCGCTTGGCTTTTTCGCGCAGTTTTTCCTCGTCCTGGCGCGTCTCGTTGATGATTTCGTCGAGCTCGCCTTTCTTTTCCTCAAGGATGTGCTCGCTGTCGGCCAGTTGGGTGTTGGCTGTGGCGATGTGCTCGTTGACGATACCGATGGTGTGGTTAGCCTCGTTGATTTTCTTCTCGGCGAGTTCAACGTTAAGCGTTTGGTACTCAATTTCCTTATTGAGGTAGTCAAACTCTCGGTTGTTGCGCACATTGTCCTGGTCCTTGGTGTACTTCTCGATGAGCGCGTTGGCCTGTTCGATGGCCACCTTTTGCTTTGCGACAGCGTCCTTGAGCGAGTTGAGGTCGGTCTCGTAGTTGCTGATGCGCGTTTGCAAGCCGGCGATTTCGTCTTCGAGGTCTTGCACCTCAAGTGGGAGCTCTCCCCGCAGCGTCTTGATTCGGTCGACCTGCGAGAGGATGTTCTGGAGTTGGTACAGAGCCTTCAGGCGCTCCTCGACGGTGAGTTCTTTGTCGGTTTTTTTAGTTGCCATTTATATCAAATATTTTAACTGGTTTTGTTCGTTCTTAGCAAAATGGACTGCAAAGTTAGGATTTTTTTTGCAAATAATGTCACAAAAAATCTCTTTTGTGAATTGTTCGCTCTCATAGTGGCCTATGTCGGCGAGTAGCAGGCGATCTTCGTCGCCCATGAATTCGTGATATTTCACGTCGGCGGTGACAAAGGCGTGGGCGCCGCGCGCGATGGCCTTGCCCTTGAGGAAGGCGCCTGAACCGCCGCACAGCGCCACGCGGCTCACGGGGCGCGCGGTGTCGCCGCTGTAGCGCACCGCCGCACACCCGAAGGCGTCCTTGACACGCCGCAGGAAGTCGAGCGCGTCGAGCGGCACGGGCAGGTCGCCGATGACACCCAGATGGTCCTGCTCGCCGGTGTCGTCGAGCACCTCGACGCCGGTGAGTGCGAGTTTCTCGGCCATCTTGTGGTTCACGCCGCCCAGGGTGATGTCCATGTTGGTGTGGGCCGCATAGATGGTGAGGTCGTGCTTGATAGCCGTGGCCACGATGCGCTTGACGTAGTCGCTGCCGTCGAGTTTCTTGATGGCATGGAAGATGAGCGGGTGGTGCGAGATGATGAGGTTGCAGCCCAGCTCAAGGGCCTCGGCGACGATGGGCTCGCGCACGTCGGTGCACAGCAACACGCCGGTCACCTCGCGCTCCACATCGCCCACCTGCACACCGGCATTGTCGAAGCTTTCTTGCAGCTCGAGCGGCGCATAGGCCTCGATAGCTTGGGTGATTTCTTTGATTTTCATCGCGTTGCGGCTACCGGTAAGGTTAAAGCGTCACCTTGAGGTTGAGTTCGTCGAGTTGACCGGGCTCAAGCTCGCTGGGAGCGTCGAGCATCACATCGCGACCGCTGTTGTTCTTGGGGAAGGCGATGCAGTCGCGAATGCTGTCGAGGCCGGCCATGATTGACACGAAACGGTCGAGGCCAAAGGCGAGGCCGGCGTGGGGCGGTGCGCCATACTTGAAGGCGTTGATGAGGAAGCCAAACTGCGCCATGGCACGCTCTGGCGTGAAGCCCAAAATCTTGAACATTTTCTCTTGCAGGGCACCATCGTGGATACGGAGGCTGCCGCCGCCCACCTCAATACCGTTGCACACGAAGTCGTAGGCCACGGCGCGCACCTGCTCGGGATGCTCGTCGAGCAAGGGAATGTCGTCGGGGTTGGGCAACGTGAACGGGTGGTGGGTGGCCATGAGGCGCTGTTCCTCGTCGCTCCACTCAAAGAGCGGGAAGTCGACAATCCACAGGCACTCGAACTTGTTGCTGTCGCGCAGGCCGAGGCGCTCGCCCATCTCGAGTCGCAGCGCGCACAGCTGGATGCGCGTCTTGTTGGCGTTGTCGCCGCTCAGGATGAGCACCAGGTCGCCGTCGCGGGCTCCCATTTTTTGCTTGAGCTCGAGCAGGTCCTCTTGCGAGTAGAACTTGTCGACGCTGCTCTTGATGGTGCCGTCCTCGTTATACTTGACATAGACCAGGCCCTTGGCGCCCACTTGCGGACGTTTGACGAACTCAGTGAGCTGGTCGAGTTGCTTGCGCGTGTAGGCCGCGCAACCGGGGGCACAGATGGCGCCGATATAAGCCGCGTCGTCGAAGACGGCAAACTTGCCCTTCTTCATCACGTCCATGAGTTCGACAAAGGTCATGCCGAAGCGCAGGTCGGGCTTGTCGCTGCCGTAGAGGCGCATGGCCTCGTGCCACGTCATTTGGCGCAACTTGGCCGGCAGTTCCACGCCGCGCACCTCCTTGAAGAGGTAGCGGGCCATGTCCTCGAAGACTTCGAGCACGTCCTCCTGATGGACGAAGCTCATCTCACAGTCGATTTGCGTGAACTCGGGCTGGCGGTCGGCGCGCAGGTCCTCGTCGCGGAAGCATTTGGCGATTTGGAAATAACGGTCAAAGCCGCTCACCATGAGCAACTGCTTGAGCGTCTGCGGACTTTGCGGCAGGGCGTAGAACTGGCCGGGATTCATGCGGCTTGGCACCACAAAGTCGCGCGCCCCCTCGGGGGTACTGCCCACGAGGATGGGGGTCTCCACCTCGATGAAGTCGCGACTGTCGAGGAAGTTGCGCACCAGGATAGTCATGCGGTGGCGCAACTCCAGGTTCTTGCGCACGGCACTGCGACGCAGGTCCAGATAGCGGTATTTCATGCGCAGCTCGTCGCCGCCGTCGGTGTTGTCCTCGATGGTGAACGGAGGCGTGTCGCTGGTGCTGAGCACCGTGAGTCCGCTCACGATAATCTCAATGTCGCCCGTGGGCATATTGGGGTTTTTGTTGGAGCGCTCGCTCACCGCGCCCACGGCCTGGATGCAGAACTCGCGTCCCAGCTTGTTGGCGCGTGCCGTGAGGTCGGCGTCGCGCGATTCATCGAATACTAATTGGGTGATGCCGTAACGGTCGCGGAGGTCGACAAACGTCATTCCGCCCATTTTGCGGGTGCGTTGCACCCATCCGGCCAGCGTCACGGTCTGGCCCACGTGGGAGAGTCGCAGCTCTCCGCAAGTGTTAGTTCTGTACATAGTGTAATGTCGAGTGTTAATTCTTGTTTGATTTCCAACCTGCAAAGGTACAACTTTCGCTCCAATCCCACAAATAATTGCCGCATTTCACCTTTTCTTTGAAAAAAATTGTAATTTTGTGGCTTAGTAACCGTTAAAAAATAAGTTGGTATGATTTAGCTCAGATTTTTAGTTCATTTTTGTTTTGTGAAGAAGGAGTTATGCGGGCATAACGACTGATGAGCAAACCAAAAAGGGACAAAAAGATGAGCTGGAGGTATCAATAACAAATCGTGCCAAGTTATTTTTTTATGGTTACTTATTCCCTCAACCAAACAAAACAATGAAAGAGATTTATTTCGCGGGAGGATGCTTTTGGGGCACCGAACGCTTTTTTAAACTCATCGACGGCGTGAAAGCCACCCGCGTGGGCTACGCTAACGGCTCCACGGTCAATCCCACCTACAAAGAGGTGTGCGTCGGCGACACGGGCCACGCCGAGACCGTGCATGTGACCTACGACGAGACCCGTGTGGGCCTCGACACGTTGCTCTCGCTCTATTTCATGGCCATCGACCCCACCAGCGTCAACAAGCAGGGCGAGGACGAGGGCACGCAGTATCGCACCGGCATTTATTACGTCGACCCGGCCGACCGACCCGTCATCGACGAGCACCTCGCCCAAGTGGCCACACGCTACTTCAAGCCACTCGCTGTCGAGGTGGCGCCCCTCAACTGCTTCTACCTTGCCGAGGAATACCACCAGGACTACCTCGAGAAGAACCCCGGCGGATATTGCCACCTGGCGCCCGAGCTCTTCGAGCTGGCACGCCGCGTCAAGGCCCACGACCACTAAATTCCACGCCGACGATGAAAAAACTGGCACTGATAACCGTACTGGCCGCCTGCGCGCTCACCGCCGCGGCGTCGAAGCCCCTATTCATCGGGCACCGCGGATGCCGCGACGGCGTGATGAACACGGCCGAGGCCTTTGAAAACGGTGTGGACCGCTATGGATACCGGGGACTGGAATGTGACGTGCGCGTCACGGCCGACGGCCATTACATCATCAGTCACGACGAGACCACCGAGGCCGTGGGCGGGCATCTCACCGTGGCAAAGGCCACGCTGGCCCAGCTGCAGGCCGAAGAATATGAGCAAAAGCGAGCCGGTGTCACCTACACGGGTCACTTGTGTACCGTAGCCCGCTACCTCGACATCTGCCGCGAGAAAGATGTCATTCCGGTGGTGGAGCTCAAGTGGTCAACCGGCATCAACAACAATGACATGAGCAACTTCGATGGTCTCGCGGCCCTCATCGACGAGAAGGGCCTCACCCGCAAGGCCATCATCCTCACGTCCATGCGGCAGTCGCTCGAATATGTGCGCACCCACCACCCACGCCTGCGCTGCCAGTTCCTGTGCCGCGACAACTGGGAAACGCACTTCGACTGGATTGTCATGTGGCGACTCACACCCAGCATCCAGGCCGGGTGTTTCGACGAACTGACCGTGAAACGTTTCCACGACGAAGGCCTCCAAGTGGCCACCTGGACCGTCAACGACCCCGACAAGTGCCGTCAACTCGCGGCCATGGGCGTGGACATGATTACCACCGACCACCTCCCGCCGGCCGTGGTGCCCGACGCTCCCGAGCCGTGAAGCGGCACCCGCGGCGGGCCACAACACTTTTTTTGTGAAAAAATTGCAAGTGTGGAAAAATCGCACTACCTTTGCCTCGCACTTTCAGTGATGACGTCTACTTGAAGAGCTGCCCGGATGGTGGAATCGGTAGACACGAGGGACTTAAAATCCCTTGGCCATTGCGGCTGTGTGGGTTCAAGTCCCACTCCGGGTACAACACAAGCGCGCTCTCAATCCTTGACTTATCAGTGGGGTTGTGAGCGCTTTTGCATAGGGGTATATGCAGTGTGGCCGGTGAGTCGCCGCCCGCCTGCAGCACGCTAATTATCAACAATTAACATAAAACTACAATGGAAAAAACCAAAACAAATGTCACAGTCAAAGGCCAATCGAAACCCGACCTTGGCTTCATGAAATTGTGGAACATCAGTTTCGGCTTCTTTGGCGTGCAAATCGCATTCGCGCTTCAAAGTTCTAACATCAGCCGTATCTTCTCAACCTTGGGAGCCGACCCTCATCAGTTGGGCTACTTTTGGCTGCTGCCCCCGTTGTTGGGCATGATTGTTCAGCCGCTGGTGGGATTCTTTAGCGACAAGACGTGGACCCGCTTCGGGCGACGCATCCCCTACCTGTTCATCGGCTCTGCTTTTGCTGTGGCTGTAATGTGCCTGTTGCCTAATGCCGGCAATTTGGGGCTCTCGGGCAACGAAGTGTTCTGGGGGCTCACCGGCGCCATGGCCTTCGGTCTGTTCGCACTCATGTTCCTCGACGCCAGCATCAACATGGCCATGCAGCCCTTCAAGATGATGGTTGGCGACATAGTCAACGAGAAACAAAAAGCTAAAGCTTATTCTATTCAAAGTCTGCTATGCAACGCGGGCAACTTTGTGGGATTTCTTTTCCCCATTGTCCTCACATGGCTTGGTGTGAGTAACACCGCCCCCGACAACGTGGTACCGGATTCTGTGAAATGGGCTTTCTATGGTGGTTCGATTATCCTCATCCTGTGTGTCATCTACACTACCATCAACGTCAAGGAATACGACCCCGAGCAAATGGCACGTTTTCGAGAAGCCGAGCTGGAGAAAGAGAAAAAAATCACAGGGAGCAAGGCCAGCACGGGCAAGCGAGCTTTCAAGGTGTTTGCTGCCGTCGCTCTTGTGCAGTTCTTTTGCTGGGCCGCCTTCCAGCTCATGTGGGTTCGCAGCAACGATGCCGTCTCCATTCTCGGCTTTAATGTGGACACCACTATACCCCTCTATGCCAAGGGCGATGCTTATCAGGCTGCCGGCAACTGGCTGGGTGTGCTCTATGCTATCCAGGCCGTGGTGAGTATCTTGTGGGCCATGATGATTCCACGCTTCAAGAGCCTCAAGGTCGTTTATGCCCTGAGCCTCACCATTGGCGGCGTGGGATTCTTGCTGTTGCCTTACTGCAGTCACCAGTATCTGCTCATCATTCCATACGCCATGAGCGGATTTGCCTGGGCAGCCATGCTGGCACTCCCGTTCACATTGGTCACTAACGCGCTCGAGGGCAATCCCCGCATGGGCACCTATCTGGGGTTGTTTAACTGCACGATTTGCCTGCCGCAACTCGTCATTGCCGGTACCGACAAGCATATCTTCGAAGCCGTGGGCGCAGCCAATAACCAGCCTTACATGCTGGCAATTGCCGGCATCTCGCTGTTGTTAGGAGCCTTAAGTGTCTTCTTAATTGCTCAACGCAAGAAAGCTGTAGCGGAGTAATCCCGTCATCCTATATCCACATCACTGGGGTACGATAACCGCGTGGTCGTCGTGCCCCGGTTTTGATTTTAGAACGCAGCAAGGCCATTCACCCGGCGCGGTATTGACACGCCACTAATATTCAGCTGTCGCGGGTGTCTTGCCTTTATCGCCTTTAGGAATTATTTTTTGCTGATTTGTAAAAAAAAACAGTAATTTCGCAATTCTTTAACCGACGATTAAAAATTCATGGACGAGGATATTAAGATGCCGCAAGACGGCGAAGAAAATCTCGAGGAAAACCGCGAGGGTCTTGAGGAAAACCTTGAGGTGCAGCCTGCCGCCGAGGGCTTCAGCACGCCGCCGAGGACAAGGCCGAGGGAAAGAGCGGCGGCAACAATGCCCTCAAGGTGTTCCTGCAGGTGGGCGTGGTGCAATTCTTCTGCTGGGCCGCCTTCATGTTCATGTGGACCTACACTAACGGCTCGATTGCCGACACCGTGTGGAACACCACCAATCCCCACGACCCGGCCTATCAGGACGCCGGCAACTGGGTGGGCACCGTGTTTGCCGTTCAGGCCGTGGGTAGCGTGCTCTGGGCTGTGGTGCTGCCGTTCTTCAAGAATATCAAGGTGGGCTACGCGTTGAGCCTCGTGATTGGCGGCATCGGGTTCGCCATGGTTCCCTTCGTCACCGACAAGTATATGCTCTTCCTGCCCTACTTCCTGATTGGTTGCGCCTGGGCCGCCATGCTGGCCATGCCCTTCACCCTGGTGACCAACGCCCTCGAGGGCAGCAAGCGCATGGGAACTTACCTGGGCTTGTTCAACTGCACCATCTGCATCCCGCAAATCATCGCGGCTGTCGCCGGTGGCGCACTGATGATTTTCATGCATAACCTGTTACCCACCGTGAGCGAACAGGGCAACATGCTGTTGCTGGCCGGTATCTTCCTGATTATCGGTGCCGTGTGTGTGTTCTTCATCAGCCAGCGCAAGCATCTGGCCGAGAAATAACCCATCCTCATTTATCCCACTATCAACGGGGCACACCAAAGTTTGGCGTGCCCCGTTGCCGTTCATCCCTAACCGGTCTTTGGGTTTTAGGATATAAAAAGATTCGTAAGACACAAAGGTCTCACGACTCATCGGCAACTGTCTCAACAGCAGCAAAAACATTTCCCGCCGGGTGAAAGTTGGACTTGCCAAAATCCTTATGACATTCTTTGCTACATGGTTACAAAAATTGTTGTAACTTTGCGGCAGTTTTCCAAACATAAAAGAGCAAGATGACGCAAGACGACCGAAATAAACTAATTCAGCTGGTGAAGCGACATAACCACCTGGGCATTTCAGAGCAAATTGATTTTCAAAAGTTCTATCTGTATTCCATCATCGCTCATTCCACTGCCATCGAAGGGAGCACTGTCACTGAGCTTGAGGCACAGTTGCTCTTCGACGAGGGTATCGGCGCCAACAAACCAATGATTGAGCAACTGATGAACCTCGACCTGAAAGCGGCATACGAATATGGCGCTAAATGGATCAAGCAACACGCCCCAATAACGGTAGAATGGCTCATTACGCTCGCTTCTAAGGTTATGGCTCGCACCGGCGGAGAATACAACTCGATGGCCGGCAGTTTCTCGGCCGCAAGGGGTGATTTGCGAAAGCTCAATGTCAGTGCCGGATTAGGCGGACCATCATACCTTTCTTACCAGAAAGTGCCATCGCGCCTCGCCGCCTTCTGCGAGGAATTGAATAAACGCCGCATGATGATTGACCCGGCCGACATCGGCGCTGTATACGACCTGAGCTTTTGGGCGCACTATGAACTGGTCACCATTCACCCATGGGCTGACGGCAACGGACGCACTGCCCGACTGCTGATGAACCTGCTGCAGATGGAACATGAACTGCTACCTGTAAAGGTACTCAAAGAAGACAAAGCGGAATATATCCGGTCGCTGGCCGATAGCCGCCACAAAGACGATGTCAACATCTTTCTCGACTGCATGACCAGGTTGCATATCAAGCATCTGAGACATGATATTGACCTATATCTTAAATCAACCGAAGAGGAAATGGTCGATAAAACGGAATTAAAGGGCGAAATCCTTAGAAAATGGTCGATAAAGCCCTCGCTAGCCGACAAACTGGCCGATATTTTACTCTTCATGGCCGACAAAGAGGACATCACCACCGAAGCTCTAATTCGGCACTTCGGTTTCGCGCCCACCACCGCAAAACGCTATCTGCGACAACTCACCGAGTTCGGCTACCTCGAGCCGCAAGGCGCAAACAAAAACCGGACATATCGAAAAATCAACATATCACATTAGATAATCACTCATACCGCGTAATGAGGACACATAGCCGCTAAGCGCCCCCGCGCGGGTTCATATTTTCAGAATTGTTTTCTCGATGAAGTCGCGCGCGGGATTACTCGAGCAGGAGGTCGTAGAGGGCGGTCACGTCGGCGCCACTCACGACACCGTCGCCGTTCACATCACCATCGCCGGCAGTCTCGACGCCGTCAAGAAGGTGGCCGTAGAGCGCCGTCACGTCGGCACCGTTCACGAGCCCGTCGCCGTTCACGTCACCGCGCAGCGATGACGGTGCGCTTCCCGGCAGGATTTCATAGTTGCCACTGTAGAAGCCATCGGCCGTCCAGAGCGAGCCGTACTCGAAATAAGCGTTCTGGGGCTTAGCGATGTAACAGTCTTTGAGCACGAGAGTGCGGCCAACACTCAGCTGCCTGCCTCGCAGCGTAGCGTTGTCCACGGTAAGGTTTTCCTCATAGTCGTCGCTGAACGGCGAGGCGTCCACCGTGCAGTTCTTGATGGTGAACATGACGCTGTCGACAAGCTCGTGGGTCATCAGGAACATACAGTCGCCGTTCTTGCCGCCGCTCAGCGTGAGCGAGGGCGCGTGAAGCGTCAACACGTTGTTGTCACCAAGCGTAATGGTGGCGCTACCTCCCACGATGGTCACGTCGGCACATTCCTCAAACATGGCACCGCTATAGTAATTATTCTCGCCCGTGGTGGTGATGCTGTTGCTTCCGTCGAGCCGCAACGTCAAACCCTTGATTTGCGACACCATGCCGCCGGTGCTGGCGCCGGTTTCGATTTTCAGGTCGCTGAACACAAGCGTGTTTGTCTCGGGGTCGTAGCTGGCGCTGCCGCTCTTGATGTAGGAGCTGGTGATATTGGCGGCATTCGACGGCTTGACACGCGTGCTGGCCACCATGAGCGGGTAACACAAGGCGTCGACTTCGACGATGGTGCTCTGCGTGGACATGGCGGGGTCGCGCAGATAAGCGCTACCAAAGGGTACCGTGAAGTCGTCATAGTAGCGGTAGAAATCCTCGTTGGCGGTGCGGTACCGGTAGTAGTAATACTTGTCGGTGATGCGCGACACCGGGGTGGGCAAGGCGTAAGGGTTGCCCACCAGCAAGTTGCCGCTGATGGCCGCCGGCGTGGTCGACGGCACTCCCATGCGGTAGAGGCGTCCGGGCGTGAGCCCCGTCACGAGCACGCCGTCGCCGGCTTTGACGGGCGTCCCCGCTGCGATGGGCGTGGTCTTGAACTCGCCGGCAAAGGTGCGGTTGAAACCCGTCACGGCATAGAATTTCACTTCGCCACCGGTTTCGCTCGACGTGGGCAACACGCAATGCCGCGCGTTGGCCATCAAAGAGGGCATGGCCATGACCATCGTGGGCGTGCCGCTCACCAGGAAGGGCATGATGCGGCTCGGCGCCCACGACTTGCCGTTGGTCCACGAGGCGGCATCGTTGCGACGCGACGACACATAAGGATAGATGACATAGCACCTGAAATCGCTCTTCATCGAGCCGCCAAAGGCATCGTCGCCCAACGTGGATCCGAACACGAAAAGTTCGTCCATGCTCGAGCAGTCATAGAAAGCCTGCACGCCGAGCGCGCGAGCGTAGGTGTCGTTGTACAGGTTCACCGTGCCGGTGAGGCCCGAGCCTGCAAAGGCGCGCTTGCCGATGGTGCCGAGCGGACGCAAGTGTCCGTCGTCAAAGGGGAAGCTCTTGAGCGCCGTACAGCCCTCGAAGGCGTGATCGGGGATGCGCGTGATGGTGCCGTCCCAATCGGGGTCGAAGGTCACGCTCGCGAGTTTCGAGGCTCCGGCGAAAGCGCTGTCGCCAATGGCCGTCACCCGGAAGTAGCGGTCGCCGTTCCCGCTGATATATTCACCCAACTTAAAAGTCGTGGTGTTGTCGTTACGCCAGCCGGCATACACGCGCATCGCCTCGCCACAGTTTGCCTTGCCGGTGCCCGTGGGTGCCTTTGTCACGGTGTATCCTTGCGAGGGGTTGCCGATATCAATGGCTCCCGCCCGAATATTGCCGACTCGCCCGAAGTAAGGGTCGTTTTTATATTGCGACACGTTGCCTACGGGCACTACCAGCGAATTAAGAGCTAACAGGGCCGATATATAGTCGCTTGCCATCTTCATCTTGTCGTAGGTGAGATTGAGGCGCAACTCACCGAGCTTGGACATGCCGCGGATTTCCCAGCCACGGAATTCCTCAAGGCTCGACGGAAGGCTGAACGACGTGATGGGCATGCCGTTGAAGGCGTCGGGCCCGATGTACTTGGGCCCATAATTCACCGCTAAATTAAAGAGCTTGGTGCAGCCATAGAAACATCGCGTGGGAATGGCGTTGAGATTGACCGACATATACACCTTGGTGAGCGCGGTGCAACCGCGGAACTGGGCGCCGTCGTCCTCGGCATGCGCTTTGCTCATCGCTCCCTCGCCATAGCCGCCCCACATGTCGGTGATAGTGTGGGGCATGGTCACGCCGGTGAGCGCGGTGCTGTTCTCGAAAGCGCGGCGGGCGATAGCCGTCACAGTGAATGTCATACCATTCACCTCTACCGACGAGGGAATCGTGACATCGCCCGAGAGAGGCGTCGGCGACTTTACCACATGAGCCGTTTTGTCGACATAATTCATTATATCGAAGCATAGGCCGGTGGCCGTGTCGCGATAGTCGTAGGAGCCGCCGTCACGCACATCGAAGCGTTTCCACACGGCATTTGCGATAAAATCCTCATAACCTGGATAAAAAGCACTACCCCACACAGGCACATACACCACACACGACGAGGGCACACCCTCGACGGTGGCGGCGGTGATATTGGGCGCGACTGTGGTATTGACGCTCAGTAGCCGCAACGATGTGCAGCCCCTCAAGCAGTTAGCGCCCATCCAGTCATAGGCCGAACTGAACATCATCGAGCTGGGAATGCGCAACTCGGTGAGGCTTGAACAACCCTCAAAAGCGCTTGCACGAAGCTCCTTACAACCCCACCCGATGGTCACTTTCTGGAGCTTGGTGTTGTTTTTGAAAGCCTGCTCACCAATAATGGTTCTGTAAAAGTCCAAGCCACCGGAATTGGGAATTTGGCCGGGTATGGTGATTGTGGTGCTACCGGCACCCTCGGCTGTCAATCCCGTGATGATTGCCAAGCTGCCGCTGGCCTCATACTCGAAAATGTCGTAAACAAGGGCATGGGCGGGCACAAAGGCGCAAAGCAACATTGAAGCGATGAGGAGTAGTTTTGTCTTCATTTTGTCGTCATTTTATTGTTATTATTCTCTTGCACTATCGCTATACACAAAAACATGCCGTAAAATTAGCAAAATTTCCATTATTCCGCAACTTTCGGGGCGCGAAAAATAACAATTGGTGATTTAACGGCCCACTTTGGAAGACTAATTTTGCTGGTTTGCGAAAAAAATAGTAATTTTGCAATCTTTTAAACGACTATAAATTTTCATGGACGAAGACAACAAAATACCGCAAGAAGGCGACGAAAATCAAGAGGCGATGCCTGCCGCCGAGGGCTTCAGCGCGTCGCTCACCGAGCGAGAGAAAGTGCAACGCGACAAAATGCTGCACCTCACGGGAATGTACCAAAACTGGTTCATCGACTATGCCAGCTATGTGATTCTTGAGCGCGCCATCCCCCACATCGAGGACGGCCTCAAGCCGGTGCAACGACGCATCCTGCACGTGATGAAGCAAAGCGACGACGGCCACTACACCAAGGTGGCCGGTATCGTGGGTGACACGATGCACTACCATCCCCACGGCGACGCCTCGATAGGCGACGCGCTCGTGCAGCTGGGACAGAAAGAGCTACTCATCGACACGCAGGGTAACTGGGGAAACATCCTCACCGGCGACGGCGCCGCGGCGCCCCGTTACATCGAGGCGCGCCTCAGCGAGTTCGCCCTCGAGGTAGCCTTTAACAACAAGGTCACTGAGTGGACCTTGAGCTACGACGGCCGCAACAAGGAGCCCATCACGCTTCCCATCAAGTTCCCGCTGCTGTTGGCACAGGGTGCCGAGGGTATCGCCGTGGGCCTCTCGTGCAAGATATTGCCACACAACTTCAACGAACTGCTCGACGCCGCCGTGAGCTATCTGCGCGGCGAGGACTTCGCGCTCTACCCCGATTTCCCCACGGGCGGCTACATCGACGTGAGCAACTACAAGGACGGTGAGCGCGGCGGCAGCGTGAGGGTGCGCACCAAAATCGAGAAAATCGACAACAAGACGCTCCTGGTCAAGGACCTGCCCTTTGGCAAAACCACCGGCACGCTCATCGATTCTATCATCAAAGCCGGCGAAAAAGGCAAAATCAAGATAAAGAAAGTGGACGACAACACCTCGTCGCAGGCCGAGATTATCGTGCAACTCGTGCCCGGCACTTCGAGCGACAAGGCCATCGACGCCCTCTACGCCTTTAGCGACTGCGAGATTAGCATCTCGCCCAACTGCTGCGTCATCAAGGACGAGAAACCGCAATTCCTCACCGTGAGCGACCTGCTGCGATACAGCGTGGACCACACCAAGGAAATCCTGCGCGCCGACCTCGAGATTCAGCGCGGCGAAGCGCAGGAGTCGCTCCTCTTTGCCTCGCTCGAGAAAATCTTTATCGAGGAGCGCATCTACAAGGACCGCGCCTTTGAGCAAGCCCGCGACATGGACGCCGCCGTGGCCCACGTCGACAAACGGCTGGAACCGTTCAAGCCCTCGTTCTATCGTGAGGTGACACGCGACGACATCCTGCGGCTCATGGAAATCAAGATGGGACGTATCCTCAAGTTCAACAGCGACAAGGCCGACAACTACATCGCCACGCTCAACGAGCGCATCGCCGACATCGACTACAAGCTCGCCCACATGGTGGAACACACCATCCACTGGTACGAGAGTCTGAAAAAGAAATACGGGCACCTGCACCCGCGCCGCACCATCATCCGCGACTTCGACACCATCGTGGCCAGCAAGGTGGCCGAGGCCAACGAGAAGCTCTACATCAACCGCGCCGACGGTTTTATTGGCACCGGCCTCAAGAAGGACGAATATGTGTGTAACTGCAGCGACATCGACGACATCATCATCTTCTATAAGGACGGCAAGTACAAGGTCATGCGCGTGGCCGACAAAATCTATGTGGGCAAGCACGTGATTCACGTGGGCGTGTATAAGCGCAACGACACGCGCACCATCTACAACACCCTCTACCGCGACGGCAAGGAGGGCACCGTTTACATGAAACGATTTGCCGTCACCGGTGTCACGCGCGACAAAGAATACGACCTCACCATGGGCACACCCGGCAGCAAGGTGCTGTGGTTCTCGGCCAACCCCAACGGCGAGGCCGAGGTGTTGCGCGTCACCCTCAAGCCCAAGTTCCGCCTCAAGACATTGCAGTTCGACGTCGACCTCACGCAACTGGCCATCAAGGGCAAGACGGCGCGCGGCAACATGGTGACGAAAAACGAGATACACCGCATCACCCTCAAGGAGCACGGCGTGAGCACGCTGGGCGACCGCGAGGTGTGGTTCGACCCCGATATCCTGCGCATCAACTACGAGGGACACGGACGCTCGCTGGGCACCTTTGGCGCCGACGACCGCATCCTCGTCATCATGGCCAACGGCGAGTTCTACACCACCAGCAGCGAGGCCACCAACCACTACGATGAGGGCATGGCACGCATCCTCAAGTACGACCCCGACCAGGTGTGGACGGCTATCGTCGACGACGCCGACCAGGGATACCTTTACCTCAAGCGGTTCACACTCGACGCCACCGCCAAGCGGCAACGGCTCACCGGCGACAACCCCGACAGCAAACTCGTGTTACTCACCGAGGCGCGCTTCCCGCGCTTCGAGGTGACCTGGGGCGGCGACGACGCCCACCGCGAGCCGCTGGTCATCGACGCCGACGAGTTTGTGGGCGTGAAGAGCTGCCATGCCAAGGGCAAGCGCATCAGCAACTGGACCATCGAGCGCGTCACCGAGATTGAGCCGCGCGAGGTGCCCGAGGAGGAAGTGAATCCCGACGACGATAACAACGTCGACGACAGCGACAATAGCGGCGACACCATGGCACCGCAGGAGAATACGGGCGTCATCAAGGAAGATGGCATCGACCAAACGCGCGTGCGCGACAAGCTCACTGGTCAAACCTCGCTTTTCGACGATTTTTAGCATTCCCCGGCAGTGATTGACAAGGTGCTGAAGAAATATTTGCTCCTGCTGGCGATGGCCACGGCCACAACGACGGCCGGCGCCCACGAGGGCGACACCCTCAACGTGGTGAGGCCCGCGACCGCCATCTTCTCACTCGACGTGGGAGGAGCCGTGGAGCGCGACACCTACCTCTCGCCTCTCGACTACAAGGGCCTGGACGTGAGGCTGGGCTACGAGCACCTGCAGGCTGCCGGCTTCGCACCCGACCGCTGGGTGCGGCAACTCGACTTGGGAGTGGACTACACTAACACTACCAATCCCGCCGGCAATCACACCATGCACGCCCTCAGGGTGGAAGGACAATGGGCACTGATGAGGCGGTGGCGACACATGCCCTGGCCCGAGTTCCAACTCATGGCGGGCGGTGTCACCTCGGCCGCCGGCGGCATGCTCTACAACGCGCTCAACAGCAACAATGTGGTGAGCGCGCGAGCCCACTGGAACGTGGGCCTCGCGGGGCAAGCCGTGTTCAACTTCCACATCAAGCGGCTACCGGTAACCGTGCGCTACCAAGCCACCTTGCCGGTGCTGGGAGTGTGGTACAGCCCCGACTACGACGAGAGCTACTTCGAGATGTATGTGGGCAACCGCAGCGGGCTCGCCCACCTGGGATGGTGGGGAAACCGCTTCGACATGGGCAACCTGCTCACTATCGACCTGCGCCTGGGAGGCACCATCCTGCGCCTGGGCTACCGCAACACCATCGCGCGCACCCGCGTTAACGGCATCACCACGCATGGCTACCGCAATGCCTTTGTGGTGGGGCTGGGAGGAGAGTTCCTCACCACGGGCTATCGCCGCATGCCAGCGGCCACTGCGCGCTCAGTTTCGGCTATTTACTAAATGTTTAATAAATAACAGAGATTTACAATGAAAAAATGTTTAATTCTCATGATGCTTGCGGGGGTGTGCCTGGGTGCCAACGCACAGGCCTACTGCGGCGAGCATCAGTTCGACGGTGAACACAAGAACGAGGTTTCGGGCTATGTCATGGGCGGAACCAATGTGGTCACCGATGGCTTCGGGGGCCTGGCGGCCTCCTATACACGCCACATCACGCCGAGATGGCATGTGGGTGGCGACGCGCAGGTGCAGTTTGGCAAAGAGTTGTACTCTATCGATGTGACCGGCGGTTATCGCCTCCCGGTAAAGTATGGCCACATCTATTTCGATGGTAAGGCCATGCTCAACCGCTATGCCAAGTTCGGCTTCACCGAGACAATCCTCAACTTGTCGGCCACGTGGGAGAGCGCCTATGTGGACTTTCGAATCGGCGAATCGCTCATCCACTATCACAGCCACGTGTGGGGAAAAGGATGGGGCTACACCGAGCCGCTCACGTTCACCTTTGGCTTCGGCGCCAACATCCGCCATCGCAAGAACCCCTGGAACGTGGGCGTGTTCATTCGCAACTACGACGAGTTCTACTACGAGAACTGGAACATCAACTGGGGCATCCGCTGGTATGCCAAGGTGAAAAACGAGTGGAGGCTCTTCGGTGAGTTCAACGTGCGCCCGGCAGGCTCGATAAGCCAGCTGGCAAGCCGTTATGAGGGTTCGGTAAAATTAGGTTTAAAATATAAATGGTAATATCAGTCATGAAGATAAAATGTATTGTCACAGCTGCCGCTTTGGCCGTAATAGCTCTCACGCAAACCTCGTGCGAAAAAGTGAGTCCGCAGGGCGTGCTCATGGCGGGAACCGCCGTCGAAGACCGCGTGGAAATGTCTTATAGTTACTTCCAAAATAACATGTTCGAGTCGAAACTCGACTTCGACCTCATGGATGCCGAGGACGGATATTCCTTCCTGGTAGGGGCCGACAGCCACATCACCACCGACCCGGGACGCTTGATGGAAATGCTCAAAATAGGCCTCGACAACGACGATTTGCTTTATGCCCACCTGGGTGACATCGCCGACACCAAGGCCGAGTACTACATTGTGCTGCAAAACGCGCTTCGCGAGGCACAATACGATTACGTGGAAAAGTACTATGATTATGACAAAGATGCCGACCTCTATTACCGCAAGGGCAAGGATTACAAATACGGCCGCAAATATGAGGAAATCCAATTCCCGTTTTTCCCCGTGGTGGGCAACCACGACATTACCCACAACGGCTGGGCACTGTGGAGCAACGTGTTCGGCTCGTCGTTCTACAGCTTTGACGTCTGTGTGGGAGAAGATAGTGAAGGTGAGATATACGACCATTTCATTTTCCTCGACACCGCCAGCGGCACCCTCGGTCAAAAGCAGGTTGACCTCATTGAGCAAGGCGTGATTGACGGAAAGGGCTCCTACCGCCACACGTTCATTTTCAGTCACACCAACATCTTCCGCCCCTCGTCCATGCAGTTCGCCTCCACTTTCCCGCGCGAGGAGACTTTCTTCCTGCTCAAGCAATTCGACGAGTGGAAAGCATCCATCGTGTTCTGCGGACATGTGCACGCCTACGATGAGCGCCTCTACAACGGCGTGTATTTCATCACACTCGACTCGATGAGCGAGCGCAACAGCCCCAAGCCCGGCGACTATCTGGTGCGCGTCACCGTGGATAAGGACGGAACCCTTGAGATTGAGAATGTGCACATGAACTATGTGGCCAAGAAATAACTGACCGTTTTGTTTCGACAATAATGCTCATTGACGGCTATGAGGACAATGGTTAAATGGATGATGGCGGCAATGGCGACACTGCTGCTAATCGCATGCGCCGATGAGCCCGAACGCTACAGCGCCAACGAGAACTTCGACATGCTGTGGCGCATCGTCGATGAGCATTATTGTTTTTTCGAATATAAAAACATCGACTGGGACGAGGTGGGTGAACGATACCGCAAGCAAATGCGGGAAAAGGGCTCCATGACACAAACCGAGTTCTTCGACTTTTTGGCTTCCATGCTGGCCGAGCTGCGTGACGGACACGTGAACCTGTCAAGCTCGTTCGACGTGTCGAGATACTGGATTTGGGAACAATATCCGGTCAACTACGACCAGCGGCTCATCGATGAGCATTACCTGCACTTCACTTACCGCCTCTCGGGAGGTATGAAATACGCACAGTTGCAAGACAGCACCATCGGCTACATCTACTACGGCAACTTCGCCTCGTCGTTGAGCGAGGGAAACATCCACAACGCGCTCAAGTCGATGAACAACACCAAGGGACTCATTATCGACGTGCGAAGTAATGGCGGCGGATATCTCACCAATGTGGAAACATTTGTGTCGAGGTTCCTCAGCCAACGCACCTATGCCGGCGCCATCCGCCACAAAACGGGTCCCGGACATAACGATTTCAGCGAGCCTTACCATTATTATTTCGAGCCGGCTAACGGATATCGTTACCTTGACAGGCCCATCGTGGTGCTCGCTAACCGCGGCTCGTTCAGCGCCACTAACAATTTCGTGTCAATCATGAAATCGCTTCCTAATGTCACCGTCATGGGCGACATCACCGGCGGCGGTTGCGGACTACCTTTTACCAGTGAAATTCCCATAGGATGGAACGTGAGATTCAGTGCCGCACCCATCACCGGACCCGATGGAGAGCTCACCGAATGGGGCGTCGCTCCCGACATAAGAGTCGACATGAATGTCGACGACGCCGCAGCCGGTCACGACACCATCCTCGACACGGCTATCGCCCACCTGCTGGAAGCTATTGCCGCCAACGGCGACAAATAGACACACGTTTCTACTACCATTCCTTTTTTTTCGTGCGCAAGAGATTTCCCACTTTGCAAAGATTTTATTAGAAAGAACGCTTTAACAATATCTGCTATGGCACGACGTCGTTTTCCTGTGGGTGTGCAGGACTTTGAGAGTATCATTAAGGATGGTTTTGTCTATGTCGACAAGACCGGGTATATCTATGACCTTGCCAATAACTATGGCAACGCGATGTTCCTGAGCCGCCCGCGACGCTTCGGCAAGTCGCTGCTGTGCTCCACACTGAAATACTATTTTCTGGGACGCAAGGACCTCTTTGAGGGCCTGGCCATCGACCGCCTCGAGAAAGACTGGACGCGATATCCCGTGTTCCATTTCGACATGTCGCAATGCAAGAACGATGACCCCGATGCGGTAGCCGTCTCATTAGACCTAATACTCAAGAACTTCGAGAAGCAATATGGATTATTGGGCGAAGACCTCAGTTTTGGCGACCGCCTGAAAATGCTCATCCTCACGGCGCATGAGCGCACGGGGCATCGCGCGGTGCTGATTTTCGACGAGTACGACTCGCCGGTGCTCAACGTCATCGATGAGCCTGAGAAACTGAAGGCCATCCGCTCCATCTACAACTCGTTTTACGGCCCGGTCAAGAGTATGGCCGAGCACCTGCGTTTCGTGTTCCTCACGGGCATCACCAAGTTCTCGCAAATGTCGATTTTCTCGACCATCAACAACCTCTCGAACATCTCGATGGACGAGACGTGGGAAGGCCTGTGCGGCATCACCGCCACCGAATTGGAGCGCGATTTCAAGGACGATATCGCCACGCTGGCGGTGAAATATAAACTCACGCCCGACGAAATGCTCGCGCGTCTGCGTGAGCGTTACGACGGTTATCACTTCGGCCCCGGGATGGTCGATGTGTACAACCCGTTCAGCATCGTCAACACGTTCTCGCGGATAAAACTCGACGACTACTGGTTCTCGAGCGCGACACCCTCGGCACTCATCAAGATACTGAACAAATACAACTTCAAAATCACCGATATCGAGCGCAAAAACGTCTATGCCTCATCGTTCGACCAACCGTTCGACAACATGGCCAGCGCCATACCCATTTTGTATCAGAGCGGCTACCTGACCATCAAGGACTATGATTTTGACCTCGACCTCTACACCGTGGGCATCCCCAACGGCGAGGTGTACTCAGGTCTCTACAACACGTTGATGCCGGTTTACCTGAACGACTCGGACGACGATAACACCTCGTTGCTCATGGCCGTGCAGCGCGCCATGCGCGACGACGACATCGACGCGGCACTCACCGCCGTGCAAAGCTACCTCTCGGCGCTGCCCTCCTGACTTCGTCACTTTTTTTGAGAAAAGAAATTGTTAAATTATAATCAAC
>CAMVPC010000013.1 GCA_947169265.1 uncultured Prevotellaceae bacterium
ATAAAAAATGACCCATCTTTCGCCTTCAAAAACTTTTTTAAATGAAATTGCCGTGTGTTTTTTGCAAAAAAAATGAGAAAAGTTTTGGCGGTTCAAGAAAAAGCATTACCTTTGCACCGCAATTGCGACTCTGTCCTGTGGTGTAACGGTAGCACATCGGATTCTGGTTCCGCTTGCGAGGGTTCGAATCCTTCCAGGACAACTAATTAAAAGTGACCGCACGACACAATTGTGAGGTCATTTTTTTGTGAAAACCAAATAAATTTTTTTACTACAAATTTAAACTCATTATCTAACATGGCAACCAAAATTAGACTGCAACGCCACGGTCACAAGGACTACGCGTTCTATCCTATTGTCATCGCCGATAGCAGGGCACCACGAGATGGTAGATTTATTGAAAGGATTGGTTCTTATAACCCTAACACTAATCCTGCTACAATAAGTTTAAATTTCGAGAGGGCTCTCTACTGGCTCAACGTGGGCGCAATCCCCACCGACACCGTTCGCAACATCCTTTCGCGTGAAGGCGTGCTGCTGATGAAGCACCTTGAGGGTGGCGTCAAGAAAGGCGCTTTCACCAAGGAAGAGGCCCAAAAGCGCTTCGACGCTTGGAAGCAAGAGAAAAACGCTAAGCTCGAGGCTGTGAAGAACCAAGAACGTGAAAACAAGAAAGCCGCCGCTAAGGCCGCTCTCGAGGACGAGGTGAAGAAGAACGAGGCTAAGGCCGAGGAAGTGGCTAAGAAACGTGCCGAGATTGCTGCCGCTAACGCTGCCGCCGAGGCCGAGGCCGCCAAGGCCGCTCAAGAGGAAGCCGACGCCGCCAAGGCTGCCGACGAGGCCGCAAAGGCCGAGGCGCAAGAGGCTCCCGCCGCTCCCGCCGAGGAAGCATAAGTCACGGCTTTTCCGCAGTGAGGGCATCGTTTCCCTCGCAATCTTAACACAAGCCGCCTGAGAAAATTGATTTTTCTTGGGCGGCTTGTACATTTTATTATACCGGGTCGACATCGTAGTGCACCCGCACCGTGCGCATGCGACCGTCGAGGGAGAGCATTTGTTCGTAGCGGTCGCGCAGGATTCTCTTGACCTTGGGCATAGAGGCCTGCAATTCCATCTTGAGGACTATCTGGCGGATGTACATGTTCTGTACGCGCGCCACCATGGGGGCCTCGGGGCCAAGGACACGGTTGCCGAATACCTGACGCAGCAGGTTGCTGAAGCGCACAGCCATTTCGTTGACCACATCATCTTGGCGGTGACGCAGATAGATGTGTATGACCCGGGTGAAGGGCGGGTAGCCATATCGTTGACGTTCCTCGATTTCCTCATGGTAAAATGCCAGGTAGTCGTGGGCCACCACATGCTTGATGACCGGATGTGACGGCTCGCTGGTTTGCAATAGCACCTTGCCGCGCTTGTGGGCTCGCCCGGCTCGTCCGGCCACTTGTTCCATCATGTTGAACGCGCGCTCGCTGCTACGAAAGTCGGGGAAACGTATCATCGTGTCGGCATTGAGAATGCCCACCACGCTCACGCCGTCGAAGTCGAGCCCTTTAGTGACCATCTGTGTGCCCACGAGGATGCGGGTCTTGCGCGACGAGAACTCGTCGATAATGCGGTCGTAGGCTGCCTTGGAACGTGTCGTGTCAAGGTCCATGCGTGAGATTTTCTCGCCGGGAAATTTGCTCTCGATGTTGTCCTCAATGCGCTCGGTACCGTAGCCCAGTACCTCGATTCCCGGCAGGCCACATTGCGGGCAGGTGGTGGGAAGCGTGATGGTGTGGCCGCAATAGTGACACGTGAGGGCGTTGCCGCGCTTGTGATAGGTGAGCGACACATCGCAATTCTCGCAGGTGGGCACCCAGCCACACTCCTTGCAACGGACCATGGGGGCAAAGCCGCGACGGTTTTGAAACAAGATTACTTGCTCGCCATTGGCAAGTGCCTTGCGGCACTCGCTCACCAGCTGCTCGCTGAAGAGGCCGTCCATTTCCCATTTCTTGCGTGCCTTGAGTGTGTCGATGACTTCGACAGTGGGTAGCTCGATGCCTTCATAGCGCTTGGTAAGCGTCACCAGGCCGTAGCGCCCTGTCAATGCGTTGTGGTAGGTTTCGATAGCCGGCGTGGCACTCCCCAGGAGGGTCTTCGCGCCATGCATGGCGGCCAGCACGGTGGCCACGTTGCGGCCATTGTAGCGTGGAGCCGGATCTTGTTGCTTGTAACTGGTGTCGTGCTCTTCATCGACAATGACCAGCCCCAAGTTGCCGTAAGGCAGAAAAACCGACGAGCGCACCCCGATGACAAGGCAAGGATCGCTGCCGGCAAGTAGCTTTTTCCAGATGTCTACACGTTCGTTGTCGCTGAATTTGCTGTGATAAATGAGCATCCGGTCGCCGAACACGGCGCGAAGTCGGCGCGTAAGCTGCGTGGTGAGCGCTATCTCGGGCACAAGGTAAAGCGCTTGTTTGCCCTTGGCCAAAACATCGGCGATAAGGTGCATGTAGATACTTGTTTTACCACTTGAGGTTACGCCATGCAATAGCGTGATTTCATGCTCTTTAAAACTTGTATAAATGTCGCGGAGCGCAACGTCCTGCTCGGCTGTGAGTGCCGGAGGCGCTTCAAGGTTGAGGCGGCCGTGGGCAAAGCGGTTCACCTCTTTTTTATAGAGCGTGAAAATACCTTTTTGGCGTGCCGCGGCAAGTACAGGGGCTGTGAGCCCCGAGCGTTCGAGCAGCTGCTCCTTGCTCACCTCCATCAGCTCGTGGCTGCGCTGCAACCATCGCGAGGCGTCGAGATAGGCCAGCAGGAGTTGTTCTTGTTTTTTGGCGCGTCGCACCTCGTCAAAGAGGCGGTGCAGCCCTTCTTCGTCGTGGCGCTCGATGCTGAGTGTAACCATCGTCACGGTCTTGGGGCGGTAGTTGTCCACCACGCGCTCGGCAATCATGATGGCCTCCTTGTCGAGCAATCGGCTCACGATGCCTTCCACTGCCTTGAAACCTGTGGCACGCGTGATTTCGTCCACGCGCAGGCGGCCTCGCTGTGCCGTGAAGTCGAGTACCACCCGTTCGCGGTCGCTCAACAGGCCCGGCTCGCTTTCCTCGAAGTCGGGATTCACGCTGATTTCGGTCTCGCTTTCCACCTTGAGCCCTGAGGGCACTGCGGCCTTAAAGACCTCGCCTTGCGAGCAGAGGTAGTAGTCGGCAATCCATTGCCACAGCTTGAGCTGCGGGTGACGCACAATAGGATTCTCATCGAGTGTCGCGAGAATCTCTTTCACCTCGTAGCCCGTGGGCTGCACGCCGTGCACCATCACCACAATGCCGGTATAAATTTTTTTGCGGCCGAAAGGCACCAGTACCCGGCTCCCCACCGCCACCTTTGTGGTGGGCGGCAGGCGATAAGTGAACGTTCCCTTGACGGGCAACGGCAACAACACGTCGGCAAAAAAATCCATGAATCAGTTAAATAGTGCGGTGATGAGGCGAGACCAATTTTTCTCGCCCACAAATTTAGATAAAAATCCCGATATATAAGTCGGTCCGGATAAAAAAAGTGCTGCACAATAAGTGTTGCCGGTTCTTCAAGACAGACGAAGATGTCGTACAAAAACGCTTCGCGCTTGAAAAAGAAGTGCCGTTGTGTCACGACAGGCTACCTGTGACACATTTTGTCGCTCGTGGCGTGACAAAATGGCCTGTTGGCGGTTTTGGCATGAAATGTGCTGAATGGGAAAGTGTAATTCTAATGTGTAAACTTTTAATCAAAAATACAAAAACTATGACAATTAAACCATTATCCGACAGGGTTCTCATCGAGCCCGCCAAAGCTGAAGAAGTTACCGCCGGCGGTATCATTATCCCCGACAGTGCTAAAGAAAAACCCCTCAAGGGCAAAGTGATAGCCGTGGGCAACGGCACTAAGGATGAAGAGATGGTCGTCAAGGCCGGCGACATGGTTCTCTATGGCAAATATGCCGGCACCGAAATTGAGGTCGACGGTCAAAAATTGCTGATGATGCGCCAGAGTGACATTTTAGCTATTGTGGAATAATATTATTTATTAAGGAGAAATAATCATGGCAAAACTGATAAAATTTGATATCAAGGCTCGCGAAGAGCTCAAGAAAGGCGTTGACCAGCTTAGCAACGCTGTGAAAGTGACCCTTGGCCCGAAAGGCCGAAACGTTATCCTCGACAAGAAGTTCGGCGCACCCCACATCACCAAGGATGGTGTGAGCGTGGCTCGTGAGGTCGAGCTCGAAGACGAGTTCCAGAACATTGGCGCGCAGCTTGTGAAGGAAGTTGCGCAAAAAACCGGCGACGATGCCGGTGACGGCACCACCACCGCTACTATTCTCGCCCAGTCGATTATCAACGAGGGCCTCAAGAATGTGGCCGCCGGCGCTAACCCCATGGACGTGAAACGCGGCATCGACAAGGCCGTGGCCAAGGTGGTAGAGAGCATCAAGGCGCAGTCACAGGAAGTGGGCGACGACTTCGGCAAAATCGAGAATGTGGCACGCGTGAGCGCCAATAACGATAGCGAAATCGGTGAACTTATCGCCGAGGCTATGAAGAAGGTGAAACGCGATGGCGTCATCACCGTGGAAGAGGCAAAGGGCACCGATACTCGCGTGGAGGTTGTCGAAGGTATGCAGTTCGACCGCGGTTACATTTCGCCTTATTTCGTGACCAACACCGAGAAGATGCAGGCCGATATGGATCACCCCTTCATCCTTATCTTCGACAAGAAAATAAGTGTCCTCAAGGATATGCTCCCCATCCTGGAACAAACTGCACAAAGCGGACGCCCCTTGCTCATCATCGCCGAAGATGTCGACAGTGAGGCACTGGCTACGCTCGTGGTGAACCGTCTGCGCGGATCGCTCAAGGTGTGTGCCGTGAAGGCTCCCGGCTTTGGCGACCGCCGCAAGGAGATGCTTGAAGACATCGCTATCCTCACGGGCGGCGTGGTCATCAGCGAAGAAAAGGGTCTCAAACTCGATGGCGCCACCGTCGATATGCTCGGTACGGCCGAGAAGGTGACCGTGAGCAAGGACAATACCACGATCGTCAATGGTGCCGGTGACAAGCAGGCTATTGCCGACCGCGTGGCACAAATTCGCGTGCAAATCGAGAACACCAAGTCGACCTACGACAAGGAGAAACTGCAGGAGCGTCTCGCCAAGCTCGCGGGCGGTGTGGCCGTGCTCTACATCGGCGCCCCCAGCGAAGTGGAGATGAAGGAGAAGAAGGACCGTGTCGACGACGCGCTTAGCGCTACACGTGCCGCGGTGGCCGAAGGCATCGTGCCCGGTGGCGGCGTGGCTTACATTCGTAGCCTCGACGCGCTTGAGAACTTCGAGGGCGCTAACGCCGACGAAACAACGGGTATCCACATCGTGCGCCGCGCTATTGAGGAACCGCTGCGACAGATTGTCAACAATGCCGGCCTTGAGGGCGCCGTGGTGACGCAGAAGGTGCGCGAGGGTAAGGGCGACTTCGGCTATAACGCCCACACCGACAAGTATGAGCACCTCTTCGAAACGGGCGTCATCGATCCCGCAAAGGTGACTCGCGTGGCCCTGCAAAACGCTGCCTCAATAGCCGGAATGTTCCTTACCACCGAGTGTGTCATCGCCGAGAAGAAAGAAGAAACTCCAATGCCTGCCGGCAATCCCGGCATGGGCGGCATGGGCGGCATGATGTAAAAAGCTTACCATTTGCAAATAACCCGAAATAAGCGGGTCGCCATATCCCTCACAGGGAGCGGGCGACCCGCTTTTTGCGTCAATGCTCGCGAATCGAGAATTGAAATGTATCTTTAATTGGCTCATTTATAGTGTGAATGGCGCTTGGCTGGCTTGTTAATCAGTAAATAATTTGTGTGTTTGCGAAAAAGTGAGTACTTTTGTACGCTTTTTCGGTGTGTACTTGGTTGCTTTTCTTACTATGTGACACCTCGAGAGAGAAAGTAAATGAAAGACTGCGCACCCATTAGCTACCTCTTGTGAGAGGGTATGTAAGAGTTGTGTAATCTTTTGGATGTGTGACTATTAGGGATATGTAATGATATTCTGTTTTGAAAATAGGGCCTTGATGGCGATAGAGCTTGAACGAGCCGAAACAGCGGGCTATTTGCCCGTAACCGCAAGGCAAATCACCGATGGACGAGGCGAAAGCCGCGGGCCATGGTCGTGTCGCATGTCCATGTCGAGTTACAATGTGAAGCCGGCTTCGTGGCTGTGGTCGCGAGCTGGAATGTGTACCGGGCAACTTTTTAAAACCTGTTAAAAATGGGAAAGTGGACTTTGCTTGCGCTATGTTTTGTCTTGGGCTTGACCATTTCGTGGTTCTTGCTCTCAAGAGTGATTAAAATGGCTTACCGCCATAACTATTTTGACAAACTGAACCCGCGCAAGATACACCACGGTAATATTCCCCGACTGGGTGGGGTGACGTTCTTTCCTACCATGTTGCTCACCATGTTCGTGGCCATCACGACCGATTATTTGACCGGCGGGCCCTTGTTGCGGCAGTTTGGCGACAATATGTTGCAGGTTTGTGGCGTGGTGGGCGCCGGATTGGTTATGTACACGTTTGGCCTTCTTGATGATATGAAGGACCTCCGTTATATGGTCAAGTTCGGCTCACAAATCATCGCGGGGCTTATTCTATGCTTCACCGGCACGTGGATTGACGACCTACATGGCGTGCTCGGCTTGCAGGAACTGCCCACGATTACCGGTTATCTGGTGACAGTGCTTACCTTTATGTTTATCGTGAACGCTATCAACTTCATCGATGGCATCGACGGCCTTGCTTCGTCGTTGAGTTTGCTGGCCTTGGTATATTTCATGCTATTGCTCCCCTGGAACGTAAATACGCCATCGCCACTTTATGTGGTGGCTTGTGTGGCGCTCGCGGCCAACTTGATTGTATTCATGTGCTACAATTTGGGAGGAAGCGAAAAAAAGAAAAACAAAATTTTCATGGGCGACACAGGCTCCACGTTCCTGGGCCTGATTCTGCTTGTGATAGCTATCGAAGTGATTCGCTTGCAAGCGGTGTCACAGTCACCCATTCTGCCGGGGGGTAATGCCATTATCTTGGGTTTCGCGCCGCTCACACTGCCATGCTACGACGTGTTGCGTGTGGTCTTTCACCGCATCCGAAACAAGAAAAGTCCTTTTGCGCCCGATAATAACCACCTGCATCACAAGTTTATGCACTTGGGCTTGTCGCAGCATGCCACATTGGCCACAATAATTATACTGTCAATCACGTTAATATTTATTATGGTACTGCTCAGCATGGTCATCGAAGTGAATCTCGTGCTGGTGGTATCGTTGTGTGTGTGGATGTTGTTCAACATCGCTCTGACTAAAAGAATTGAACAAACAAATAAACAATGATATGAAAATTAAGAACTTAATCATCTTCGCGGCCATGCTCCTCGTGATGGGATCCTGCACTACTCCCAAGCTTGGCTATTTTCAAGACCTGCAGACGGGTCCAGTGGGACAAACCCAAGTGCCCAATTATATCAAGATTCAGCCGGGCGACAAACTATCAATTCTTGTGAGTAGTAAGAATCCCGAATTGGCTTACATTTTTAACCTTAACATCGTGAGCCAATACCAACCCACTAATAGCATGCTGTCGACAAACCGCGTGTCGAGCTACACGGTCGACCCCGATGGCACTATCGATTTCCCCATCTTGGGTCGCCAGCATATTGCCGGCATGAAACGAAGCGAGGTGGCCGAACATATCCGCAACAAACTCATAGGCCAGAATCTGCTTAAGGACGCCACTGTGACAGTTGATTTCATTGACTTGTATTTCTCGGTTATGGGTGAGGTGAACCATCCGGGCCGATTCTTGATTGACCAAGACAAGATTACGATTGTCGATGCGCTCAGCCGTGCCGGCGACTTGACAATCTTCGGTAAACGCGACAACGTGCTTGTCATGCGTGACTTGGGTGATGAGCAAGTGGCTTATAGGGTCAACCTTACTAATGCCAACGAGTTGTATAATTCACCCGCTTTCTATCTTAAACAAGGCGACATTGTGTATATTGAGCCCAACTCGACAAAGGCTAACCAATCGACGGTCAACGGTAACAACGTGCGTTCTACCTCGTTCTGGTTCTCGCTCGTGTCGGTGCTCACTTCTCTTTCTGTCTTAATCTTCAAATAATTGACAGCCAATGGACACTACAAAAAAATATCCAAACAATAATGATATCTACCCCGGTGGATATGGCGGAACCAACGAGGAAGAAGCCTTCAACCTGCGTGACACGCTTTTGCTGATAAGGTCGAAGTGGTATTGGTTCGTTTTCTCACTGATACTGGCTTTGGGAATAGCTGGATATTATATTGTTTCAACTCCTCCCACCTATGTGCGTCGCACGTCGGTACTTATCAAGGATCGCGACAAGAACAACATGTCGACCGACTTCAGCCGATTCTCGAGCATGGGCATCGGCATTGGCAGGACCAACTTGTATAACGAGATGGTCACTTTTCAGTCTCCAACCTATATGATGGAGGTGGTCAAGCAACTGCATCTCGATATTGAATATAAGGTGAAAGGTACTTTCTATGATAAGGTCCTTTATGGAAAGAACCTGCCGGTTCAGGTCACGCTTCCCGATGTGGACGAAAACACACGTGTCTTCTTTACTATCGATCTTCTCAATGACGGAAAGATGAAACTGTCTGATTTTTGGCACACTCCTCTTGCCGGTGAAGAAGTGGATGAATCGACAGCTAAGAAAAACAAAGAAAAGGTGATAACCGCTACCATGGGCGAAGTGGTGCAAACTCCTGTGGGCAGTATTCTTGTGTCGCCCACCCAAGCCTATACGGGAAAGTTTGATAAAACCATTTATGTGCGTCGTTTCGGCTTGCAAGACGCTACCGATGCCTGTGTGGGACGCTTGAGTGTGGACCTGAACAACGAAAAGTCGAGTGTAATCGATTTGACTTATAACGACCAGTCGCCCGAACGTGCGGTGGATGTGTTGTATACCCTCTTCGATGTGTATAACAAAATGTGGGTGAAGGATATTAATGAACAGGCCGAGAGCACTTCCGACTTTATTGATGTGGAACTGCAGACCATCCAATCGGAGCTTGGCGACGTGGATGCGAATATCTCTTCTTACAAAAGCCAGCACCTTGTGCCCGACGTCGTTGCGGCGGCAGGCATCAACATGAACAAAGCCGAGACCACCAGCGCGCAACTGCTTGAGCTTAGCAATCAGCTCACGATGGCAAAGTATATCTTGAATCAGCTCTCGAACGAGGCAAACAGATATAAAGTGCTGCCGGCTAATTCGGGTATCGATAATGGAGCTATCGCGCAGCAAATAAGCGTGTATAACGACCGTGTGCTGCAACGCAACGCGCTCGTGTCGAACAGTAGCGTCAGCAATCCTATTGTGGCCGACCTGGAGCAGAATATTGAGGCTATGCGTCAGGCCATCATCGCTTCGCTTAATAATATTGTGGTTAACTTGCAGGGCCGTGTGAACGACTTGCAAGGCAGCGCGAGCCAAACGCAAGAGAGAATCGCGTCCAACCCCACGCAAGCGCGCGACCTCTTGGGCGTGGAGCGCCAGCAGAAAGTGAAGGAGCAACTCTATATCTTCTTGCTTCAAAAACGTGAGGAAAATCAGCTGTCAAAGGCGTTTACCTCTTATAATACGAAGATGATTAATCCTCCGGCAGGTAGTAAATATCCTTCGGCGCCGGTCAAATCAAAAGTCGTCTTTATCGCTTTGGCTTTAGGACTTCTCTTGCCGGCAGTGTTGCTGATTATCATGCATGGCTTGAGGACTACCGTGAGAGGAAGAAAAGACCTTGACGCGTTGAGCGTGCCATTTGTGGGTGAACTGCCGCTGTCTTACAAGAAGCACACCGGATTGCTCTCGTTCCTTAATTACCGCTATAAGGATAAGCATGAGATTGTCGTTAAAGAGCAGAGCGGTAACATCATCAATGAGGCCTTCCGTGTGATACGCACCAACTACGAGTTCATGCTGGGTAAGGATGGAAAAAATAAGGTGGTTCTGTTTACATCGGCCAACCCCGGGTCAGGAAAAACTTTTGTGGCCGCTAACCTTGCCGTGTCGTTTGCCCTTAAGGGCAAGAAAGTGCTGGTTGTTGACCTTGACCTGCGAAAGGGTACCATGTCCGATTTCCTGTGTGGAGATGGTGTGGACCACGGCATTACCGATTACCTTAGCGGCATAGATGAAAATCTCGACAAGTTGATTGTCAAAGGTGTGAATGACCAAAACCTGGATGTCCTTCCCATCGGTATGGTTCCACCGAATCCCACCGAGTTGCTGCTGAGTGATAACTTCGCAACGCTTATCAACACGCTTCGAGAACAGTACGACCTCATCTTTATTGATTGCCCGCCCATGGAAGTGGTGGCAGATGTGGCTATTGTGAATGCTTATGTCGACATGACCCTCTATATCGTGCGTGTGGGACTGATGGATCGTCGTTTCTTGCCCGAGATCGAGCGCTATTACACCGAGAAACGCTTGAAAAACATGGCCATCATTCTCAATGGCGTGTCGTCGCGAGACTCAGTCTACGGCTATGGCTCAGGGTATGGCTATGGTTACGGCTATGGCTATGGCTATGGCTATGGTTATGGCCACAAGAGAAAGAAGTCGCGCCACCGCAAGAGCAAAGACAAGAAATAAAACCAACAACAGAAACAGATACATTTATTTAGAATGAAAGCATGTTTTATGGGGCTGGGCTATATAGGCCTCCCCACCGCGATAATAGCGGCCAAGCACGGCGTTAAGGTCGTGGGTGTTGATATCAACCCCGAAGTGGTGCGTCTCACCAATGAGGGGAAGCTCCACATTGTGGAACCCGGCCTCCAGGACCTTCTCGTCAATGTGGTAGAGAATGGTTCCCTGCGTGCCTCAACGCAACCCGAGGATGCCGACGCCTTCTTCATCGTCGTGCCCACGCCCTTTAAAGGCGACCACGAGCCCGACGTGAGTTATGTGGAGAATGCCACACGCATGGTATTGCCTTATCTCAAGCCCGGCAACCTGTTTGTCATTGAATCGACCTCGCCAGTAGGAACCACCGAGGCCATGGCGCAAATAATCCTCGCCGAGCGCCCCGAGCTTGTCGGGAAAATTCACATCGCTTATTGCCCCGAGCGCGTGTTGCCCGGCAATGTGATTTATGAGCTGGTCCACAACGATCGTGTCATCGGCGGACTTGACGAGGCCTCGACCGACGCGGCAATCGCTTTCTACTCGCAGTTTGTCGAAGGTAAGCTGCACCGCACCAATTCCCGCACCGCCGAGCTGTGCAAGCTCACCGAGAACTCGAGCCGCGATGTGCAAATCGCCTTCGCCAACGAGCTGTCGATGGTGTGTGACCAGGCCGGCATCAACGTGTGGGAACTCATTAACCTGGCCAATAAGCATCCGCGCGTGAACATATTGCAACCCGGCTGTGGAGTGGGAGGACACTGCATCGCTGTCGACCCCTATTTTATTACCGCGGCTTTCCCCAAGCAGTCGCGCATCATCGCCCAGGCGCGCGCCACCAACAATTACAAGGCCAGCTGGTGTGTCGAAAAAATCAAGAACGCCATGTTGCGCTTTGAGCTCAACCACAAGCGCCCGCCCGTGGTGGCCATGATGGGACTGGCTTTCAAGCCCAATATTGACGACTTGCGTGAATCACCCGCAAAACGTATTACCACCGCCGTGATGCAGTCGTGCAACAACGCGAACATCCTCGTTGTGGAACCCAATATCAAGGAACACAAAGTGTTTAAGCTCACGCCATACGACGAGGCCTACGAAAAAGCCGACATTGTGGCTCTGCTCACGGCCCACAACGAATTTAAGACTTTGCCTTGGCGCGACGATAAAGTGATTCTTGATTTTTGCGGCATCTTCAAGAAATAACTCGCTTCCTTTATAGTCCCAATTTAATCCCTGTCGGTCGAAAGTAATCGAATATAGCCATGTTGACAAGCGTGATTGTATATACCCTGCTGGCAATCGCATTGTGGTTGCTGGGGTATCATGTCAATTCACGCGAACAAAAGTTATGCTTGACGACAGGAGAATCGGCCCTCAACGGGGAGAAGACACGCATGCCGTTCTATTCTTGGGAGATTCTTCTTGCCATTTTCCTTGTGACTGTGGTGATAGGGTTTAAATGGAACGTGGGCGATGACTTCATGATGTACTACAAGTCGTTCGACGACTTGTTGAAATATGGTGAGTTCCAAAACCGTGAGAACTTTGAAATAGGTTACTACTGTGTAAATAAACTTATTTCGTTCACCCTTTGCCGCCCCATCTTCTTTTTCGCGGTGTGGACGCTGGCGCAAGCATCCTTGTTCTACTTTGCCCTTCGCGACCGCAAATTCTTGTTGCCGTGGATGGGTATGTTGCTGATATTGGGCCCCATGAACCTGAATTGGTTGACATTCATGCGCCAGTGGACTATCTCTTTCATGCTGATGGCGGCGATGCCATGGGTCATCGAGCGAAAGCCTGTGCCTTACTTCTTGATGGTGTTGTTTGCGATGACTATCCACAAGTCTGCCCTACTTTTAGCCTTGTTCTACTTCGCGCCGCTGCTTGTGAGTGAGAATCCCCATCGCTGGCGGTATTTGGTTGTTTTCTTGTTGTGTGTAGCACTGGGCGCTTATCCCATTTGGTTCAAAGCCTTTACTTGGATTCCCGATGTGGTTTACTGGGCCGGGTACGAACGTTATGATTATCTGCTCGAACCATTAAGAAACCTCGAATTCCATTTCTATACTTGGGGGCCTAACCACATCGCTAGTGTGTTGTTGAGTCTTGTGTTCATTTGGTACTATCCTAAACTGAAGACTCATTTCAAAGATGACAAGTTCTTGGGCGTGAGTTTCGTGCTGGCATTCGCATGTGTTTGTTTTGACAATCTGGTGCTGAATACGAACTATATATTTCGACGTCCGTGCGACTATCTGTACGTGTTCCAGTGGGTCATGCTCGCTTATACGATGGCTTACCTGAAAGATAAGAAACAATATTTTGTCTTGACCGCACTTTGTATATTGGCGTGTGTAAGTACTTATGTCATACTTTATAAGTGCGCGTATATGCACATATCCGATAAAATGTTGTACCATTTTTATTTCTTCCAATAAACCAATGAGTTTGACCGGGAAATTGGCATCAATAAAACAGGCGCTGATACAAAGCGACCTGGGACGTCGCATGGCATCGGGAACAAGTTGGGTTTTTGCGGGCACGGTGGCTTCGAAGGTGTTGACGCTTTTGGCGGGAATCCTGCTGGCTCGATATGTCTTGGACAAGGAAAGCTATGGCCAGTATGGAATGGTCAAGTCCACTATTAACATGTTTATGATTGTGGGAAGCGCAGGCATGGGGTTGATGGCTACGAAGTATATTGCCGAATATAGGTCGCAAAATAAGGAACGAATCCCATCCATTTACATGCTCACGGTGGTTTTCTCACTGGTTCTGGCAATGGTGATTGGCGTGTTAGTGCTTTCGTTATCAAAAGTATTGGCAATTAATGCCCTGGCTGCGCCCGAATTGGTTCCTTCGCTCAAGATTGCCGCTTTGGCTTTAGTGTTTATTATCTACAACTATGCGCAAGAAGGCGCACTGTCGGGCTTTGAGGATTTCAAAGCTAAGGCCATAAATGGTTTTGTGATGAGTTCAATACAGGCGCTGGCAATTCTTGGCGGTGGTTATTGGGGTGTCCGTTATCTGCAAGATGGCGTGTTAGGTGCGGTGATAGGTTTTTCGGTAGCCTATATCCTGTTAATCGTGTTAGACCAATTGTCGATTAAAAAGAATTTCAGGAAACTGGACTTGAACCCCTCAATACATTCTATTGAAAAGAAAGATGTCAAGTTGCTGTTCACATTTACGTTGCCGGCAACGATATCATCCTTGCTCGCTGTGCCGGGCTTTTGGATGATTCGCACTTTGCTTAAGAACGCGACAGGAAGTTTTGAGGATGTAGCCGACTATGACGTGGCCGACCAATGGCGCATGTTAATGTTGTTTATTCCTGCCATGGTGAGCCAAGTGGCATTACCTGTTCTGTCGAGTATTGAACGTGGCGACAAGAATAAATTTTGGCGTGTGCTGAATGTGAATTTGTCTTTAAATATGGCCATTGCGTTAGTGGGAGCTTTGGCTATTTCCTTGTTGAGTGGTGTTATTTTGACATTTTACGGTGAGAGATATACCAATACCCTCCCAATGGTTATATTGGCAGGCTCCTGTGTGTTCAATGCCGCGTCCAATTTGTTTGGAGTGGCAATTACAAGTTTGTCGCGCATGTGGCAGTGGTGTGGGTTTAATATCTTGTGGGCAGTAACAATGGTCGTGTTAACCATCGTTTTTCTACATTCAGGGATGGGTGCAACGGGCGTGGCGCTCGCGGTTTTGTTGGCCTACTCACTTCACGCCATTGTTCAATATATATACTTAAGAGTTGTTTATTAGTGGCTTATGTGGGAATTGTTCTTATTCATAATCGCCCTGGTCTTGATATTGATGCGCAGGATGTCAATTCCGCTACTCATTATCTTTGGCTTCTACAATTCGTTTACTTTTACAGGAGCAGCCGGGTCTGAATTTTTGTTTGTGCATAATTATGTGGATGTGGCAAATGTGTTAATGGCTATTATGCTGTTGACTTTGATGCTGGTCCGCCATCATAATCCCATCAAACAGCTCAAGACAGTTAAGCGAGGAGCGGTAATATTTGTGGTGTTTTTTGTAATTGCCGCGATTGTCGACATTTGGATAAACCATGATAAGATAGGTTCTGTCGCCAGGGTTTTCAGGATGTGGGTGCCGATAGGCATGGTGTTTTGCGTCGGCTATTTCAAGCCCATTGAAATAAAGAAGTTGGTCGAGTATATTGTGGCATTATCTGTTTTGCTCTCGGCATTAATCATTTTTCAGCAACTAACGTCTATTGAAATCTTGTCCTTGTATAAAGTGAACGAGTTCTCATCGCGTTCGCCCATTCCATGGATTTTGTCATTATTTGTGGTGTTGCTCCTGTTAAATGACTATTATAAGAGCCCTTGGAAGAAATGGCTTTCGATAGGCATTATCTTATTGAATATATTGATGTCGGGTTCCCGTTCGCTCTCAATTGCCTATTTTCTTGTTATTCTTGTGTCATTCTTGTTCAGTGGACGTTTCTCATATCGCAAGTTGGCCGGCATATCGGTGTTGTTTATTGCAATTGTTATCTTATTCTCGACTGATAATATATTGAGTCGTCGCATGGAAGAAGCTGCCGATGAACGCAGCAACATCGCCAGCGGTAAAGTTGAGGGAACGTTCTCGATGCGCATGCTCATGCTCTATGAGCGCATGGATTATATTGACAGAAAACTGCAGTATCAAGTTTTAGGCATTGGTTTTATCCAAGAAAAAGATTTCCCCTCAAGTGTGTTTATAATTGGCTTGCGGTCTTCTTGGGATGGTCCGGTAAGCCAGGTCGATAGTGGAGATATCGCCTGGTCTCCACTCTTTCTTCGATTTGGATATGTGGGGACTGCGCTTTTAGTGTTGTTTTTCTACATCCCGTTGATACGCATGTACTGGAAGCGACGAAAGAACAAATTGTTTTTTTCGATAGCTTTCTATCTATTTGTCAACTTGATGCTGATTTCGTTTACTTATTCTTATATATATGAGGGGAGCTTTTTCCTGCTACCGATTTTGTTATCGGTGTTTATTCCTATATACGATGAGGATTATCGACTGATGAATATCCGAGTAGTTCCTCAGCCCACGAGTGAGAATGTCGCGTTAATTGATAATAGCTATGATTCCTAAGGTAATTCATTATTGTTGGTTTGGCGGTAAACCATTACCCAAACTGGCCCGCAAGTGTATCGCCTCATGGCGCAAATATCTTCCCGATTTTGAGTTGAAATTGTGGAATGAAGACAATTTCGACCTCAATATCGCTCCTTATGTGGCCGAAGCTTATCAAGCTAAGAAATATGCTTTTGTGAGCGACTATGCGCGTTTCTGGATACTATATAATTATGGCGGCTATTATTTCGATACTGATGTCGAAATCATCGCGCCATTTGACGAGATTATATCTCGCGGTGCCTTTATGGCCGCCGAGAATGTGTCGAGCGATGTGAATGGCCTCCAGGTGGCGCCCGGCCTTGGGTTGGCATGTGAGAAAGGCCATGAGGTGTATAAAGAGATTTTGGATTACTATAATGGAATCCATTATACGCTCGACATGAAAAATCTGGAAACGGTAGTGACCCACACGACAAAGGTGTTGCGCCGCCTCGGTTTGCGTGATGTGGATGAAATGCAACAGGTGAGAGGCATTACAATTTATCCTAAAGCTTACTTTAATCCTACAACCGCGGTGGGGCATGCTTTGGAATTACAGCCCGAGTCGGTGTCGATTCATCATTATGCTTCCTCGTGGATGCCGTGGTATGTACATTTGAAAAAAAAGGTACGTAGTGTTATAGGACCTAAAGCCACGATTGCCATTATTAATTTTAAGCGTAAAGTGAAAAGATTATTAATGTTTGGAAAATCAAAGCCCGAATAGGCTTGAATAATAGGCTACTCAGTGTTTTGGATTGAATGATGAATAAGGAGATTTGTGAGAAGATATTGACGATAGGCTGCGATTATAAGCCACCGCGAGGTGGAATAGCTCAGGTGTTGTCAAGCTATGATAGCTTGCTTTTTGAGCCCTTTAAGTTCGTACGCAACTCGGCCGACGGGAACAAACCCAAGAAATTGTGGATAATGCTGTGGGCCTTAGTGGAAACCTTTTGCCGCTTGCTTTTTGACCGCAAAATCAAGGTGGTCCACATTCACACGGCATCTCGCAACAGTTTTCGCCGTTCGGTTTATTTCGCAAGATTAGCCCGTTTTATGCGTCACAAGGTGATAATGCATATTCATGGTGGCGGATTCAAGGACTATTATGAGCGCAACCGGCCTTTTGTCGAGAAGGCGTTGGCTCAATGTGACGCGATTATAGCCTTGTCCGATGAGTGGAAACGTTTCTATGCTCATGACCTGGGACATGACAATGTGTGGGTTGTGAACAACTTGATACCTGCTCCGCACCCCGTGGAGATGGCTGATGACGGGAAACTGCATTTGCTCTTCTTGGGCCTTATAAACGAAGCGAAGGGTGTGTTTGACCTCATTGGATTGCTTGCTGAGAATAAAGAAAAATATGCGGGACGGCTTGTCTTTCATGTGGCGGGTAATGGTGACGTGGAGCGCTTGAGACAAGTTATTGCCGAAGCTCAACTCGACGCGATTGTGCGATATGAGGGATGGGTGGCAGGTGAGGAAAAGCAGCGGTTGCTTAATCAATGTGATGTATTTGTGTTGCCTTCTTACGCCGAGGGGCTGCCCATTTCGATTCTTGAAGCTATGACCTATTCTAAGGCTGTTATCGCCTCACGAGTGGGCGGAATTCCATCGATAGTTCACGATGGAGAAAACGGAAGGCTCATCTCGCCCGGCAATAGTCAAGAATTGGTACAGGCGATTGATTCTTTTTTGGACGACCCTTCGTTGCTCAAACGATATGGCGAGTGCTCACAGCGCTTGTCGCAACCATTTCTAAAAGATAGTGTGGAACAACAATTAAAAGCTTGCTATAATTCAGTGCTGAAATGACGAATGATACTATTTACATGCGCCTTAATTTCTTGGCGCCGATCTTCGCTAAGATGCCTAAGACAATAATGGCTCTCAGGTATCGGCATCTCACAAAGTGGAAATTAAATTTAAAAGACCCGCAGCTGTTTAACGAGAAAATTATATGGCTCTCGTTCAATACCGATACCACAGAATGGACCACGGCATCCGACAAGTATGCCGTGCGCGACTACGTAATTAATAAATGGGGTAGCGATGATATTTTGAATGAGATATATGGCGTGTATGAGCGTGCCGAGGATATTGATTTTGATGCGCTTCCACAGTCGTTCGTGCTCAAGACAAATAATGCCTGTACCACTAATATCATTGTGCATGATAAGACAAAACTTGATGTGCATGGGGCAATAAGACAGCTCAACCGGTGGCTCAAGCATCGATATGGCGACATGACAAGCCAGCCACATTATTCGCGCATTAAACCGCTGATTATTGCCGAAAAGTTGCTGGTCCAAGATAAAAATGATCCCACAAAGGGCTTGACTGACTATAAGTTTAATTGTTTTGAAGGCAAGGTTCACAGCTGTGTTACTATGGGTGACCGTACAACCAATAGCCACAGGACGTCAAAGATGCACTATGACTTGCAATGGAATCCGCACCCCGAAATGTATGATGAAGAACCGTATAACGAACGGTTTAGTTATCCGGGCTATGTTGATAAGCCACAGAGCCTTGATAAAATGATTGAAATCGCAAGTGTGCTTTGCAAGGGATTTAAGTATGTTAGAGTGGACTTGTATGAGATTGAAGGTAAACCGGTTTTTGGCGAACTTTCTTTCCTCCCTGGTTTCGATTATTATCGATCATTGAAAATCCAGCGAATGTTGGGAGATTTGATTAAGCTGTAAATTCTTTGTGCTATTAGTGTGGTATGATTTAACAACCCCGGATTTTTCTTGAACGATTTAATTCTGCTCCTGTTATGACATTTTTAAGATTCGTAAGAAGTGACTACTGCAGGTATACCGGTTGCCGTAAGGCCGGGATTGTGACGTTGGTTAGCAAGGCATTGTTTGGTAGAATACCCGGCTACAAATATTCGTTCTGGTTGCGTCTCGCGCGCTATGGGAATTTTTTGACCCGCCCGTTGGGTATAGTGATGCACCATCATTATTCAATCAAATATCATATTGATATCAAACGATGGTGCAAGATTGGCTATGGCTTATATTTGAGTCACGGAATGTGCATTGTGATTAATGGGCGGACGGTAATCGGGAATAATGTGAATATCAGCCAATTTGTTAATATTGGGAGTAATGACCCCGCCTGTCACGCCACTATTGGCGACAATGTGTATATCGGCCCACTGACCTCGGTGGTGGGAGGCGTGACGATTGGCAATGATGTGACCGTTGGTTCTAATTCGATGGTTAATAAAGATATACCTTCGGGTGCGACTGCGGCCGGAGTTCCGGCCAAAGTGCTCAACTATAATTCTCCCGCACGATATATAATGAATCGCGCCGAGGTGTAAGTGCCCGGCGCGATTAAAGTTTTATTCTTATTCCTGATTGGGGTTGTTAAAATCGCCAATCTTCAGGGTTGAGTTTGCGATTTCCCCGTTTCAAGTTGGGCGGTGTTCTGCCATACTGGGTTTTGTTACTTTCGCTTTGAATGTTGTAGTTCTTTGTAGCTTGCTGCTGGCGATTGCGATTATTACGCTCCACCACATAGCCGGCCCAGCGATCGAGCAGTTGCTTGTCAATAAGGTCGTCGCTGGCGGCTAAACGATTGAGCGTTTTCGCCCCAAAATAATAGGCCACAGCGCTGTTTTCCCACACGCCGTTGCGCTCGTAGGAGTCAAGGTAGTCAATGGCGCGCGGATGGAATGTATCCCTATCGTTGAAATACTGATAGTCAAATTCAAACTCAAGCCCCATGCCATACTGTCTTGCCGTTTGGCATGTCTCCTCAAGACGTGATTTGTCCAGTCGCCCCGGACGGAAAAAATAGTTGGGCTGCAGGTAAGCGATGTCAAAGCCGAGTTCCCGCCACGACAACGCGCCATAGGCGTTGAAATAGGGTATCCAGTAAAAGAGCAGGCCGGTCTTGTGAACGACTTCGCTCACGGGGCGCACGATGCTCGCGACGCCTCGGGTCGACTCTTCGTTCCAGTAAAAGCCGTCAAGCTCGATGTTTTTGAATTTCTCTTGCCGCCAGCGTGCGAGGAACGTGTCAATGTACCACTTGACAGCGGCGACGCGGTCATTGTCGCGACTGAAATAGAGGTTGCGTCCATTTGCTTTTCCCCAGTCCATGAAGTCCTTGACGGGAGTGGGGATGACAACCACAATTTTGTGCTTGAAAGGTGGTGGCCCAATGATCCGCTTATATTGTTCGATGCACTCGTCAAGAGCGTGGAAGCCGCGGTCGGCCATGAAATGTTGGTTGATATATTTTTCCCAATCAAGCCTGGTGGCATTTTCCTTGCCGAATCCCAGGCCAATAGTTTTTCCGTTGTAGTCAAGCTCAAGGAACAAGAAACCCGGGAAAAACCAGTCGGTGTGTCCATCAATGAAGGTGTGGGTTACAATGGGTTTGAAATCATCCACGGTCCACTTGTTGCGCCATGACGCTCCAAAGTAGATTAAGGCCAGATCTTGCGTCTTGTTGGTGGCATACCAGCCATTTTGTGATGACACTTGGGCTTGAGTGGGTAAGGCAACAAGTAATAGTAGCAAACTGACTATAGTCTTGATGGTTTTGTTCATAATGCTGGAAATTGGGATAAATAGTTTTAATGAGTGCGTTAGGTCGCAATACGGCACGACGTTACGGGCGCAGCAGGCTGTTGATGAGGTCGTAGTTCTGCTGGATGTGGGCACGCGACGAGGCGCCGAACAGGACCGACTCAATCTTGGGGAACTGGCACACGTATTCCATGGCCTCCTGAGCGCCGAGGGCTCCGGCGGCGAGGCACTGCATGGCGATGGGGCGGAACTCCTTGTCGCTGCGCAAGTATTCCTCGTACTTCTCGATTGAGGGGCTCATGCGGAAGCCAATCTTGTTGATCGAGGAGCAGATGACGGGATTCTTGATGCCTTCCTCCTCACACAGGTCCACCAGGTGGGGCATGTTCATCGTGATGAAACCGGCGTCGGCATTATATTTTTTCTTGACATATTCGGCGAAGTGGACAAGCAGCTCGCGCATGCCCAGCCCCATAAGCATGTCGGTGATAACGTTCTGCAGGAATATTACCGGGGTCTTAGTGCCGGCGAACATTTTCATTTCGGCGTCGACGAGTAGTTCCATGAGCGAGGGGAAATCCTTGCGCATGTAAGCGATACCGGCCTTCGACGCCACCGAGAGGATGTTGCCCGGAATATAGGCTTTCAAGGTGCCGATGATGCCGAGCTCGGTGACGGCGTTGGCATACTTGTGTGCGTAGGGCATGCACGGGTGGAACTTGAAGTCCTTATATTTTTCGGGGTTCTTTCTCACGTGGTCGCAAATGCTGGCGATGCGGTCGTGGGTGGTGCACATGAAAGTGTTCACCCCGCAATCGATGGCGATGTCGAGCACGTCGATGATTGCTTGGTTTTCCTTGAAGCGTATGGCTTGCTGGCGAGAGCGTTCGTCGCTCAAGTGGTTGACGGCGAAAAACTGGTTGTCGCCCAATATTACTTTATCCATCATCATGGTGAGTGGCTGGTTTATTGGTTGTCGTTGATTAATTTGTGAATAATGCTGTCGGTCTTCATCGCTTCTTCAAACGTGCAGCGGTTGCCCTTCGTGTCGCCGTTCTTAATACACTCGATGAAGTGGAAATCTTCCTGCGAGAACTCCTCGCCGCGCAGGTTGAAATAAACCTGCGGCGTGAGCTCGGTGATGTATTTCACGTTCCAGCCCTTCTCGAGGCCCTCGGCCTCGTTGGCTTCGTTGAGGAAGATTTTGAGCGTGGTGGTGTCGGCTTCGAGCTTGCCTTTGTCGCCCTCGATTTTGAGCGATGTGGTAGCCTTGCGGTGCACCGGGTCGCTCCAGTTCACCGCCAGTTGCCCACGCAGTCCGTTTTCGAGCTCAAGTGTCGAGTAAACGGCGTCTTCAACCTCGCTCGAGAAGATGGAGGGCATGAAGGTGCCGCGGCAGCCGGTGATGGTCTGTCCGGTGATATACGTTACCAGGTCGAGGATGTGGGCAGCATAGTCCATTAGGCAACCGCCTCCGGCCACTTTCTTGCTGCGCCAGGTGCCACCCTTCTTCTTGAGCACTACGGGGCCATAGTTCTCGCCGAAGAAGTGGAAGGGCGTCCCGATGATGCCGGTGGCCAGCAACCGTTTCATCTCGTTGAAAGTACCGAAGTAGCGGTTCACGTAACCTACTTGGTTGACCAGGTTCTTCACCTTGGCCAAGGCCACCATCTGATAGCCTTCTTCAAGGGTCAGGCTGAAGGGTTTCTCGCAAAACACATGGCAGCCTTTCTCCATGGCATACATCGTCATCTCGTAGTGGAGTCGGGTGGGGGTGACGACAAACACCGCGTCGGGCTTGGTCTCGTCAATCATGAGCTTGTAGTCGGTGTAGCAAGCGATGTGGGTCAATTTTTTGAATGCCGATTGCAGCAAGCTGTCGGTGTCGCACATTGCCACCACCTCCACATCGGGGTGTCCACCGAGAATGGCACAATGGCTCATTCCCATTTTCCCTAATCCGATAATTGCAACTTTAATCATATCTTTTTTATTTGTATGGTTTGTTTATTTTTTTAGCGATAATAGTTTGTCCTTGAACATGTGATAGGTCTCGCGGCCTCGTTCCAGCAGAATCGCGTTAGGTCCGTGCGACGTGGCGTGGCTATAGGCCTCCCTTATCTCTTGAGCGGTCACCTGCGGATTGTGTGTCATGAGCCCTTGCTCAATGAGGTAGCGGTCCACGTCGAGCAACTCGTCCTGGTAGATGGAGATGGTGGGGATGCCGATGACGGCCATTTCGCGCGTCATCGTGCCGCCAGCCCCGATGAAGAGCTGACACTCGTTCACGATTTCGTCGAGTGTGAGTGGCTTTTCGGCCACAGTGATGCCGCTGAACCTGGGCGATTTGTAATGCTCGGCCTGTGTCTTGTCGCGGGGTAGGACCACGATGTCAAACTCGTCCTTGAGCGCGACAAGGTCGTCGTCGAACGGATTCTCTTTTCCCTTGTAGTATTGGGCGTAGTAAGGCTCGGGCCTGAGGAAAATCTTTTTTCGCGCCGCGCTCGCCGCGTTACCGTTCCCCAGGTATTTGCGCCACAGGTAGATGCCCTCTTTTACACCGGGATATTGCTGTACCTTCTTTTTCGACACAAGCAGGTTGGTGACCTTGTTGACAGGGATAAACTCGGGAATGAAAATGTGATGGGCGCAAACGAAACTTACCTTGTTGCCCATGGCGTGCTCGTTATCGTTAGTGTAAATGGTGGGCACACCCGCCAGCCGGCCGGCAATGGCCGAGGTGAACGAACTTTGCGAGATGGCCACATCCACCTTTTCGCGCTTGATGATTTTCGCCAGTTGCCTGGCGCGGTTGATGTTGCCCTTAACCTTGCTTGACAATTTCTTGCCGTAAGAGCTTCCAACCACCATGTAGTCGATGTGATAAAGCTTGAGAAGGTCAATCGTGTTGGCCTGGTCGCGCGTGGTGACAAGAATCTCGTGGCCCTCTTCTTTGAGCTCGGCTATCATGTCACGAAAAAAATGAACGTGGGGAGAGTTTGTTAAGTCAAACCAGATTTTCATTTTTTGTTCTCTTCCAAATTTTGGCGCAAAGGTAAGAAAAAAAAAGAATTCAACCAATAAGCTCTCGTCTCTTAATAGATGACAATAACATAATTTTGACGAAATTACACTTTCTTGTGAAAAATTCACTTGGAAATCGGTGCTATTTGCGGAAATAATAGTAAATTTGCACCCAATTTTGTGAAGATAATCGCCAGTGCATTCGTGTCGCACGGGCAAATAACTAAATACAATAAATCAGTTTTATGATTAACATTAAATTTCCTGACGGAAGCGTAAAACAATTCGAGAACGGAACCACGCCGCTTCAAGTGGCCGAAAGTATCAGCTCGGGGCTGGCACGTCAAGTGCTCGCCGCAAGCGTCAACGATGAGGAATGGGACCTTTCGCGCCCCATCAACGGGGATGCCGACATCAAGCTTTTCAAGTGGGATGACCCCGAGGGCAAGCACGCCTTTTGGCATACCTCGGCCCACCTTTTGGCCGAAGCATTGCAGGAGTTGTATCCCGGCGTGCAGTTCGGCATCGGTCCGGCTATCGAGAATGGTTTCTATTATGACATCGACCCGGGCGAGCATGAAATAACCCAAGCCGATTTCCCCAAGATTGAGAAGAAAATGGCCGAGCTCGTGGCTCGCAAAGAGGCTGTCGTGCGTCGCGACATCTCTAAAGCCGACGCGCTCAAGTTCTTTGGCGGTAGCGGTCAGCACTATAAGTGCGAACTTATCGACGAGCTGCAGGACGGTACCATTACCACCTACACGCAGGGCAATTTCACCGACCTGTGTCGCGGCCCGCACATCCCCACCACGGCGCCCATCAAGGCCGTGAAAGTGCTCTCGCTCGCCGGCGCTTACTGGCGTGGCGACGAGAAACGCAAGCAGATGTTGCGCGTTTATGCCATCTCGTTCCCAAAGCGTGCCATGCTCGACGAATACCTTGTACTGCTCGAAGAGGCCAAAAAACGTGACCACCGCAAGATTGGCAAGGAGATGGAACTCTTCGCCTTCTCGCAAAACGTGGGACCGGGATTGCCCTTGTGGCTCCCCAAAGGCGCCGCGCTTCGCAACCGCCTGCAGGACTACCTGGCTAAACTGCAAAAGAAATATGGTTACCTCCAGGTGGTCACGCCCCACATCGGCAACAAGAATCTCTATGTCACATCGGGACACTACGCGAAATATGGCAAGGACTCGTTCCAGCCCATCCACACCCCCGAGGAGGGCGAGGAATACTTCCTTAAGCCCATGAACTGCCCTCACCACTGCGAAATATATCGCACATCGCCGCGAAGCTATCGCGACCTGCCGCTGCGGTTGGCCGAGTTCGGCACTGTTTACCGCTATGAGCAGAGTGGCGAGCTGCATGGACTCACGCGAGTGCGCTGCTTCTGTCAAGACGATGCCCACATCTTCTGTACTCCCGACCAGCTCAAGGGCGAATTCCTGCGGGTGATGGACATCATCAACCACATCCTGGGCGTTTTCGGCTTTGAATATGAGGCGCAAATTTCGCTGCGCGACCCCAAGAATAAGGAAAAATATGTGGGAAGCGATGAAAACTGGGAAAAAGCGCAAAACGCCATCATCGAGGCTTGCGCCGAAAAGGGATTGCCCGCCCGACAGGAAGAGGGCGAGGCCGCGTTCTATGGCCCCAAACTCGACTTCATGGTCAAGGACGCGCTGGGACGCCGCTGGCAGCTTGGCACCATCCAGGTAGACTACAACCTGCCCGAGCGTTTCGAGCTCGAATATACCGGCGCCGACAACGAGAAGCACCGCCCCATCATGATTCACCGCGCGCCATTCGGGTCGCTTGAGCGTTTCATCGCCGTGTTGCTTGAGCACACCGCCGGCAAGCTCCCGTTGTGGCTCGCGCCCGACCAGGTGGTGGTACTCCCCATCAGCGAGAAGTACAACGACTATGCCCAGCATGTGGCCCAGGTGCTCGATGAGCATGAAATTCGCGCTTTTGTGGACGGACGTAACGAGAAAATCGGCCGCAAAATCCGCGATAATGAGCTCAAACGCATACCTTATTTGGTGATTGTGGGAGAAAAAGAGGCTGCAAGTGAAGAAGTTTCGGTAAGAAAACAGGGTGGAATTGACCTCGGTTCAGAAAAAATTACTATCTTTGCCGACAATATCGCTCGCGAAGTGAAAGAAATGACAAAAATTTAACCCTTACTGAATGCAGAAAAAACCTTTCTACGGACCTAAAAGGCCCGGCGGCGCCAAGCCCGGTGCGCGCAACCGCTCACGCAACAACAGGGGCAGGGACAACGAGAAAACCTCGCTGGCCATCAACGATGAGATTACCGCTCCTCAGGTGAGAGTCGTCGGCGACAATGTCACCGAGGGCATTTATCCCATTGCCAAAGCCATGCAGATGGCCGAGGACCTTGAGCTCGATCTTATCGAGATTGCCCCTATGGCTCAGCCACCCGTGTGCAAAATCATGGACTATCAAAAGTACCAGTTCCAGCTGCGCAAGAAGGCAAAGGAGCAAAAGGCTAAAGCTACTAAAGTGGTGGTCAAGGAAATAAGGTTCGGACCACAAACCGACGACCACGACTACAACTTCAAGCTCAAGCACGCCATCGGTTTCCTTAAAGAAGGCGCCAAGGTCAAGAGTTACGTCTTTTTCAAGGGACGTTCCATTCTTTTCAAGGAACAGGGCGAAGTGCTTTTGCTGCGATTCGCCAACGATCTTGAGGAGTATGCTAAAGTCGACCAGATGCCCGTGCTCGAGGGAAAACGCATGACCATCATGCTTTCGCCCAAGAAACAGGCTTCGAAGAAAAAAGAAACCGCCCCGACGAGCCTGCCCGAAGGCGAACAGCCCGAGGCGCCGGCAGCCGAAACCGAGGCGTGACCACAAAACGAAAAAAGAAAGGGCATCAGGTTTGGTAAGTGCCTGGTCCCAATATTGATTAATAATATTTTAAAAAACTACAAACAAAATGCCAAAAGTTAAGACTAATTCCGGTGCCAAAAAAAGGTTTTCCTTTACCGGAACAGGAAAGATTAAAAGAAAGCATGCTTACAAGAGTCACATCCTGACGAAGAAGACCAAGAAGCAAAAGCGTAACCTCACGCACACCAGCATCGTCGACAAGGCGAACCGCGACCAAGTGCGCAAGATGCTCATGCTCAAGTAATTCACTTTTAGCACTTCGCTTTTAATCTCAAGAGATTTTACAACATTTTATTAACCGAATGGGTAGCAACTAAGAGCCTGCAGGCTTAAGCGCGGCGGCCGCTATCGTTCACAATCAAATTTTTTTAAAATGCCTAGATCAGTAAATCACGTTGCCTCAAGGGCTAAACGTAAAAAGATTCTTAAACTTACAAGAGGTTACTTTGGCGCACGCAAAAACGTGTGGACCGTTGCCAAGAACACTTGGGAAAAAGGTCTCACCTATGCTTATCGCGACCGCAAGAACAAGAAAAGGAACTTCCGCGCACTGTGGATTCAGCGTATCAACGCCGCCGCACGTCTCGAAGACCTCTCTTACTCGAAACTTATGGGTCTCATCCACAAGGCCGGCATCGAAATCAACCGCAAGGTGCTCGCCGACCTGGCTATGAACAACCCCGAGGCTTTCAAGGCCATCGTTGAGAAGGCTAAGAACGCCTAATGAGTCGAGAGTAAACGACATCATTTCTTTTCTACTTACCTCAAGCAAAGCGGGCCGCGCCTCCAAGCGCGGCTCGCCATTTTATATAAATAGCGTTTCATAGTATATTGTGTGATTATTTAATAAAATTGCGAAATATTGTATAAGTTCTAAATTATTGTTGTATTTTTGCGGTATATACGGAATTTGAAATAACCCAATACCGTTATTGTGACGGGAAAGACAATTGATTAAACTACGATGATTATAACGATTATTGGAGCGGGCACCCTGGGGTCTCACTTGGCCAAGTACCTCGCGGAAGAGCACATGGATATTTATATCGTGGACAGGGATGTCACGAAACTCTCCCTGCTCGACACTGAGCACAACTTAATGACCGTGGTGGGCGATGCCATCGACCTGAATGTGTTGCGTCAAGCAAAAGCCGCCACTTGCGACCTGCTTATCGCTGCCACCGAAGTGGCTGAGCGCAATTTCGTAGCCTGCGGCTTGGCAAAGTCGATAGGGGCTAAGATGACCGTGGCGCGCGTGGACCGTGTCGATTATCTTGCCCCCGACAACCGCGAGGTGATAAGGCGCATGGGCGTGGATAATGTCATTTATCCTGAATATCTTCTTTCGCAGGAAATTGTTGAGTCTTTACGACATTCGTGGGCATGCAACTGGTATGAGTTCAACAAGGGCGAAATGGTGCTCTTGGGAGTGAGGCTTTCAAAGGAGGCGCCCCTTGCCGGCAAATACTTGCGCGAACTCGGGAGTGACGCCCGTATTTTCCATGTGGCAGCCATACGTCGTGCGCAAACCACCCTCATCCCCAAAGGCAACCAAATGCTGCTGCCCGACGATATCCTGTATGTTGCCACCACGCCTGCGAATGTTAATGATGTGGCGAGGCTCACTGGAAAAACGAGCCAAAGCATAGAGCGAGTGTTGATTGCGGGCGGTGGCAAAACTGCAGAGCTCACGGTGAAAAACGGTGCCCAAGATTTTAATTTCACGGTAATCGATGGCGACATCGAGGTGTGCCAACGCATGATAAGCCAAACGCACCTGTGCGACGTGATTCATGGTGAGCCTACCGAGCTCGAGACGCTCGACGAAGCTGGCATCGAGCAGGCCGACGCGTTTGTGGCGCTTACCAAGAACGCTTCCGAGAATGTGCTCACATGCCTGCTCGCCCGCGAGATGGGGGTGAAGAAAACCATCGCCGAGGTGGAAAAGATGCAGTTCATCAACATGGCCGAATCGTTCTACATCGAAACCATCCTGAACAAGCAAATGCTCGTGGCTAACACCGTGTTCCAGCTGTTGATTGATGCGGGTGTGGCCTCGGCAAAATGCCTTGCGTTGCCCGATGCCGAGGTGGTCCAATTGGAAATAAGGGACAATTCGCGCCTTAACGGAGCTGTGGTGAAAAACTTGAATTTGCCCGAAGAACTCACGTTCGCCGGCATGATTCGCCATGGGAAGAGCATGCTCGTGACCGGGCAGACTTGTTTCGCCAGCGGCGACACGGTGCTCGTGATGTGTTTTGCGGGCGCGTTGCAAAAGGCTAAAAAACTATTCAATTGATATGTCACACCACTCGAAGACACTGGCGGCCCATCGTGGTATCAACTTCGCGATGATATTACGGGTGCTGGGCCAGCTGACCATGGTCGAGGCCATTTTCATGGCTTTGCCGCTCTTGGTGTGTCTCTACAAGGGAGAGGACGACTGGAAGGCGTTTGTGATTTCCCTGGCGGTGACTGCCTCTATGGGTGTGGCGTGCAACTACATGGTGCGCCCCAAGAGCCGTAAGCTGTACCGCCGCGACGGCCTGTTGTTGGCCTCGGTGGCGTGGATTGTGTTCTCGACGTTCGGTATGTTGCCTTTTCTGTTGTGTTCCACACCGCTTAATGTGAGCGAGGCTTTTTTCGAGGCCATGTCGGGGTTTACCACCACGGGAGCTACCGTCATCCGCGATGTGGAGATTTGCAGTCATGGCATTCTGTTGTGGCGGGCGCTCACACAGTGGGTGGGCGGCCTGGGCATCATCATTTTCACGCTCACCTTCATTCCGGCGCTCAACAATAGCGGCAGCCTCATCCTGTTCCATGCCGAGGCCACGGGCATTACCCACGACAAGCTGGGGGCGCGCATCTCACGCACGGCTAAAATCCTGTGGGGGCTCTATAGTTTCCTCACACTGTTGCTCGTGGTGATGTTGTGGCTTGGCCCTATGGGCTTTTTTGAGAGTGTGTGTCAGGGTTTTACGGCCATTTCCACAGGCGGTTTCTCAACGCGCAACGACAGCATAGCAGCCTTCCACTCACCTTACATCAAGGTGGTGCTCACGGCATTTATGTTTGTTGGTGGTGTGAGTTTCAGCCTCATCCTGGCCACAGCCAAGAAGCGTGGTCGTGGATTGTGGCGCAACGATGTGCTCAAGGCCTATGTGACGATGATAATTGTTTTCTATGTGAGCGTGGTGATAGCAATCGTGGCTCGCGGTAATTACGCCGGCTGGCAAAGTGTCACGGTTGACCCGCTGTTCCACATCGTCTCGGCGGTTACCTCTACGGGCTTCAGCGCCGGCGATTGGGAGGGATGGGGCTTTTTCGTGCTCACCCTCACTTTCTTTATGATGTACATCGGGGCTTGTGCCGGTTCCACCACGGGCGGTGCCAAGGTGGACCGCGTGCTCTATCTTCACAAGAATTTCGTACTGGTGGTCAAGCGTTATATCCGCCCGCGTCTTATGCGCTCAATCAGTGTCAACGAGCAACTTATCGACAATGAGAAAGGGAGCGAAATTTTCGCTTTTATGGTCATCTACACCTTGTTGATTGTCTTTGGAGGATTGGTACTCGTGGCGCAGGGATTCCCCATAGTTGATGCTTTCTTCTCTTCCTTCTCGTGCGTGTCGAACAATGGCCTTGGTGCAGGCGTGACTGGTATCACCGGCTCCTACGACTTCTTGCCATCTTCGGGCTTGTGGATAATGTCGTTCCTCATGCTTGCGGGTAGGCTTGAAATCATGACCATCATCGCCTTGTTCGTGCCTTCCTTTTGGCGATGAACTTGCTTACAGCGAGCAGAAAAGGGTGACGAGGAAGGGAACCGAGAAATCAACGACGAAGCCGTGCATGAGCGAGAGCAGCACAAAAACACGGCCCGAGTAGCGAGTGATAACGGGTAGGGTAGTGTCCATTGTGGTGGCACCTCCCAGCGAAATGGGGGCCAGCGGGCCAAAGAAACGTACCAGCAAGGGTGCGCCAAGCAGAGTGAATATTTCACGCACCACATTGGCCAGCAACGCCACGGTGCCGAGTTCAGCGCCCTGATACTGCGTGATGAGGATGCTCGAGAGCGAGTAGTAACCAAATCCTGAGCCCACGGCAAGGCAGTCGTTCAGCGAGCGGTGTGGCAGCGCAAAGGCAATGAAGGCGCTGCCGGCCAGCGTGCCCGTGATGGTCATGAGCGGTATCAGCATCAACCGGCGGTCAAGACGCTTGAAGCTGCGCAACAACTCGCCGTTACCTCCCACGCTAAATCCCACGCAAAACAACAGGGCGCACAACGTGTAGAAACCCAGGTCGCTCCAGTTCCAGTCGGGTAACCAGTGCCACAGGCCGCAGGCGATGCCCAGCGCGAAGAATGCCACGATGGTCAGGCTACCTTTCACGACGCACCTCCTTTCGTGCGCCGGCTCCACCACCATAGCACCCATGCAAGCAGTGCGCTGCCGGCACATCCAGCCACGGCCAGCAGCAGCGCTTCAAGTCCCAGCGTGGCGATGCCGTCGATGATGCGTTGGTTGCAACCCACTTCCACGCCCAGCAGGAAAAGCAGTAGCCATATTAGCACATTGATGGCCTTGCCCACGTCTTTTGTGAACCGTCCGCGCAGCATCCATCCGGTGCCCATGCCGCCAAGCATTATCGCTACAATCCAGAACATGTCGTCGCCTTTTGATTGAACTAAGTTTAATTCCAATTAAAAAAGCGGAGCAGGCTATTGTGCTTGCTCCGCTCGGGTGGTAGTGAAACAGGGACTCGAACCCTGGTTTCCGCCGTGAGAGGGCGGCGTCCTAGACCACTAGACGATATCACCGTGTTTTTAACTGGTAGTGAAACAGGGACTCGAACCCTGGTTTCCGCCGTGAGAGGGCGGCGTCCTAGACCACTAGACGATATCACCGATTAATTTTGCGGTGCAAAGTTAGTGACTTTTTTTTGAATGGACAAATTTTTTGGGCGTTTTTTGTCAATAATCACGCGAAATTTTCTAATTTTGTACGATAATAGCGAAATGTGCGGCTATTCTAATCGAAAATACTAATTGTTTATATTACATCAAAATGAAAAAATCTATCATTCTCATCATGGCTGTGGCCATGGCTTTTGCCGCTCAGGCGCAAAGCAAAGTGTATTTCACGCGCGACATTACTCCCGAGGCGCTGGTGAACATCTACAAGGCGCTTGGCGTGCCCGCGCAGGGACGCGTGGCAGTGAAAATCAGCACAGGCGAGGGTGGCAATACACATTACCTCAAACCTACGCTCATCCGCAATCTTGTGGACGAAGTGAACGGCACTATCGTGGAGTGTTGCACGGCTTACGGCGGTTCGCGCCAGGACGTGTCGAAGCACTGGGCCACGATTCATGAGCACGGTTTCGACTCGATTTTCGCCGTCGACATCATGGACGAACATGGCAACTTGCGCATTCCCGTGCGCGACAAGCGCCACATCAAGTACGACATCGTGGGTGAACACCTGGGTCACTACGATTTCATGATTAACCTGGCTCACTTCAAGGGACACGCCATGGGCGGTTTTGGTGGTGTGCTCAAGAACGCTTCGATTGGCGTGGCTTCGACAGCCGGTAAAGCTTATATCCACAGCGCCGGCGTGACTGTCGACCCCGAACAGTGCTGGCGTAACCTTCCCGAGCAAGACCATTTCCTCGAGAGCATGGCGGCCGCGGCTCAGGGTGTGCACAACTACTTTGGCGAAGGTCACATTATTTATATTAATGTGATGAACAACATGAGTGTGGATTGTGACTGCGATGGCACCCCCGAGGCTCCCAAGCTCAAAGATATGGGTATCCTTGCCTCGACCGACCCTGTGGCGCTCGACAAGGCGTGTCTCGACCTGGTGTTTAACCACAAGGGCAGTGCCGGCGACGACGAGAAGCCTCTCATCGCTCGCATCAACCGTCAGCATGGCACCTATATTGTGGATTATGCCGAAAAAATAGGGCTTGGCTCAAAGCAATATGTGCTTATCAACCTCGATAACGCACGATGAGAAATATGATACTGGTCACCGCTGTCCTCGTGATAGCGGTGACTGCTACCGCTCAAACCGATAGCACTGCGGTGCTGCTCGATGATGTGGTGGTGACGGGAACACGCACCGAGACCGCGGCGCGCCGGTTACCCATGACCATCAGTGTGCTTGGCCGCACAGCCCTCACGGGACAATATTCCCAAAATGTGTTGCCGACGGTTACCGAGCAAGTGCCCGGTGTCTTTGTCACCGGACGCGGACTGCTGGGCTACGGCGTGTCGACAGGCGCTGCCGGCGGCATCAAGGTGCGCGGCGTGGGCTCGGGTGCCGATATGCTCGTGCTCGTTGACGGACTGCCGCAGTATGCCGGCATGTATGGTCATCCCATTGCCGACGCTTATCACACGATGCTCGCCGAGCGAGTGGAAGTGTTGCGCGGACCGGCCTCACTGCTCTATGGCAGCAACGCTATGGGTGGTGTGATGAATATCGTCACGCGCAAGATGGACCGCGATGGCGTGGAAACCGAACTCAACTTTCAGGCCGGGTCCTATGGCACCGTGGAGGGCGGCGTTACCAATCGTGCCCGTAGCGGGCGTTTCCACAGCATCGCCGGTGTGAACTACGGTCGTACCGATGGTCATCGCCCCCATTCCTCGTTCAACCAATGGAACACTTTTCTCAAACTGGGCTACGACTTAAGTAATGCCTGGAAGGTCGAAGGTGACGTGAACTTCACCCGCTTCAATAGCTCAAATCCCGGTGAAGTCACCAATCCCTATTTCGACAATGACATGACTATCTCGCGCGGTATGGCGGCCCTGTCGCTGCTCAATAATTACGAACACACCAACGGCGCTCTGCGGCTTTACTATAACTGGGGCCATCACAAGATTAACGACGGCTATCACCCGGGAGGCACGCCGCGCACCTCGCTCTACCTGCACGACGACTTGCTGGCGGGGGTGAGTGTCTATCAGGCGGTAGCGCTCTTTAACGGCAACCGCACCACTTTTGGGTTCGACTACCAGCACTTTGGCGGTCATGCTTTCAACCGCGCTATCGCCGATGGCGCCGAGACTGATATCGCCGACAAGACTGCCGATGAAGTGGCCGGCTATGTGGATGTGCGACAGCAGTTGGCACCCTGGCTCACGCTCGATGTGGGCGTGCGTGTGGACCATCACAGCACGAGTGGCACCGAATGGATTCCACAAGGGGGACTTGTGTTCGCTTTGCCGCGTGGCGCCGAGCTTCGCGCGCTGGTGAGCAAGGGCTTCCGTAATCCCACTATCAGGGAGTTGTATATGTATCCGCCGCAAAATCCCGACCTTGCTCCCGAACGAATGATGAACTACGAGCTGGCTTACAAGCAGCGATTGCTCAATAATCGCTTGCGCCTGGGTCTTAACGTGTTCTATCTCAATGCCGACAATGTGATTAATACCGTGCGCATTGATGGTAAACCCCGCAATGTGAACAGCGGTGAAATTAAAAACTGGGGCATCGAGGCCGAGGTGAATTTCGACGTCACGCAAAACCTCGGATTGTGTGGAAACTACAGTTACCTGCACATGAAGAATAAACAGCTCGCGGCACCCGAACATAAACTCTATCTTGGGGCTACCTGGAACGTGAAGCGCTTCACGCTCATTACCGGCCTCCAGGCTATCGTGGGCCTTTATACAGCCACCGGTCCCGATGTGTCAACCGAGGACTATGTGTTGTGGAACGCTACGGCAAGCTACCGCACGCCACTCGCCGGACTCACCATCTTTGTCAAGGGTGAGAATCTGCTGGCGCAGCGCTATGAAATCATGAAGGGATTCCCCATGCCCAAGGCTACTGTGATGGCAGGCGCGAACTTTAAGTTTTAAAGGGTAAAGGGTAAAGGGGCTATCGCTATGATATTTTACCCTTTACACTTTTCTCTTAATGATGATGGTGGTGCCGCTTGAACTTGAGTATGTAGTTGCGAAAGTGCTTGATGAAGAAGAACTTCATGAACAAGAAACCGAGAATAGCACCCGCAAGGTCGGCCACAAGGTCGGCCCACTCAAAGCCTCGGCCGTTTTGCATCACCAGCTGGGCAACCTCGGCCAGCACACCCAGCGTGAACGCTGCCGCGGCAAAGGCAAGCTCTTTGTTGAGGTTGGTGTGATGCGGCATTTTGTATTTCGCGTAGTCGAATATATAGGCGCACGCGACTCCTATAAACATGATGATGTGAATCACCTTGTCGGCTCCGGGGAATAAGCGCATCTCTTGTGCGCCAAAGGGGTCGCTATCAAGCAGGAGATATAGGCAGAGAAAGGTGGCGATTGCCGATAAAACTCCTGTGGGTATGGTATTAATGAGTTTTCTCACTTGTGGTTAATCTGCCGTTTAGAAATTGCGCCGCAAAAGTAATAAAAAAAATGCAAAGTGGTGCCATTTTTGGTAAGAAGTTACTAAATTTGTGGCAGATTAAGAAGAATTTAGTTTTTTATCTCGTGACATGGCCAAGTGGAAAGATTTCTTTGCGATGAAACGACACGAACGCGTGGGGGCGCTCGTGGTACTTGTACTTATCCTTGTCGCTGTGCTGGCTCAGTGGTTAGTACCGCGTTGCACCCACGAGGCCACGCCACCATTAAATGACGAACAGCTTGAACGGTTCGAGCGTGAGACCGATACGGCTCTTGTCGTGGAGCGCGAGCGCACTTCGTCGCATCGCCACCATCGTCGCGACACTACCCGCTCGCGCAAGCATCGCTCCTCGTCAAAGCAGACCTCTTCCCGAAAATCGTCCTCAGCACCGGCGTCAATCAACCAACGTAATGACATAGTCGAGAACGAGGCCGATCGTGAGTAGTGGGTAAAGGGTGATTTACCGCATTAAGTATTACTTGAGTGGTTCCATGTGGAGGGTGATGTGGGTCGTTTCCCCAAAGCGTTCCTTGAGGCGGCGCTCGATGGCCGAGGCGTGGTCGTGGGCTTCGGTGAGGGTGGTGCCGCCGTCCATGCGGATATGGGCCTCGATGGCAATGCGGTTGCCTATGTGACGTGTGCGCAGGTTATGAGGCTCCGCTACTCCTTGCTCGGCCTTGATGATGTCCTCGATTTCGCGCTCGGTATCCTCGGGGAGCGAACTCTCGGTGAGTTCTCCAACGCTTGTCTTGAGCAGGCCCACAGCCACTTTCACCAGCACAAGGCCCACTACGATTGAGGCCAACGGGTCGAGCACCGTCCAGCGGTCGCCCAGCACGATGGCGCCTCCGATGCCCAGTGCGGCCCCTATCGACGAGAGGGCGTCGCTGCGGTGGTGCCACGCGTTGGCCACCATGGCCTGCGATTGTAGCCTCTTTCCCTTATAGGCGGTGTAACGATATAGAATTTCTTTTACCGCTATTGATAAAAGGGCAGCCCACAAGGCCAACTTGCCAGGAGCCGCGAGTTGCGCTCCGCCGGCCCAGTCGGCCAGTTTCACGCCGCCGGCGACGATGATGCCGGTGGCGGCGGCAATGAGCGCAAGACCGATGATAAACGAGGCGAAGGTTTCAAACTTCCCATGTCCGTAGTCGTGTGATGCGTCTTGTGGCTTGGCGCTGATTTTCACGAAAACAATCACGATGAGGTCGGTCAGAAAGTCCGACAGCGAGTGCACCGCGTCGGCAATCATCGCCGAGCTGTGCCCCAGCACGCCGGCGATGAACTTGAACGTGAGCAGCGCCACATTGCCCGCGCTGCCCACGAGTGTCACCCTGTAAATTTCCTTCTCTCGTCTCATGAAAACAACTTTGTAGTCTTGAACCCCATTTGTTTTAATTCTGTGAGGGTGATGGCGTAATTCGTGAGCACATTCATGGCTAAAGCTATCAATAAAAGCGTCTTTTTCATAATTGTAAGGTTTTGTTTGTTTTGTCACATTGGAATTATAGAGGGCAAATTTCGTCAAAATTATTCGCGTATGCAAGAGTTTTGCGATGGAATTTGCGCAAATGAAATCTATTTGCTAACTTTGCGGTGAACAAGAGGATGCCGAAACGCTTTGAAGGGAGTAGGCAAGAACCATTTAAAAACTTTTCACGATTATGGCAGACGGAATACTCGATCAAGCAAAGAATTTGCTGCAAAATCAAGCCGGAGACCTGCTCAAGGACCCCGAAAAACTGAAAAAGGAAGCTACCGAAGTGGGCAAGAAACTCACGCCCGACCAGTATGACGACAAAGTGGAAGGCGTGGTCGACAGTGCCATCGACTTCCTCAAAGACAAGCTGGGTAAATAACATATTTTGCCCCCTCACAAAGAATCCAAAGGGAGCCGCGCGGTGCGGTTCCTTTTTTTTGCGGCCTCGGGGGCGCCGGCATTGTCAGCGGGCGGCACGCTTGTAGAGGTAGATGGCGATAAGGGTGTAAACGAAGTTGGGAATCCACATGGCCACGCGCGGCGACGTGTAGCCGTTCACGGCAAAGGTCTGGGTGACTGTCATGAACAGGATGTAAGAGAAGCTCAGCAGCAGGCCAATACCGATGTTCATTCCCATGCCGCCCCTCACTTTGCGCGACGAGAGTGACACACCGATGATGGTGAGGATGAAGGCTGCAGCTGCCATGGCATAGCGCCGCTCATATTCTATCTCGAACTGCTGGATATTGGCTACACCACGCTCGCGCTGGCGGTTGATGTAGTCCTTGAGTTCGGGCGTGGTGAGTTTCTCTTGGTCGTTGGTACTGATAAGGAAGTCGCCGGGCGACAAGTCGAGCGCCGTGTCGAGGGTTGTGCCCCGCTTGATTTCCTCGCGAAGCCCGTCGAACGAGCGAATGGTGTATTGATTCAGCTTCCAGCGACCCAATGTGTCGTAGGTCACGTCGCGCGCCGTAAGGCGCGACTTGAGCGTAGTGCCCTCAAACTCGTCGAGCGAGAAGCGGTAGCCGCGTCGCAGCGTATTGTCGTAGCGAGCCATATAGGCCATGACTCCGGGTTTGACCTGCAACTGGATGTTCTCGGCAAAGTCAACGCGCTTGTTTTTCACCCACTGGTTGGTATACTCGATGCGTTTCACGTTGGCCGGAGGGATGACGTAGAGCGATAGCGCAAGGGTGAAGGCGGCGATGATGGCCGCGCTCACCAGGTAAGGGATGACGAGACGATGGAAGCTGATGCCGCTCGAGAGGATGGCGATGATTTCGCTGCGGTCGGCCATCTTCGAGGTGAAAAAAATCACCGATATAAAAACGAATAAAGGCGCAAATTGCGTGATAATTGACGGTAGAAAGTTAAGGAAATACTTGAACACCGTCTCGTTGAGCGGAGCAGTGAGCATGGCATCAAGTTTCTCGTTGATGTCAAACATCACCACCACGGCCGACAGCAGTATGATGGCAAACACAAAGGTCCCCAGGAACTGCCGCATGATGAAGCGGTCAAATTTCTTGATATGTAACCACCGTGGCACGGTCATAGGCGACGCATCAAAATTTCGACCATCTCGGCTTTCCACGGAGCGAAGTCGCCGGCGATGATGTGGCGGCGCGCTTCGCCCATGAGCCATAGGTAAAAGGCAAGGTTGTGGACGCTGGCTATCATCAGGGCCAGGAGCTCGTCGGCGATGAAAAGGTGGCGCACGTAGGCTTTGGTATAGACGTGGTCAACAATGCTCGGGCCGTCTTCCTGCAGTGGCGAGAAATCGTCGGCCCATTTCTTGTTGCGCATGTTCATCGTGCCGTGGCGCGTGAAGAGCATGCCGTTGCGGCCGTTGCGCGTGGGCATCACGCAGTCCATCATATCGACACCTCGTGCAACGGCCTCAAGCATATTGGCGGGTGTGCCCACGCCCATGAGGTAACGTGGCCGGTCGAGCGGCAAGATTTCGTTCACCACCTCAATCATGTCATACATTTTTTCGGTGGGCTCGCCCACGGCAAGACCACCGATGGCGTTGCCCTCGGCGCCCAAGTCGGCGACATGGCGGGCTGCGTCGCGGCGCAGGTCCTCATAGACGCAACCCTGCACGATGGGAAAGAAGGCCTGACTGTGGCCATAGCGAGGCGTGGTCTCGTTGAAGTGCTTCCACCCCCTTTCGAGCCACCGCTGCGTGAGTCGCAACGACTTCTCGGCGTAGGAACGTTCGCTGGTGCCTGGCGGACATTCATCAAGGGCCATCATGATGTCGCTGCCTATCGAGCGCTGGATGTCGACAACTTTCTCGGGCGTGAAAAGGTGCTTGGAGCCGTCGATGTGGCTGCGGAACGTTACGCCCTCGTCGCGCAACTTGCGGTTAGCGGCCAGCGAGAATACCTGGAAGCCGCCGCTATCGGTGAGAATGGGGCGGTCCCAACCGTTGAACTTGTGCAGGCCGCCTGCACGCTCGATGATGTCCATGCCGGGGCGCAGGTACAGGTGATAGGTGTTGCCCAGGATGATTTGCGCCTTGATGTCGTCGCGCAGTTCGGCCATGTGAACGGCCTTGACCGAGCCCACTGTTCCCACGGGCATGAATATGGGCGTGAGAATATCACCATGGTCGGTGTGAATGACGCCGGCGCGTGCCTGGCTGTCGCTATCGTTAGCTGTAATGTCAAATTTCATCGTCTCAAGGGGGTGCTTGTGCTTTTTGCAGCCGCAAAGTTACTCACATTTTAATAGAGGCACAAATATAACACCACATTTTTCGCCGTGGTGCCGCTTGAGTGGCGCAAAAAAGCGTAGCGCTCTTAGCGTGTGATAACGTGAAAATGCCTAACTTTGCGGATGCATTATGGCCGGATTATATGTGCACATACCGTTTTGCCGCAGCAAGTGTGTTTATTGCGACTTTTACTCAATGCCGCGCCTGGACCGTGTCGACGAGTATGTCGAGGCGTTGCGGCAGGAGTGGGCAATGCGCCGTGAGGAACTGCGCGGCGAGGAGGTGACGACGCTCTATGTGGGCGGTGGCACGCCGTCGCTGCTCACGCCGCGGCAATTGGAACGCCTGCTCGAGGTCTTACCGTTGATACGGGTGGTGGAATTTACGATCGAGGTTAATCCCGATGACATTACCCGCGACTACGCGCGTGAACTGGCGGCGCTGGGCGTGAACCGCGTGAGCATGGGGGTGCAGAGCTTCAATGACCGCGACCTGCACGCCATCAATCGCCGTCACACCGCCGCCCAAGCCGTCGCCGCCGTGGAGCATTGCCTCGCCGCCGGCATCACCAATGTGGGCATCGACCTGATTTACGGCTTGCCCGGGCAATCGCTTGCGGCGTGGCGGGCCAATGTGGAACGGGCGTTGTCATTGCCCGTGAAGCACCTGTCGGCTTACAATCTGAGCTATGAACCCGGCACGCGACTGTGGGCATTGCGCGAGCGCGGCCTTATCACCGAGGTCGACGACGACACTTGCGTGGCGATGCACGAAACGTTGTGCGACCTTGCCGCTAAGGCCGGATGGGAACATTATGAAATCTCGAACTTCGCGCGACCGGGCTTCCGCTCACGCCACAATTCGGCCTACTGGAATGGTACGCCCTATCTGGGGCTCGGCGCCGCAGCCCATAGTTACGACGGCACTACACGTAGCGCCAATCTGCCTCACTTGCGGCATTACCTCGAGGAGATAGCCCGGGGGTGTGTGGCTTGCGAGCGCGAAACACTACAATGGTGGGAACGTCACGACGAGGACGTGATGCTGCGTCTGCGCACCAGTGATGGCCTCGACCTTAACGTGATGGCCGCCCGCTACGGAGAAGAAGCGGCTACGACTCTTACTGCGAAAGCCGCCCCCTTTGTCGCGTGTGGCCTGCTGCGGCGCGATGGCATGGTATATCGCCTCACGCGCGCCGGCATCATGCTCAGCGACAGCATTATCACCGCCTTGTTGGCCGACACGCCGTGAGCGGGTCGCGGTTAGCTGTTCTTCTTGTAGCTATGGACGGCCCAAGTGGCCATGAGTAAGCCTATACCCAATAGCGCGTAAACCTGGTGCGCGATGTCGCTGAACGTGCCGCCACGGATAAACACCGTGCGGATGGCGTCGATAAAATAATGCATGGGATTGACGTAGGTCGTCAGGTAAGCCCATTGCGGCATCGAGCGGGTGGGGGTGAACAGGCCGCTGAGCAGCATGATACACACCACGAAGAACCACATCACAAACACCGCCTGCTGCATCGTGTCGCTGTAGTTCGAGATAATGAGGCCGAACGACGAGAAAAACAAGGCCAACAGTAGGGCCAGCAAATAAACGAGCCACACTTCACCCTGCGGGGTGATGCCGTAGATGAGCCAAGCGAGGACAAGGCAAACGGTGATGACGAAGAGTGCGATAATCCAGTAAGGGATAAGTTTGGAGAGAATAAATGCCCATTTCGACACGGGAGTGACGTTGATTTGCTCGATGGTGCCCGCCTCTTTCTCGCCCACAATGTTGAGCGTGGGCAGGAAACCTGTCATGAGCATCATCACGATGGCCAGCAGCGCCGGTATCATGTAGAGTTTGTAGTTCTGGTGCTTGTTGTAGAGCATCAAGGTGGACACTTTCGTCCTGATGGCCGCTTCGTCGGGCATGGCGTTGGCGGTGATGATTTGGCTCAAGTAAGCCGCACCCATACTACCTTTGGTGCCGTTCACGGCGTTGGCGGCAATGAGCACCTGTGGCGTGTGCCCGGTGGCGAGGTCTTTACCGAAGTCGGGAGGAATCACCAGCACCACATCGGCTTTCCCGTGCTCTATTTCGTTCAGCGCCTCGCGGTAGGTGGATTTTTGTCCATTGAAAATGAAATAGTTGCTGGCCTCCACACTGTGCACGATTTGTTGCGAGGCCTGGGAGCGGTCGTTGTCAACCACGTTGACCACGATGTTCTTGACTTCCATTTGCATCACCCAGGGCATGACGCACATGATCATGATGGGGAACATGACAATGAGCTTGGGCAGGAACGAGTTGCGGCGAACCTGCAAGAACTCTTTTTGGATGAGATATTTAAGCGTCATGAGGGTAAATTTATTCGAGGCGGGTGTTAAACTTCTTGAGCGCTACCGTGAGGAAAAATACCGTGAAGACAGCAAGGATGGAGACTTCCTTGGCGACTTCGCCTATTCCCACACCCATTATCATGAGTTTGCGCATCGCTTCGATGTAGTAGCGCGGCGGCACCACGGCGGCTACCCATTGCAGCACGCGTGGCATCGATTCCACCGGAAACATCATGCCGCTGAGCATCACCACGGGCATGAGCAACACCATGGCCGAGAGCAACAGGGCCACGAGTTGCGTTTGCGCGATGTTGGAGATGAGCAGTCCCAATGAGAGGGCCAGCACGATGTAGAGCACGCTCACTGCGATAATCCAGAACAACGAGCCGGCAAGTGGCACTTCGAGCACATAGCGCGCCATGAGCAGGATAGTGATGAGGATGGCGAAGGCGAGCACCAGGTAGGGGACGGCCTTGGCGATGATGACCATGAGCGGTTTCACCGGCGACACGAGCAATACCTCCATCGTGCCTTTCTCTTTCTCGCGCACGATGCTTATCGAGGTCATCATGGCGCAGATAAGCATCAGCAGCATACCCATGATGGCGGGCACGAAATTGTAGGCCGACCTCATCTGCGGGTTATAGAGCATCTTACTGTTGACAAGTCCTCCTTGCGTGTTGGCGATGACACCCTGCGCATAGTTGGTCCACTGTTGCGCCATGTTGGGGTCCGAGCCGTCGACAATAAATTGAAGGCCGCTTCTCTTGCCGGCAAAGTCGTGGCCGAACACGATGGCCATGTCGGCCTTTTGGCCGCGTATGAGCCGTTCGGCCTCGGCGGGGGTGGCTACTGTGGCGCTGAGCGTGAAGTACTCCGATTGCGACAGGCGTTGCACGGCGGCTTGTGTGGCGTGGTCCATTTGTGAGCACACGACCACAGTGCGCACGTTCTTCACGTCGGTCGAGATGGCAAACCCGAAAATCAACATCATCACCACGGGCATGCCGAAGAGGATGAGCATCGTGCGCTTGTCGCGCAAGATGTGCCGCGCTTCTTTTACAACAAATGATAGGAATTGTTTCATGACGGGATGCTTGTCTTAGTCGCTTGAACGTGTGGCTTGTCGCGCCAGCAGGGTGAACACGTGGTCCATGTCGGGTTGGCCGAATTCCTCTTTCAAGGCTGCCGGGGTGCCTATCGCTTTGATTTTGCCGTCGACCATGATGCTGATGCGGTCGCAATACTCGGCCTCATCCATGTAGTGCGTGGTCACGAAGACGGTGATGCCGCGCGACGCGGCCTCGTAGATGAGTTCCCAAAACTGTCGGCGCGTGGCCGGGTCAACGCCGCCGGTGGGCTCATCGAGAAATACCACGCCGGGTTCGTGGAAGATGGAGACCGAGAAGGCGAGCTTTTGTTTCCATCCCAGCGGTAAACTCTTGACGAGCGTGTGCTTGTGCTCGGTAAATCGCAGTTGCTCCAGCAGTCGGTCGGTCTTGTGTCGAATCGTTTTGTCGTCCATGCCATAGATGCCGGCAAAGAGGCGTATGTTCTCGGCCACGGTAAGGTCTTCGTAGAGCGAGAACCGCTGTGACATGTAGCCGATGTGCCGCTTGATTTGTTCGTACTCGGTGCGGATGTCGTAGCCCACCACACGACCTGTGCCCCCGGTGGGCTGATTGAGGCCTGTGAGCATGTGCATCGCGGTGGTCTTGCCGGCACCATTGGCTCCCAAAAAGCCGAAGATTTCGCCTTTCTTGACACTGAACGAGATGTCGTCGACAGCATGGAACGAACCGAAGGCTTTCACCAGATGCTCCACCTCAATGACGTTTTCTTCCTTCACGTCACCGCCACCGGCGTGCTCAATGCCCGGCGGGTTGAAAATATGGGCAAACTCGCTCAAGATGCGGTCGGGCGTGTCGATGCCCCTCACTTGCCCATGGTCGAGAAACGCCACGCGCTCGCAACGGCGCACCTCATCGAGATAAGGTGTCGAGGCTACAATCGTGATGTCGCGATCCTTGAGCGTGGCCAGCATTTCCCACAGTTCCTTGCGGCTCACGGGGTCGACGCCCGTGGTGGGCTCGTCAAGGAAGAGTACACTGGGGCTGTGAACCAGCGCGCAGCTGAGTGCCAGCTTTTGCTTCATGCCTCCCGAGAGTGCCCCGGCGCGGCGGTTCTTGAAGCGTTCAATTTGCGAGTAGATGGCCTTGATACTGTCGTAACCTTCCTCAACCGTGGTGCCGAAGAGTGTGGCGAAGAACTTTAGGTTCTCCTCGATGGTGAGGTCCTCGTAGAGCGAGAATTTCCCCGGCATGTAGCCCACGCGGCTGCGCACATGGCGCATTTGCCGTGCCACATCGAAGCCGTCGACTGTGGCCGTTCCATTGTCGGGGAGCAACAGCGAGCACAGGATGCGGAACATGGTGGTCTTACCCGCCCCGTCGGGGCCGATAAGCCCGAACACTTCGCCCTTGCCCACGGTGAACGACACGTTGTCGAGTGCCATCATCTTGCCGTAGCTCTTGCTCACATTTTTAACCTCGATGGCATTCATAACTTGAGTTCGCCGTACATGCCTATTTTGATGTATCCGTCATTTTTGACCGCCACTTTCACGGCATACACCAGGTCGGCGCGCTCGTCGTCGGTGAGGATGGTCTTGGGGGTGAATTCTGAGCGTGACGAAATCCATGTGATGGTGCCGTCGTACTCTTTCCTTGCGCCGTCGCCGTAGTTGGTGGTCACTTTCACTTTTTGTCCGAGCTTAATGTGCTCAAGTTGGCCCGACGTGACGTAAGCGCGCATGAACATGTCCTGCGTGTCGGCGATTTTGAAAAGGGGCTTGCCTACGGTCACAAATTCGCCTCGCTCGACATATTTTTCTAAAATGGTTCCTTTGGTTGGGGCGAAGATGTGGCATTTCTCAAGTTGGTCGGCAAGTTGCTTGACTTGAACGTCGGTGGCCGCCACTTGCTTGTCGAGAGATTGTGAACTGGTGGCGAGCGACGAGATTTGAGCCTCGAGCTGACTTTGCAGCACTTTCACTTGGTTCACGGCATCGTCGTGCATCTTGGCAGGTGCGGCGCCGTCGGCCACGAGTTCGCGGTAGCGTCGTTCTTCTTGCTGCGCCTTGGCCAGTTGCTGACGGGTGACGGCGATTTGCCGTTCCATGTCGGGCTTTTGACTGCGGTACACCTCTTTTGTGGCTCCCAGTTGCTGGATTTTAAGCCAAATTTGTGTGGTGTCGACGAGTCCCACCTCATGTCCGGCCTCGAGTTCGTCTCCCTCGTTCACGTCAAAGGTTAGCAAGGTACCACTTTGCTCGGCAAACACGGTGGTCTCGGTGGCCTCAAAGGTCCCCGTGGCATCGTAGGTTTTTTCCTTCTCTCCACAGGCTGCCACGAGGAGTGAGACAGTAGCCAGTGCGAAAGTCATTTTTGAAGTTCTCATCATTCTTTAATTATTGGTGGTGTATTTTTTGTCATAAATTTGCTTGAGCATCTCAATCTCGTGGATAGACTGTTGCACGCGCGCCGCGTTCTCCTGGTTGATTTCCCTCACCAGGTCGTTCACGTCGATAATGCCGTGAACGAGTTTTGACTCGGCCGCTTTGCGCACAGCTGTACGCAACGTGATGATTTCGTTATCGTTAGTCATGAGTTTCCTGTAACGGTCTATTTCCTCGTTCAGTCTCACCACGTCGAGCCGGTTGTTGTAGAGGAATACCTCGCGGTTCGACAAGGTCATGTCGCGCTGTAGCTGTAACTTGGTCTTGTCGTTCTTGCGGGTGTAGAGCGCCCCGATGTTCCATGTCACTCTCGCGCCAATCATGGCGTTGAGCGTCCATTTGCGACTCATCATGTCGTGGAACATGTTGTAGCCAGGGTAGCCATAGTAGCCTTGGGCAAATACCGACACTTTAGGTTTGAGTGCCGCGTCGAGTGCCTTTTCCTGCGCGTCGGCCAGTCGCAGTTGTGCGTCGAAGAGACGCAATTCGGGCCGGTTGTTTTGGGCATCGGTGACGATGAGGGCCGGTTTCGTCACATTCTTCACGTCGATGCCGCAAAATGTGGCGAGCATAGCTTGCAGCATACGTTTTTGCGATTCGAGGTCGGTACCCTGCTGCACGGCCTTGAGCCGTTCGGCTTTCACGTTTTGCCAGTCGCTCTTGGCCGCGGTACCATTCTTGGCCATCGACTCGAGTTTGCGCTCGTTGCCGTCCAGGAGCTTTTGCAGGTCGTTGTTGAGGGTGATTTGTTCGTTAAGTAGCAGTAGTGCGAAATACATCTCGTTCACTCGCTTGCTCACGTTGTAAAGGTTCACCTCGTTTTGCGCCGCCAGCACTTTGCCTTGCTCAATGGCAATGGCGCGCTGACTGTTGATGGTCCCGCCGTCATAAACCGTTTGGTTCACGTCAATCCCTACGCGGTATTGGTCTTTCTTGAGTCCTTTCAAGTCCACGCCCATGCCGCTCATCATGTCCCTAAGCTCGCTTGGCCACGAGGCCACATCGCTTTGCAGGGTGGCCTGTGCCGTGGCGGTGACTTGCGGCCACCATCCTTTCGCGATATTGTCGACGGTAAGGGCCGTTGTTCTCTCGATGAGGCCATATTGGTTGATCAGCGGGTAGTTGTTTTGGGCCGCACGCTGGCACTCTTCGAGGCTTTGCGCCCGTGAAGTTACACCCATTAAGGTCAAGGTGAGGATTAGGAATAATCTTTTGTTCATGTTCAAGCGGTTTTGTTTTGTGGTGCAAATATACGCAGCTTGCGGCAGAGTTCAGTTATCGGTTTGTATGAAAAGAATGTCCATTTGTACGATTAAGGTGATTACTATTAAAAAATATTGCCTAAAGAGTGTTATATTTGCAACGAAATCGTACAAATTGAAAATTTTGGCGGATGGAGAAATTGAAAAATATCAATTATTTTTCGGTCGATTCGGTCGACTTGCGCGAAGTGGCCGGTAACGGGAGCCGCGTTATTGATGCCGATGACCTGAGTGTCGTTTTTAACGGCAAACCGTCGGTGAGCCCTTTTTTGCGCGAAGGCCAAATCTATCAGTTGCCTGAGCCGCGACTGTTGCTCGTGATAAGCGGCGAGGCCGATGTGCACCTCAATTTGGAACAATATCATTTCAACCGAGGCGCCGTGGTGCTCACATCGCCCGACACGATATTAGAGGTGGAGCGTTGCAGCGACGATCTCATGGTGAGCGGCCTGGCGGTGAAGGAGAGCCTTGATGTGGACGAGATTACTGTGGCTTTCGCTTCGGCCCGCGATTTTGAGCAACTCGAGCACATGCTGTATATCATCGGAGATATCGCCGACCGCGACGCTTCGCGCCGCGACACGTTGCGCCACTTGGTGCTGGCAATGATAAGCAGTGTGAAACACATCAAGCAGGCTACCGAAAACACTTCGTTCACCACATTACCCACGCGTGGCCAGCAACAGTTCCAGCGATTCAAGTCCTTAGTGAATAAATATTGTGAGAAAGAGCGCAATATTCCGTTTTACGCACAACAGTTGCAGGTGACCCCCCACCACCTGTCGGCAGTGATAAGCCGGGCGAGCGGCCACAGCGTCATGTACTGGATAAACCGGGCCGTGGCGTTACGCGCCAAGGTGTTGCTGAGGACCACCGATTTGATGACCTACGAAATTGCCGAGCGTCTCAATTTTTCCAATCCTCCCACCTTTAATAATTTTTTCAAGCGGGAAACGGGCATGACCCCCAAGATGTACCGTGAGCTTCCTCTTGATGAGAAATAGCCGGCTCTCGTTCAACCGAGGTTGACGACAGTGATGCCGGCGCCGCCCAGCCGCACGTCCTCGTCGTGGAACGATGCCACACCGGGCACTGTGCGCAAGTATTGACGTATCATTTCGCGCAGGGCACCGGTGCCGGTGCCGTGCAGGATGCGCACTCGACTGGCGGTGAACTGGATGGCGTCGTCGATAAAGTAGGTGACAGCCTGGACCGCCTCGTCGCCGCGCATGCCTCGTACGTCGATTTCCTGCTTGAAACGCAGCTGGCGCTCGCGAATGTCGTCGAGGGTGCTTTTGCTCAACGACTGGCTGGCCGAGGTGGGAGTGTGCGCCTTGCGCTGGGTGCGCTCGAGGCGACCGGTTTCGACGCGTGTCTTCATCAGTCCGAAAGCCACGATGGCATACTTCTCGTCAACCTCGATGACTTCGCCCACGGTGGTGCCGCCTTTCATCAGCACGTGGTCACCGGCGGCCAGCGGGCGGCCTGCGTCGTCCTTGGCCTGCTTTTTCTCTTTTTTCTTGATGGGTGCTTTGGGCACCCGCGGCGCGCTCTTTTTAAGTTCGGTGAGGTGGGCCGAAGTCTCGTTATCGTGCTCAAGGCGTTGCTTGAACTCGGTGAGTTGCTGCCTCAATTGTCGCGTTTTCTCTTTTTCGGCTTGAATCTCGCGTATCTCCTTGATGGCCTGTTCCACGCGAGCGTTCGATTGCTTGAGGATTTCGCGTGCCTCGCTCTTGGCCTCACGCACTATCGCGCGATGTTCCTGTGCTATCGAGTCGAGACGCTCATTATATTCGTCGACGATGGCGTTGAGCTTTTTCTCGCGTGCGTGAATCTCGGTGCGTTTGCGTTCCCAATAGCGGCGGTCACGCACGATGTCGAGCAGATAGCGGTCCATGTTCACATAGTCACTGCCCACGATGTCGCGCGCCGTGTCGATGACTTCGGTGGGCAACCCTATCTTGTGGGCAATCTCGATGGCAAACGAACTGCCCGGGTAGCCGATTGATAGTTGGAAAAGCGGCCGCATCTGTTGGCGGTCGTAGAGCATGGCGCCGTTGACAATGCCCGGCGTGTCCTGCGCAAAGTGCTTGAGGTTCTGGTAGTGAGTGGTAATCACACCAAACACTTCGCGGCGGTTCAGTTGCTCAAGGATGGCTTGGGCGATAGCGCCGCCTATTTGTGGCTCAGTGCCGCTGCCGAATTCGTCGATGAGCAGGAGGGTGTCCTTGTCGCCCTGCTGCATGAATGTTTTCATGTTGAGTAGGTGGCTACTGTAGGTGCTCAGGTCGTCTTCCAGGCTCTGTTGGTCGCCGATGTCGATAAACACACGTTTGAAAAGTCCCATGTGGGAGTTGTCGTAGAGAGGTGGCAGAATGCCGCACTGCATCATGTATTGCACAATGCCCACCGTTTTAAGACATACGCTCTTGCCGCCGGCATTCGGTCCTGAGATAAGTAGTATCCTGTTGTCCTTGTCGAGTGTGATGTCGAGAGGCACCACTTCTTTACCCTGTTCGCGTAGCGATAGCAACAGGCCCGGATGGATGGCGTGATACCATTCGACGTGGGGTTGCGACTCGAGGTGAGGCATGGTGCCGCCCACTTCAATCGCGAAAAGGGCTTTGGCACGGATAAAGTCGAAACGTCCCATGGCGGCGTAGGTGCCCAGCAACTCGTCGATATGTGGCCGCACGACATCGGCGGCCACGGTGAGAATGCGCACGATTTCGCGTTTTATCTCGCTTTCGGTCTCGCGGATGCGGTTGTTGGCCTCGACGATTTCCTCGGGCTCGATAAACACGGTTTTTCCCGTGGCGCTCTCGTCGTGGACAATGCCGCGCAACTTGCGCTTGTGCATGGGCGACACAGGCAACACCAATCTGCCGTCGCGCACACTCGGCGTCACGTCCTTTTCAAGGTAGCCCTGATGGCGGCCTTGCGTGATGACACGGCGCATGATGCTGTTGATGCTGGAGGCGAGTGAGGCCGCGCTGCGCCGCAGCTCAAGCAGTTGTGGTGACGCGTTGTCGCGAATGTTGCCATTCTTGTCGAGAATGCGTTCACACTCACCCGTGATGTCGGGAAAATGGGCTATTTCGTGACTCATGGCGGCCAGCGTGGGGTAGGGCGGCTCCTCGTCTTGGTCCTTGTGGCTGAAAAATCGCGCGATTTCGCTTGCCGTGTGCAACGATCGTTGCAGGTCAAACAGTTGGTCCACGGTGAGGAAGGAACCCGGTAAGGCGACCGCCTTGAGCGCGTCGCGCATGTCGTGGAAGTGATTGAGCGGGAATTCGCGCTTTCCTTGAAGCAGTTTCACAAACTCATCGGTTGAGCGCAACCACGTCGTCACCTCGTCGCGCCGCGATGAGAAGCGCATCGCTTCCACCTCGTCGCGTCCCAACCGGCTCACGCAACGTCGTGCAAGCTCGGCGCGCACGGTGCCGAATCCTATTTTTTGTTCAAAATTATGCGGATAAGTGATAAACATTTCTCTAAATTATTTTTTCTCGACCATTATTACGCCCAGGAGCACGAGCGCACATCCCACTATGGCCACTACACGAAGCGGCTCGCCCACCACGGTCACGCCTATCACCAGTGCCACTACGGGCTCTAAGTAGAGATAATTACTGGCACTGATGGCACCAATTTTCTTGATAATCAGGTTCCAAACGAAGAAGGCCGCCATCGAGCACACCAGCGCCAAGAACAGTAGGTTGAAAAGCACATCGGCACGAAGCAAGGTGCTGAGCGGCGTCAACGGCTCGAAAAACATGACTGGAAGGCCAAACAAGGTGCCATAGAACATCACCTTGCGTGTAATGTCGAGTGTGTTGCGTCGACCCTGGATGCGCTTGAGCAGAATGCTGTAAACCGACCAGGCCACAGCAGCCACCAGCGCGAGGATATTGCCCAGCAAGCCATCGCCCCACACGAAACCGTTCTGGAACGTGACTATGGCAACACCGGCAAAGGCGAGCGCCGAGCCCAGCAAAATCTTCCACGAGAAATGCTCCTCTTTCAGGAAAAAGGCGGCCAAAATGGTGATGAGCAGCGGATTGATGGCCACCACTATCACCACGTCGCTCATGAGCGTGAGTTTGAGGGCGACATTTTGTAGTATAAAGTACATGGCGCACCCTGTGAGGCCGCACAACACAGCCACCAGTTCGTCGTGCATATTCCACACCTCCACCTTGAAACGTGAGGCCACCAGTAGTCCCACATAGGCCACGACCGAGCGATAGATGAAAATCTCGGTGGGGGTGACGCCGGCGCCCAGCAATAGCTTGGTGCAGGGGAACGACGCTCCCCACACCACTATCGTGAAAATGGCCAGCATATGGTACCAAAACAGCCCGTTTCGCTTCTCACTCATTACTCTCTCCATATTTGTCCCGCAAAAGTAGAAATAATTTTTCATTTCTACCGAAGTGTAAGGCGTTTTTTAACTGCGAGGCGGCTTATATGGCACCTTCGTGCCTGCGCTGCGGGCGAAGGAATAAGCGCACTGACTGGCGGAAACTTTTCAGAATTAGTTTCAAAATTATTCAATTCGGGAAATTCGGGTTTAATTTTTCAATTGTTCAAATAACTCCTTAGACTCCGCAGGCCAAAAACACCCCGCAGCCTGAAAGACCGCGGGGCACTGGTGAATCTAATTATCTAAAATCTAATATCTAACATCTAACATCTAATTAAGCAACAAGTTGTAGAGCGCGGTCACGTCAGCACCGCTCACCACGCCATCGCCGTTCACGTCGGCGTTGCCGCCGGCTGCGGCTCCATCGAGCAGCACGTTGTAGAGCGCGGTCACGTCGGCACCGCTCACCACGTTGTCGCCGTTCACGTCACCAGGCTCAAAGTCCTGCGGGTCGTCGTCGGGATCCCATTCCTCGATGATTTTAAAGCGGTTCCACTCGGCATTTGCCCAATAGATTTGCGAGTAACCTCGGGGCACATAGAGCACGCAGGTGTTGCGGTCCACACCATAAAATACCTTGTCAAAATAGATGGCTGCGGGACGAATTCGCGCATTATAAATAGCTTTCAGGTTGCTACAATCCTCAAACGCATAATTGCCGATTTCGTTAAGCGACGTGCCCAAACGGATGGATTGCAAACCCACGCATTCCTCAAATGCATACTCGCCAATGCTTGCCACTGAGTTGGGAATGTGGATGTGTGTCAAGCCCGTGCAACCAAGGAACGCATAAGGGGCGATAGAATCCACATCATTTGGCACCACAGTGGCTTTGCATCCTGCAACCAGCTTGTTTTTTGCCGTCTCGATAATGGCGTTGCAATCCTTTCGGGAATCGTAAATTGCGTTATCAGCAGCAACCGTTACGCTCGTCAAGCCGCTGCAATAATAGAACGCACGTTCACCGATGGAGGTGACGGAATTGCCGATGGTCACGCTCGTCAAGCCGCTGCAATTCTGGAACGCCTCGTCGCCGATGGTGGTGACGGAGTTCGGGATGGTCACGCTCTTCAAGCCGCTGCAACCACGGAACGCACTGCCGCCGATGGTGGTGACGGAGTTCGGGATGGTCACCTCGGTAATTTTAGAGTTCTGGACGAAACCTGAAGGCAAAGTTTGCACTTGGTTGCCGATAGTCACCCGCTCAATGTTACTTGTGTACATGCTGCCATTACCAGAACAGTTCACAGCATTCCACGTCACGCTCGTCAAACCGCTGCAACCTGAGAACGCACTGCCACCGATGGTGGTGACGGAGTTCGGGATGGTCACCTCGGTAATTTTAGAGTTCTGGACGAAACCTGAAGGCAAAGTTTGCACTTGGTTGCCGATAGTCACCCGCTCAATGTTACTTGTGTACATGCTGCCATTCGAAGAACAATTTACAGCGTTCCACGTCACGCTCGTCAAACCGCTGCAATATGCAAACGCAATGCCGCCGATGGAGGTGACGGAGTTCGGGATGGTCACGCTCGTCAAGCCGCTGCAATTCTGGAACGCCTCGTCGCCGATGGTGGTGACGGAGTTCGGGATGGTCACGCTCGTCAAGCCGCTGCAACCAAGGAACGCATAGTTGCCGATGGTGGTGACGGAGTTCGGGATGGTCACGCTCGTCAAGCCGCTGCAATTCCTAAACGCATTGTCGCCGATGCCTCGTGAATCTGATTGCAATATAAGATTTCCAGAGGGCTTGTCCCCTTTGTAACCGCATACCCATTTGTCAACATAAAAAACACCATTTGGATGATTGTTGTAAATACCAGTGCCATGGAACGCACCGCTGCCGATGGTGGTGACGGAGTTCGGGATGGTCACGCTCGTCAAGCCGCTGCAACCCTTGAACGCACTGCCGCCGATGGTGGTGACGGAGTTCGGGATGGTCACGCTTGTCAAGCCGCTGCAACCCTCGAACGCACCGTTGCCGATGGAGGTGACGGAGTTCGGGATGGTCACGCTCGTCAAGCCGCCGCAACTTGAGAACGCCCAGTCGCCGATGGTGGTGACGGAGTTCGGGATGGTCACGCTCGTCAAGCCGCTGCAACCCTTGAACGCACTGCCGCCGATGGTGGTGACGGAGTTCGGGATGGTCACGCTCGTCAAGCCGCTGCAATTCCTAAACGCATTGTCGCCGATGCCTCGTGAATCTGATTGCAATATAAGATTTCCAGAGGGCTTGTCCCCTTTGTAACCGCATACCCATTTGTCAACATAAAAAACACCATTTGGATGATTGTTGTAAATACCAGTGCCACGGAACGCACTGCCACCGATGGTGGTGACGGAGTTCGGGATGGTCACGCTCGTCAAACCGCTGCAACCATAGAACGCATAGCCGCCGATGGAGGTGACGGAGTAAGTGGTGCCACTATAGGTCACGGTTTCGGGAATGGTAATTGCTCCACTGAGACTTGTATAACTTGGCGAGGCGTCTCCTCTTTGGGACGTTACCGTGACCGAGGTGCCGTCGCTGTTGCGATTGTAGCACAGGCCGTCGACCATAAAGTCGTAGGCGCTGGCGGGCAGCGCCACCAGCATCATTAAGATGAATGTAAGGGCAAATAATTGTTTTGTCATTTATTTGATTTTTTGCAACATGTAACTAAAATTTTCCATCTCAAACTGAGTGGAAGACCATTTAATAGCGTAGCTACTATTGAGGTTAAAACCAGGAAGGTTCTTGTTTGTGTTGGTGGTTCTGGGCCAATGCTTATTAGGACCATGAACACCATCCTCCATTCCCAAATTCTCTTTTAAAGTTCCCGGTTTTGACGGTTTCGTATAGATAGGGTCATTAGTGACAAATACTGCAAAACCGCCCACCACGTCCTTGAATGCGGCCGTAACGTGTTCAATTCGGCGCACATCTTTCCAAAAAGCGTACTTGATCAAATCGTCAGCACCTTGGCTCTTGACAATCTTCGTGTTTGGTATTATTTGATTAAAACGGGGCAAAGGTTTTTTGATTTCTTGAGTCCTATATTTTAATTCAACCACAGCATATTTGCCATCACTTTCAACCACTATGTCGAGATATAAATCATTTTTCCACTCATAGTGATGAAGGGCGCTTGCAGGCACAAAATATTCCAACTCCACGTGGTCGTAGTGTTTTGTACTTACCAGCCACGTAGCTAACTGAAGTTGGAAGTCCTCCTCGTTGAACAGTAGTCTGTTATGATTCCCATTCAACCATGTCTTCAGGTCTTTTTCTAAAACATTCAACATAATCGATTCAGCAGCTACCACCTTCTCAGCCCAAAAGGTGACACTAAAATTACACAAAAAGCGTGGACTGAATTCGCCACACCTTTAGTCGGAGGTCCTGAGAAAACCCGATGAAGAAGATATGGGAATAGCAGTTCACGCTATAGCGCGAAGCCGCTTTGTTATCTCCTCTCTTCATCTTGAAATTTCTCAGGTTTCCGATTAAGAGTGATAAGCAAAACGCTTATTGATTTCCAACGATGTCGCGGACTGTTGCCAATCCAAGTGCAAATATACAACAAAATTTTTAAAATGCAAAATATAGCCCTTTGGCTTATAAGGCTGCGGGGCATTTTTTGGGGGATTGGGTTTCGAGGCCTCGAACTACACTGACCCTCGCTGGGTGGGCTAAAACACTATGCTCTCTTTGTGACAAAGAGATGCAAAAAATCAGAGTCTTTCGGTTGTTTTTTAGATATAGTGACGCAAGAGATTTGAGTTTATTTTATTGTTTTATATAAGTTTCAAAAATTCTTTGTAATTTTGCGGTGCAAAGAACCTAAACTAATCAGGAATTAGGAATTAGGAATTGACTAAAGACTAAAGAGAAATGAAAAATGTGATAGTTCGCAGCCTCTCGGGGCTTCTGTATGTGGCACTCATCGTTGCGGCCATTTTGTTGTGGCCGCGCTGGCCCATTGCCATGCTGGCACTGATGACACTGTTTACGGCCCTCGGTATCGAGGAGGTGCATAATATTTGCCGCTCCACTATGGGCGAGCGCCAGCCTTTGTTGCTCACGCTGCTCGACGTGATGGGCGGCGTGGCGTTGCTTGCCACCATTTATCTGGCGTGTGCGAACCGTGGTGTCCACCACACCATGCCCTTGTGGAGCTGGACGTTGCTGCCCGCCTATGTGGTCGCGAGAATGGTGACGCAACTCTATCTGCCCCGTCTCAACGCGGTTACGAGTTTCGCGCGCTCGTTCATGTCAATTATCTATGTGGCCTTCCCGTTCTCATTGCTGCCGGTAATAGCGTCACTGGGAAATACGCGTTTGGTGTTGGCCCTGTTCATCTTTATATGGCTCAACGACACGGGTGCTTTTGTGGTGGGCTCATTGCTGGGCAAGCATCGCCTGTGGGAGCGTATCTCGCCCAAAAAATCGTGGGAAGGCGTTGTGGGAGGCTTGTTGTTTGTGCTCCTGGGCGCTTGGCTCATTGTGAGAGTGTTTGGCGACTATTTCCCGGGCCCCACTGTCCTGTGGTGGTGGATGGCGCTGGGTGCGGTGGTCGTGGTGGGCGCCACCTTGGGCGACCTCTTTGAATCGCTACTCAAGCGCACTGCCGGCGTGAAAGATTCTGGCAATATCATTCCGGGTCACGGCGGCATTCTCGACCGCGTCGACAGCTTGTTGCTGGTGTCGCCGCTCGTGCTGTTGTTCATGATATTGACGATTATAGCCCGATGAAATGGTGGCTGGCACCCTTGTGTGCGGCGTGGTTTTTTGCGCTTCTGGCGTGCGCCGCGTGTTCGGGGAGTCATCCATTGCCCCGCACCCTGCGTGTGGGTACCATTTATAGTCCCACAAGTTTTTTCATCTTGCGGGGCGACACGCTGGGTTACGACTATGAGCGTATCAGCGACTTTGCCGCCGACAAGGGCATTGCCCTTGAAGTGGTGGTGGCCGGGAATATGCGCGAACTCGTGGATATGCTGCAACGTGGAGAAATCGATGTGGCGGCTGTCGAGATACCTCAAACCGCTGAATATAAGGCGCAAGTGCTGGGCTGTGGGGCCACTAACGAAACCACTCAGGTGCTGGTTCAGCCAGCCGGCGATAGTCTCGTCACCGACGTTACGCAGCTCGTGGGGCGTGAAGTGACAGTGGTTAAGGGATCACGCTACGAGGCCCGCCTGCGCAACCTCGACAACGAGGTGGGCGGTGGTATTACGATTCGTGCCCTCGAAAATGACACGTTATTGAGCGAAGATCTTGTTGACATGGTCGCGGCCGGCACCCTGTCGCTCACCATTATCGATAGTGACTTGGCGCAGCTGAGCAAGACCTATAACCCACACATCGACATCTCTTTGCAAGTGAGTTTTCCGCAACGCTCGTCGTGGGCTGTGGCGCTTGATAATCAATGGCTTGCCGATAGTATTGACACCTGGGCGGCTTCGCCCGAGGTGGAACGTTTCTCGAAAGCCGTGAAGCGGCGTTATTTCGAGTTGAGCAAACTACCCGAAGGTGATACGCTCACTTACCGACCCGTTGAGGACGGTGTCATTTCACCCTTCGACGACCTCTTTCGTAAATATGCGCCCGTGGCCGGTGTCGACTGGCAGATGCTTGCCGCGATTTGCAGTGTGGAGTCGGGCTTCAAGACCGACGCCCGCTCGTGGGCCGGCGCGCGTGGCATCATGCAGGTGATGCCCAGCACGGGGCGAGCTTTCGGGGTGGGGGAGGCTGAACTGAACGACCCCGACAAAAATGTGGAAGTAGCCGCCAAGAGTCTTGCCCGCATCGACGAGTTCATGCGGCCTCATGTGCCCGATAGTACCGAGCGCGTGCGATTCGTCTTGGCAAGCTACAATGCCGGCATAGGCCACATTTTCGACGCTATGGCGCTGGCCGAGAAGCACGGCCACAACCCCCACGTGTGGTACGACCACGTTGAAACGGCGGCCCTCATGAAGAGCAACCCGCAGTTCTATAACGATCCGGTGTGTCGTTACGGCTATTTCCGCGCCCGTGAGACCGTCGCCTATGTTAAGAAAGTGGAAAACGCTTATCACCACTTTCGTCGTGCCACCCGTCGTGCCGCGCAATAATCTGTCACTCGTTAATTATTTGGAATACTGATGCTTATTGTTTGTTCGTAGGCGTCCGGCGCAAATTTTGTGTGAATTTTGTGATTCGACGCGCACGATTGTGGGTTTTTATTTGGGTAAATCGTGGAAAATGCTTAATTTTGCAAGTTATAACCTCGGCGAGAAATGCCGTGGACTAAAAGGACAATAACAAGGAAAACGATGATTGACTATATCACCGGCCGTGTGGCCGAACTGAATCCGGCTTACGTCGTGGTGGATAACCATGGGGTAGGCTATATGCTTCACATCTCACTCACCACCCATCACACGTTGCAAGAGACGTTAGGCGAAGCGAAACTGTTTGTATATGAGGCTATCCGCGAAGACGCTCATCTGCTCTTCGGGTTCGCTTCCAAGCATGAGCGCGAGCTGTTTCTGCTACTCATCAGCGTGAGCGGTGTGGGGTCCAACACAGCCCGCGTGATACTCTCGTCAATTCCGCCCGCTGAGCTTGAGCAGGCTATTGCCGGTGAGCAGGTGGCACGTCTCAAGGCCGTCAAGGGCGTGGGGGCAAAAACAGCCCAACGCATTATTGTTGACCTTAAGGATAAAATAAAAGTGGGGGCTACCACGTTATTAAATACAGACGAACGGCCCGGCGAGGCCTACGACGAGGCGCTCGCGGCCCTAATGATGCTCGGCTTTACCCAGCAAATGTCGCAAAAAGCGCTCAAGAAGCTTTTCCAGCGCAATCCGTCGCTGGGTGCCGAGGAGGCCATTAAGCAGGCGCTGAAGATGATGTAAAGCCATGAGCGTGTGCCGGCAATCGCCTGTAAGTTCGTCTTGAACTTGTTTGGTAACTGATTGATAGCTAATGAGAAAGCGAAGTAAAAAGAAATATGGGATATTGTGGCTCGGCCTGCTGACGGTGCTCGCGTTGTTCAACGTCGACAGCGTGGCGCAATATACGCGGTCGACACTCACGCCCCCGCCACCGGTGCCCGACACACGTACGGACAACGGTAACAAAAGGAACAAGAAAAAGGACCGGCCCATCGACATGCGCTATGACGTGCACAAGACCATCCCCGAGTCTTACGATGACTTGAAGGAAGGAGAGTATGCCGCCGACTTGAAGAACCCCTCCAACATTACGACGACAGCCGAGTATGACTATGAAACCGGCTGTTATGTTATTCACACGCGCGTGGGCGATAACGACATCGTCACGCCCTTCATCCTGAGTGCCGATGAGTATAACAACATCACCATGCGCCAGTCGATGATGGAATATTACCGTAAAAAGAACGCCGAAAGTGCCGAGGAAAAAGCCAAAAACCCCTTCAACTTCCTCGATATGCAGTTCGGTCTGGGACCACTCGACAAAATCTTCGGCCCGGGTGGCGTGCAACTGAAGACGCAAGGCTCGGTGCAAATCAAGATGGGTGTCAAGACTAACAAGACCGACAACCCGGCATTGAGTGTGGCCGCCCGCCGCAAGACTTACTTCGATTTCGACCAAAAGATTCAGGCCACGGTATCGGCCTCGGTGGGCGACAAGATGAAGTTTAATATGACTTACAACACCGATGCCACCTTCGACTTCGACAACAAGAACCTCAAGCTGGCCTATGAGGGCAAGGAGGACGAAATCATCAAGAATATCGAAGCCGGTAATGTGAGCATGACTACCGGCTCGTCGCTCATTCGCGGTAGCGCCGCCTTGTTTGGTATCAAAACCAAACTGCAATTCGGCAAACTGACCGCCACGGCGCTCGTGTCGCAACAAAACTCGCAGTCGCAAACGGTGAATACCAAGGGTGGCGCGCAAACCACCCCATTCTATGTCACTGCCGACAAATATGACCAAAACCGAAATTTCTTCTTGTCGCACTACTTCCGCGACCACTACGACGAATGGTGTGCCAAGTTACCCCTGGTGTCGAGCGGCATTAATATTACCCGTATTGAGGTGTGGGTGACTAACAAGCGCGGAAACTACGACAATTCGCGCAACATTCTCGCTTTCATGGACCTGGCCGAGGACTCCCACCTGAATAACTCGCACTGGGTGCCCGACTACGGGGCAACGGTGCCCGACAACTCGTCGAATAACCTGCTCGCTGAAATCAAGGATACCTATCCCGAAGCGCGATATATCAGCCAGGTGGCCACCACGCTCGAGCCGTTGCGTGCCTTTGGCATTGATGGCGGTACCGATTACGAGAAAATCGAGAGTGCCCGCTTGCTCAGCAGTAACGAATATACACTCAATAGCGCCCTGGGATATATCCAGCTCAAGACGGCGCTTAGCGGCGACGAGGCTCTCGCCGTCGCCTTCCAGTATACCTACGGCGGTCGCACTTATCAGGTGGGCGAATTTTCGGGTGACATCACGTCGACCGACCAGTCGCTCTATGTGAAGATGCTCAAAAGCACCACCGTGTCGCCGCGCACCCCTATGTGGCACCTGATGATGAAGAACGTGTATTCGCTTGGCGCCTATCAAATGCAACGCACCAACTTCAAGCTCAACATCAAGTATCTGAGCGATACTACCGGTACCGAGCTCAACTACATCAATGCCGGCGACGTGGCCGGTATGCCGTTGCTCGAGGTGATGAACCTCGACCGCCTCGATGCCAATAACGAGTTCCACCGCGATGGTCGTTTCGACTATATCACGGGCTACACCGTGAACGAGTCGAGCGGCAAAATCATTTTCCCGGTGGTGGAACCTTTCGGTTCCCACTTGCGCAAGCGAATCAATAACGACCAGGTGGCCAAAGACTATGTCTACCAGGAACTTTACGACTCCACGCTTACGGTGGCCCAGCAATATCAGGACAAGAATAAATTTGTCTTGAGTGGTGAGTACCAGGCTTCGTCGGGAAATACCATTAACCTGAACGCCATGAACGTGCCACGAGGCTCGGTTGTCGTTACCGCCGGAGGCGTTGTCCTCACCGAGAACAGCGACTACACCGTTGACTACAACATGGGAACTGTGACCATCACCAACCAGAGCATTATCGATGCGGGCACCAACATCAGTGTTTCGCTCGAGAACCAGTCCACCTTCAGTCAGCAGCGAAAAACACTGCTGGGTCTTGACCTTGATTACGCTTTCAACAAGGACTTCCACATTGGCGGTACACTCATGCATTATGGCGAAAAATCGTTGACCGAGAAGGTGTCGATTGGCGATGAGATTGTCAACAATACCATCTGGGGCGTGAACATGTCCTATAAAGGCAAATTCATGTGGCTTACCAACCTGCTCAACAAAATACCCACGGTGAACGCCACTGCACCCTCGACAATCAACTTCACCGGCGAGTTCGCCCAACTGATTCCGCATCAGTCGCGCACCGGCTCTAATGCCGGTAGCTCCTATATCGACGACTTTGAGTCGACGCAGTCGGGTATCGACTTGCGCTCGCCTTATTCTTGGTTCCTTGCTTCCACGCCCTATGATCCGTCTGCCGGAGGTCTTTTCCCCGAAGCGGGACTGTCGAACAATGTGGACTATGGCAAGAACCGCGCCCTGCTGTCGTGGTACTACATCGACCGCCTGTTCACGCAGCGCAATTCGTCCTACGCGCCGGGTTACATCAAGAACGACCTTGACCAGCTCTCCAACCCCTATGTACGCGAGATTCCTTACAGCGAGGTGTTCCCGGGCCGCGAGCTTAACTATGGCGAGTCGTCGACCATTCAAACGCTCAACCTCTCGTTCTATCCCAAGGAGCGTGGCCCCTATAACCTCGATGCCGACAATATTGACAGCGAGGGTTACCTGCTCAATCCCGAGAAACGCTGGGGCGGTATCATGCGCAAACTCGACAACACCAACTTTGAGCAGTCGAACATCGAGTATGTCCAGTTCTGGCTTCTCGACCCCTTCCTCGACCCCGATAATCCAAACTATGAGGGCGGTGACCTTTACATCAACCTGGGCGAGGTGAGCGAGGATATTCTCAAGGATGGATTGAAAAGCTACGAGAACGGTTTGCCTTACACCGACGAGGAGAATCCTTACATCAGCGAGACTAACTGGGGCAAGGTGTCGACCCAAACATCGATGACCTATGCGTTTGAGACCGCCGAGGGGGCGCGCGTCCGCCAGGATGTGGGTCTCAATGGCATTTCGAGCGAACAGGAAAAAACTTTCCCCAGCTACAAAGCGTTTACCGATCAACTGCGCACAGTGCTTCCGTCGAACACTATCGCCCGCATGGAAGAGGACCCGTTCTCGCCTTTGAACGACCCGGCGACCGACGACTACCACTTCTATCGCGGCTATGACTACGACGAGCAACGTCTCTCTATCCTCGAGCGATACAAGCACTATAATGGTACCGAGGGTAACTCACTCTCGGTCGAAGACGCAAGTGACGCTCTGTACCAGAGCGCGCGCAGCGTGCCCGATGTGGAGGATATCAACCAGGACAATACGCTCAATGAGTACGAGCGTTATTTCCAATATCGTGTGTCGATTCGTCCCGAGGACTTGCAGGTGGGCACCAACTTCATCATCGACAAGCAGGACGCGGTGGCCTACACTCGCAACGGCAAGGAGCTCAAAGTTACCTGGTACCAGTTCAGTATTCCTTTGCGCGAATATGAGAAAAAAGTGGGTTCGATCAACGACTTCTCCACCATTCGCTTCATCAGGATGTTCATGACGGGCTTTAAGGAAACGACTCACTTGCGTTTCGCTTCTTACGACCTCGTGCGCGGGGAGTGGCGCAATTATAACTACAACCTCAACCAGCGCGGCGACGCGCCCGCCGAAGGCAGTATCAATGTGAATGCCGTCAATATCGAGGAGAACGCCTCGCGCGAGCCGGTCAACTACGTGTTGCCGCCCGGTGTGACGCGCATCGTTGATGGCGGACATTCGCAAATCACCCAGCTTAACGAGCAGTCGATGCAAATGAAGGTCGAGGGTCTGCAGCCCGGCGATGCGCGTGGTGTGTACCGCAACACGAGCCTCGACTTGCGCATCTACAAGCGCCTGCAAATGTTTGTGCACAACGAGGCTTTTGTTAACGATGTGACTAACCTGCAAAACGGCGACGTTTCGCTGTTCATCCGTCTGGGATCCGATGTGAAGAACAACTATTATGAGTATGAGGTAAAACTCGATGTTACCCCGCCCGGACGATATAACAACAATAGTAGTGCCGACCGTCTGCGCGTGTGGCCCGAAAACAACATGATTGACATTGACCTCGACTTGTTGCCCGGCGTGAAGAAAAGCCGCAACGCGGCCAAGATGTCGGGCGACGAGAGTGTGGGTTACGCCATACGCTACGCCCAGCAGGACCCCGACCATCCCAACAACACGGTGTATGTGCGCGGTAATCCGTCGCTGAGCGAAGTGAGGGTCATCATGATAGGTGTGAGAAATAACACTAACTCGACCAAGGACTTTGTCGTGTGGGCCGATGAGTTGCGTGTTACCGACTTTGAAAGCGACGGCGGTTGGGCCGCCAAGGCCAATATGGTGCTTAATATGAGCGACATTGCCACTGTGAATGTGGGATGGCACCGCGAAACAAACGGTTTCGGGTCGGTAGACCAAGGACTGAAATCTCGGCGTCTCGATGACTATAACCAATATAACGTAGCGGTGCAAGTCGACCTGGGGCGCTTTGTGCCCGAAAAGGTGAAACTCAAGGCTCCCATCTACTATTCCTATAGCAACGAGCGCACTACGCCCAAGTATAACCCGCTCGACCAGGACGTGCTGTTGAGCGACGCCCTCGACGCTTGTGACACCAAGGCGCAAAAAGACTCTATCAACAATTATGCTGTCACGCAGCGCACGAGCAAGAACTTCTCGGTGTCGGGACTCAAGTTCGACGTCAAGAGCAAGAACCCCATGCCTTGGGATCCCGCCAACTTCACGTTTAGCTACTCGTTCAGCAAGCAGCACCGCAGTGACCCCGACAATACTTACGAGAATACCAACGACTATCGTGGTAGCATGCAATATAACTGGACTCCTTATTCCAAACCGTTCAAACCTTTCGACAAGATGATTGACGCGAAGAACAAGCACATGAAGTTCTTCAAGGACTGGGAATTCCATTACCTGCCCGCGTCGTTGGCATTCAGTACCAATATCTCGCGTTACTATTACGAGCAACAAACGCGCAACGAGACCGATGTGGCCGTCGAGCTGCCGGTGTCGGTGAGTAAAAACTTCTTGTGGGACCGCCAGTTCGCGCTTTCGTGGAATTTTACCAAATCTATCTCGGTGTCGTTCAACTCCCAAACCACGGCCCACATTCTCGAGCCGCTGGGACAGGTGAACAAGAAACTCTTCCCCGACCGCTACCGTGATTGGCGCGATAGCGTGTGGCAGAGCATTAAGGACCTGGGAACACCTTGGGCTTATAACCAGTCGTTCACTGCCTCTTACAAGGCTCCCTTCTCGGCTATTCCCATCTTGAGCTTCATCACGGCCAATGCCACCTACAACGCCACCTATAACTGGAATCGTGGTACCACCGTGGCCGATGTGTTCTCGGGAAACAACATCGCCAACCAGTCGTCGATCAACGTTGACGGTCGCCTCAACCTAGATCAGTTCTATAATAAGGTGCCTTATTTGCAAGAGGTCAACAAGCGATTCTCGGGCAATGGCGCGGCGGCTAAAAATAAAAAGAAACCGAAACGCTTCGACCGCACATTCAAGTTGGCCGCCGACACTTCGACTGTGGTCAAGCACAACATGAACGTGAAGAAGGTCAAGGTAAGTGCCACTACGACCGACGGCAAACGCTATCCCATCGAATATAAGGTGGTCGATGCGAATAATATTGAGGTGCTTAACCGTGACACCAAGGACGTGAAAATTGTAGTTACCGAGGTGCAGGGCGGCGACAAGACATTCTGGAGTGAATTCGGCCAATATGCCACCCGTGTGCTCATGAGTGTCAAGAGCGTGAATGTGAAGTGGCGCAAAACGCGCTCGATGTCGGTGCCACAGTTCATCCCCGATGTCGGCGATATCTTTGGCCAAAGCACCCATTACGATGTGATGGCGCCGGGTCTCGATTTCGCTTTTGGCTTTGTGGACGAAAGTTATATTGATAAAGCCAAGCAGCGTGGCTGGTTGCTTAACGACCAGTCGATGACCTCACCGGCACTATTCGCGCGCACCGAGGAATTCACCATAGAGGCCCAAATTGAGCCTATCAAGGGCTTGAAGATTAACCTGACGGGAAACCGTACCGACAACCGCACGAATCAAGTCCAGTTTATGTATGACGATCCCACCACCATCTATACCGGTAGCTACACCAAGACCCATGTGGCCATCGCTACTGCCCTGCGTGGCGTGAGCGCCGACAAGAACTACCAGAGCAATACGTTCGACCAGTTCCTGGCTAATATACCCATTGTGGCCGGGCGTCTCGAAAGCCAATATGCGGGACTCAATTATCCTGAACGGGGCTTCCTGCGCGGCACGGTATATGCCAACGCGCCTTTCGACCCGGCCAACGGTAGCGTGAACATGTCGAGTAGCGATGTGCTTATCCCGGCCTTTATGGCTGCCTATTCGGGCCGCGACGCCCGCAAGGTGACGCTTAACCCGTTCCCGGGAATCAAAGATATTTTGCCCAACTGGCGCGTGACTTACGACGGTTTCGCGAAAATGCCCTTCCTCAAGGACAAATTCAAGAGTTTCACCATCAGTCATGCTTACCAGTGCACTTATCAGGTGGGCTCCTTCACGTCGTTTACCGATTGGGTGATGATTGGCAGCAACCTGGGCTTTACCAAAGACGCTCTCACCAACAATCCCATACCGTCGTCGCCTTACAATATCTCGACAGTTACGCTCACCGAGCGCTTCGCGCCGCTCATCGGCCTGAGCGCCACGTTGCAAAACGGCATGACGTTCAACATTGAGTATCGCGACAGCCGCACCCTTTCGCTCAACATCTCATCGTTGCAACTTGTCGAGACATTGCAAAAGTCGTTTGTGATAGGGGCGGGATATAAGATTGCCGACTTCAACAAGGTGTTGAAAATCAAGAAAAAGCAGCAAAATGTGAGCAACGACCTCACGCTCAACTTCGACCTGCAATTCAATAACAACAATGCCCTCATCCGCAAGATTGACGTCAATACCGCGCAGGCCACAAGCGGCACGCGCACCCTGGGTATCAATTTCACGGCAAATTATGTCATGAGCAAGCGTATCACCCTTGGCGCTTTCTTCGAGCATCAGGTGAATACCCCGCTGGTAACCACCACTTCTTATCCCACGACCAACACCAACTATGGTATCTCAATGAATATCTCATTAGCTAAATAAATTGACAATATATGGAAGAAGAACTTAAGAAAAAACTGGCTAAAGACCCTAACGGGCTGATGACTTACGAGTACATCGCTAACAATATCGATCATGTTGATGATGATATCGATGCGCTTGTCGACAATATCATCACTGTGGACCGTAACGGACAATTCGTCGTGAGCACGGCACGCTATCTGCACGCCATCGACCCCGTCAAGTTTGAGGCTCCCATCGACCGTCTCATCAAGGCGGCCATCGAGCGCGATCGCGAGCATGTCTATTTGGGCGACCTTATCGCCTCGATTTGGGGAAATGACTATAAGTCGCGTGCCGTGGAACTGAGTGCCGCGAGCGATAATTTCCGTCGCATCTACAAGCGTCTATATCCCAAGGGAATGTAACCAATCAATAACGAGATAGATGAATTATTTAAGAAAATTACCACTTTTCGTTCTGCTACTTGTGGCTGTTGTGGCCTGCTCGAGCAAGGAAGCCGGCGAGAATGAGACTGCCGCCTCGGCCGCAGTGACCCAACCATTAGAAACAATGAAAACAGTGAACATCGACAATTGCACTAAGGTGGAAATAAAAACCACCTATGGCGACATCGTTGTCGCCCTCTATAACGAAACACCACAGCACCGCGACAACTTCATTAAGCTGGTGAAGGAAGGTTACTACGATGGCGTGCTCTTTCATCGCGTCATCAAAGAATTCATGGTGCAAACCGGTGACCCCAACTCGAAAGACGCCGCGGCCGACGCCCAGTTGGGTGCCGGAGGCCCTGACTACACGTTACCCGCCGAGATTGTCTATCCCACACTTTTCCACAAGTGTGGCGCTCTGGCGGCCGCGCGCACCGGTGACCAGGTGAACCCCGAGCGCCGCAGTAGCGGTTCGCAGTTCTATATCGTTACCGGAAAGATTTATAACGAGGCCGCGATCTCTCAAATGGAACAGCAAATGCAGCAGATGAAGGCCGAAAAAGTGTTTTACGAGAAGGCCAGTCGCATCATGCCTCAAATAGAACGCATGCAACAGGCGGGCGACTCGGCAGGCTTGAACGCTTTGCAAGAGAAACTCTACAACGAGAGCATGGACGAGGTGGCGAAGAACCCGGTCCGCTTCACCGTCGAGCAAAAGAAGGCTTATACTACTGTGGGCGGCACTCCTCATCTCGACGGACAGTACACCGTCTTTGGCGAGGTGGTCACCGGCATGGATGTCGTGAATAAAATACAAAATGTGGCTACCGGCAGGAACGACCGTCCTGTGGCCGACGTGAAGATTACCGGCGCGCGCGTGCTGGAGTAAACCATAGCGAATCATGATTGAGGTGAACTTACATACCCTGGACAACGGGCTCCGGCTCTTGCACCACTACAACGGCTCCACGCGCATGGTGGCCGTGAACACGTTGTTCGATGTGGGGTCGCGTGACGAGAACATCGCCCACACGGGTTTGGCTCACCTCATGGAGCATCTCATGTTCACCGGCTCGCGTAACGCGCCCTCATTCGATGGGGCGCTACAAGCGGCCGGCGGCGTGTGCAACGCGTGGACGAGTTGCGACGTGACCAACTATTACGATGTGTTGCCGGCCCACAATATTGAGACGGCGCTGTGGCTCGAGAGTGACAGGCTCGCTTCGCTCAACCTTGACGAGCGAAGCATCGCGTTGCAAAAAAACGTGGTTGTCGAGGAATTTAAACAGCGTTACATCAATCAGCCTTATGGCGATGTGTTCCATCTGCTCCACGGCGCTGCTTTCACGGTTCATCCTTACAAGTGGCCCACCATTGGGTTGCGGGTCGAAGATGTGGCGCAGTTGCCCACCGAGGTCGTAATGGATTTCTTTCGGCGTCATTATTGCGTGAACAACGCCGTGATGTGTGTGGCCGGAAACATCGATTTCGCGCGAACTGTGGAACTGGTGGAGAAATGGATGGGCGACTTGCCCGCCGGACCCGTTCACGAGAGAAACCTGCCCGTGGAGCCGCCGCAGCAAGCGCCGCGACTCGTTGAGCACCATGCCGAGGTGCCGCAAAACCGCATTTTCCGTGTCTATCATATGTGCGGACGCATGGAGCGCGACTTCCAGGCCTGCGACCTGCTCAGCGATGTGCTTGCCAATGGCACTTCGTCGCGTTTCTATCGAAATTTGGTCACTCGTGGCGACTTGTTCACCGAGCTTGATGCCTCGGTGGCTGGTAACGCCGACCCCTCGTTGTTCTATGTGGGTGGCGCGTTGTGCGACGGCGTGAGCTTCGACGAGGCCGAAGCCGCTATCGACGCCGAGTTGGAACGCCTGCTCGAAGGAGGCGTGAGTGACTACGAAAAGGAGAAATGCACTAATAAGTTCCTATCGAACGATACGTTTGAGAATATCGGTTATGCCGAAAAAGCTACACGCTTGTGCCGCCATGAGTTGCTGGGTCATGCCGCTGACATCAACGACGAGGTCGCCAAGTATCGTGCGGTTACCACGCGACGGCTGAATGAGGTGGCGCACCGGCTCTTCAAGCCTGAAAATTGTACCACTCTCCGCTATGGACCCGGAGTTAAATGAGATAAGCGACCTATGGCAAACAACACGTTAAATGCGGGCTCAGTGCTCAAAAATGGCCAGTTTGGACAATATGTGATTCTGCGGCACTTGGCTTCGGGAGGATTCGGTAATACCTACCTGGCACAGCGAGTCGCCGACAAGTTACAGGTGGCCATCAAGGAATTCTTTATGTCGGGCGTGAACGACCGCGACGCTACCACATCGCGCGTCACTGTGAGCAACAGCGACAGCGAACCCATGTTCCGCGCGCAGCTCGACAAGTTCAAGAAGGAAGCCGGTCGCGTGGCCATCATGCGCAATGAGCACATCGTGCGCCTCTACGACTATTTTGAGGAGAACGACACGGCTTATTATGTAATGGAATATGTCGACGGGCAGTCGCTCGGCGAGCGCCTCAAGGCGCTTAACCATGCCCTGCCCGAGAATGAGGTCGCCAACTATTTCATGCAGGTACTTGAGGCATTGGCCGAAGTACATGGCAAGCGCATTTGGCACCTCGATATAAAGCCGGGTAACATTCTGATAACGAAAAATGGTGTGGCCAAGCTCATCGACTTCGGGGCCAGCAAGCAACTCAACATGGCAGGACAAGTGACGCGTTCGGCCATGTGCTACACTCCGGGCTATGCGCCTGTTGAGCAGGTGGCCGAGGAGATGGACAAGTTCGGCCCGTGGACCGATTTCTATGCGCTCGGGGCTACCCTTTACAATTTGCTCACCGGCCTCAAACCGCCCTCAACGAGCGACATCACCGAGCGAGGCATGGCGGCTTTCCGTTTCCCGCCCAACGTGAGCAACCGCATGAAGAATATGATTTTCTGGCTCATGAGGCCTAATAGGGGAGAGCGGCCCCAAAGTGTGGCGCAGGTGAGGCAAGCCTGGCACAGCGGCATGGCACACCCCCCACGACAAGCGCAGCAGCAGCCGCGACAAGCGCAGCAGCCGCGGCATCCGCAGCCCGGTCCGCGGCAAGGCAGGGTAGGGGGCGCACCTATGGCCGGACGAGCCTCGCAACCCGTTTATCATCCTTCGCGCCAGCCACAATCGCGTGGTTACGCGTCGCCCAAACCAGCCAAGAGCGGTTCAAACAAGACGCTTTTCATCGTGCTGGGCGTTGTGGCCGCATTGGTGCTGGGCGCCCTCGCGGTAGTGGGCGTGACCACTTGTGGCGGTGGGCATCACAATGAGTCGTCGACCGTTTCGACCAACTATGGCTTTGATTTGAGCCATAATGAATCCTCGAGAAACGAAGATGGAAGTGAAAGTGAAAGCAAAAGAGGCGACAAAGGTCATGAAACTACGGCTACGTTTCAGGGCAATCTCGTGGATGAGGTGAACGCCATGCGTGCAAGCGCCGACGGTGGCGTGAGAATGACACTGAGCGGCAACGTGGGCATCTCTGCAGTCTCGACACCCAACCACGTCACCATGTACCATGACGGGCGAAGCGCGACGGGGCACTTCTATGGCACTTTCAGCTATCGCGGCGAGGATGGCTCGATCTACACCATCTATGCTAAGGCCGACCCGAACGCCGGCACTTTCTATGCCGAGGACTACTCCGATTTTCAGGGTGAAATGACCCTCATAGGCGAATACCGTGGCATTTGTGAGGCCGAAGGGCAGTCGCTCACGGCCACCGGCGAACACACGCTGCCCGATGGTGACACCGAGCGTTTTAAACTTGTCTTTACTGCTAATTGACCCATGTCGAGAGCGAACGACATATTGCCCAATGGAACGCTGCTGCGAAACGGCAGGAATGGCCGGTATGTGATTTACAAGCACTTGGCTTCGGGCGGCTTTGGAAATACCTATCTTGCACATAGGCAAGGCGATAACTATCGCATGGCCGTGAAAGAATTCTTTATGTGCGATGTCAATTACCGCGATGAAGGCTCACTCACCGTGAAAACCTATGCCGGAAAAGAAAACACCTATGCCGCGCAACTCAAGAAATTCCGCGACGAGGCCGGCCGGGTCGCCATTATGCGCAATCAACACATCGTGCGACTCTACGATTATTTTGAGGAATATGCCACGGCCTACTATGTAATGGAATTTGTTGACGGACAGTCGTTGAGCGAACGCCTCAAGACTACGCGCCAACCCCTTGCCGAGGAAGAGGCCACCGGCTATCTCATGCAGGTGCTCGACGCGCTGGCCGAGGTGCATAGTAAACGCATCTGGCATCTCGATATCAAGCCGGGTAATATCATGGTGACGCGCCAGGGTGTAGCCAAACTCATCGACTTCGGGGCCAGTAAGCAACTCGATGTGACCGGGAGTATGACCACTACGGCTCCGCCTTATACACCGGGTTACGCTCCTGTTGAGCAGGTGAACGGCGAAATGAGTAAGTTCGGTCCGTGGACCGATTTTTATGCCCTCGGGGCTACATTCTATAATTTGCTCACTAACCAAAAGGCTCCCTCGTCGAGCGATATCATCGAGCGTGGTGTGGCCGCTTTTCATTTCCCGGCTGCGATTAGCGACCGCATGAAGAACATGATTTACTGGATGATGCGCTACAATCTCAAGGACCGCCCGCAAAGTGTGGCTCACTTCGTGCAGGTGTGGAACAGCTGTGCCCCGCGCCGTCAGCAGCCGGTACCCACGCGGCAGCAACGACCTGTGGCAATACCGCGTAGGCAGGAGAATCATGGGGTCCCCGTCGCCTCCCAACCTAAAAAGAAGTTTCTAGGCAAGCTATCCGATCTCTATGATGATTTGATGGATGTGCTGGATTAAATCGATTAATACCCTTAAAAAATGATGAACAAGACGAATGAGTTGCCGCCGCAGGAGCAAATTGAGGCGGCTCTCGAGATTGCCGTAAAGGCTCATAGAGGCCAGCGTGACCTGGATGGTAACGCCGTGATTCTGCACCCATTGACGGTGGCTTTGAAGGGAAAGAATCCCTACGAGATTATCGCGGGCCTGCTTCATGACGTGGTCGAAGACACCGACTATACCTTTGACGATTTGCTCGAGGCCGGCATTTCGCCCGTGGTTGTCGATGCCTTGAGGCTGCTCACTCACGACAATGAAGTTGACTATCTTGACTATGTGCGACACATTGCTGCCTCGGGCAATAAACTTGCTATCAGTGTGAAACGTAACGACCTCGAGCATAACCTCGCGCGTGGGCGCGCGAGTGGATGTGAGCGATTAGTGACAAAACACAGCGAAGCCTGGCAAATAATAGGCCACATCGCTTGTGAGTGACGTGTCTCGCGACCGAGGGCCTAAAAACAGGTTACAAATAGAAGTGGTTTTATTTGGTGTGAGAAGATAAATATATTATCTTTGCACTACCAAAAATAAGTGGTAATGGAAATGCCTTTTAAAATATCTATTGATAAAGTGCAAGTGAACGCCATGCCACAAGAGGTGTTCACGGGTCAAATTCATGTGATTGATTCGATGTTTGGTCTCACAGCGGCCGTCGCCGCATTGCGGCGAGCGCCACTGGTAGGCTTTGACACCGAGACACGTCCTTCGTTTCGCAAAGGCGTAGTGCACAAGCCGGCATTGGTGCAGTTGTCGACACTCGATGATTGTTTCCTTTTCCGCGTCAACAAGATTGGTATGCCCGCGGCATTAGCGCAATATCTTGCCGACGAAACCTGCAAGAAGGTGGGCTTGTCGATTCACGATGATTTCAATGTGATTCACCGCATGTCGGCCGTCTCGCCTCAGGGGTTCGTGGAACTGCAGCAGCTCGTGGGACAGTACCACATTGTTGACATCGGCCTGCAAAAGATTTACGCCATCCTGTTCCACAAGAAAATTTCCAAAGGTCAGCGACTCACCAACTGGGAAACACCCTCGCTCACGGCCGCACAGCAAAGCTATGCAGCCATCGATGCGTGGGCTTGCGTGAAAATTTATAATTACCTGATGAGTGGCGAATTTGTCCCCGAAGAATCACCCTTTATATCCCCACTCAACGATGAAGAAACCTAGAGGCTCCACGATTATCCCCCTGTGTATGCTCGTCTACCTGGCCGTCATGGCTTGGGTGGGACGCGGTAGCCTTACCAGTGAGGCTACGATATATTGGATAAAATTGGGTGTAGGCCTGGTAATAATCGTAGGACTCTATTTCGCCCTGCGTCGCAAGGAGCAATTACGCCGCCGGCGCGAAGAGCAGGAAGCGACTTACGGCCACTACGACGATTCAACGCCCGACTCCTCCAATACCAAGTCATGATAAAGCTCCTGCACGACACCGAGTCTTGCGAATGATCCGAAAGGACAAGCTGTTTTTGTGACGCGAAAAGACTGCGAGTGTGGGGGTAATCCATAATTCGGCTTTCCCCATAGTGTCGCTCCATAGCCCTACATTCTGCGCCTCGGTTTATCGTGTCAAGTGGGTATAGAAAACGAGGCGGGAAACCACATCAGTTTCCCGCCCCATTGCGCGGAAAGACAGGGATTCGAACCCTGGAACCGCGTAAGCGGTTAACGGTTTTCGAGACCGCCCCGTTCGACCACTCCGGCATCTTTCCTATTGCATGGTCGTGTTTTGCGGCTGCAAAGTTAGTGAAAATATTTTTCTCGGCAAGGCCTTGAGGCGTTTTTTTTACTATTGGGCGTAAAAAAACGCGTAAAAACGCGACAATGCGTGTGAACTATTTGCGTTGTTACCGGTTTTCGGGTGGGAGTGACCGGGCTATGGTGTCGTAGCAGCGTTGTGCCAGGGCATGCATGTCGTCGACGTCGGTGATGGGTTCGTGCAGCGTGAGAGTGATGGTGCATGGGGTGGCGTGGAAAGTGCCGCGAGGCATGGCCTTGTAAGAACCGTCAATAGTGATGGGCACAACGGGGAGATTGAACTCCTGGGCGAGGCGGAAAGCGCCGTGCTTGAACTTCTGGAGGTGTCCGTCGCTGGTGCGGCGTCCTTCGGGGAAAACAACTATCGACATCCCTCGGGTGAGTTTCTTCTCGGCTTCGGCCATGGTTTTTTTGACAGCGGCTTGCGAAGAGTGGTCGACGAAGACGTGTCCGGCCGACTTGCAGGCTACACCCACGAGCGGGATGTTTTTAAGTCCTTTTCTCATGAGCCACTTGAAGTTGTGTCCCAGGAAGCCGTAGATTGAAAAAATGTCGAAGGCACCCTGGTGGTTGGCCACGAAGACGTAGGATGTGCGCTTGTCGATAAAGTCGCGGTTCTTCACCTTTACCCTAACGCCGAGCAGCGTGCACCAAATCATGGCCCATAGCTTGGGTGGGTAGTATCCCCACCAGTTGTCGTTGAATAAGCAGCCGATGATGGTGATGATGGCTGTTAAAATCGTGAGCACGAGCAGGATGGGTGCCGCGATGAGCCAGTGATATAGTAGGTATAGGTATTTCATTTTGGGGTCAATTGTTGAATAAACCGCAAAATTACTCAATTTAAAGCAAAAATGCAATATCGTGTGGAGGATATTGCATTTTGCTTTAATCGTGAATCGTGAGGCGTGATCGGCAACTCCGACTCGTGCGGTTGTCTATTGCTCGTCGGCCACGGGGGCGATGAGTTTGTAACCCTTGCCGTGAATGTTGATGATTTCAATCGTCGGGTCGGCCTTGAGGTGCTTGCGCAACTTGGTGATGTAGACGTCCATCGAGCGGGCGTTGAAGTAGTTGTCGTCAATCCAGATGGTCTTGAGGGCGAAGTTGCGCTCGAGGATTTCGTTGACGTGGGCGCACAGCAGGCTCAGCAGTTCGCTCTCTTTGGTGGTGAGTTTAGTGACCTGATCGCCGATGATAAGCACCTGCTTTTGGGTGTCGAAGGTGAATTCGCCAATCTTGTACATGGTGATTTCTTTTCCCTTCTTGCCCTTGACGCGGCGCATGATGGCATCGATGCGGAGCACGAGCTCTTCCATCGAGAATGGTTTGGTGATGTAGTCGTCGGCGCCGATTTTGAAGCCTTCGAGGATATCTTCCTTGAGTGCTTTGGCGGTGAGGAAGATGACGGGAACCTCGCTGTTGATGGTCCTGATTTCCTGAGCCAGCTGGAAGCCGTCTTTCTTGGGCATCATGATGTCGAGCACGCAGATGTCGTATTTGCCTTTGAGGAAAGCCTTGTAGCCGCTTTCGCCGTCGGCCATGAGGTCGGCGTTGTAGCCTTTGGCCTGGAGGTATTCGCGCAGCAACATGCCGAGGTTTTCATCGTCCTCGCACAAGAGAATTCTAAGTTTTTCTTCCATAATCTTCTTTTTTTAATTGTTTATAAGTGGTAATGTGATAATGAATTTCGATCCTTTACCGGGCTCGCTCTCGGCCTTGATATTGCCGTGGAAGAGGCTTACCATCTTGTGGACGTAGGCCAGGCCGAGTCCAAATCCCTTGACGTCGTGCCGGTTTCCCGTCGAGACGCGGTAGAATTTTTCGAAGATGCGCTTGAGGTCTTCGCGCTTGATGCCTATGCCGTTGTCGGCGATGGTAATCACGAGTCGGTCGTCGCCTTTGTTGACAGTGGTAATGGAGAGTAGTGGCGGTACGTCCTCGCGCCTATACTTGATGGCGTTATCGAGCAGGTTGAAGATGACATTGGTGAAGTGCATCTCGTCGACGTTGACGATGGGGTCTTCGGCATCAAGCTGCCCGGTGATGGAGCCGCCATATTTTTCCACTTTGAGCTTGAAGGTGTTGATGACGCTCTCGATGATGGCGTTAGCATCGGCCTCCTGGAGCTTCATGGTGGCGTTTTTGCGGTCGAACATCGATAGCTGCAGCACTTTCTCGACTTGGAAACGCAGGCGCTTGGTCTCGTCGCTGATGACGCTGATGGCCTGTTTCATCATCGTGGGGCTCTTGCGCACCGCCTCGTCGTTGAGCATCTGTGCGGCAAGCGAAATCGATGAGATGGGTGTCTTGAACTCGTGGGTCATGTTGTTGATGAACTCGTTCTTGATTTCGTTGAGTTTCTTTTGCTTGAAAGCCACGACGATGGTGTAGATGAAAATGCACAACAGGATAAAGGTGAACGAGAACGAGGGCAACATGAACTTGATTGACGAGAAGATGTAGTCGCTCTTGGTGGGGAACACGACGCGCAACGAGTGGGGGTTGCCGCTGCCGTCGTTGGGGAAGAGGTTTTGCGAATAGTTCTGCAGCGCGTCGTTGTAGCCGGTGGTGGAGTATTCGATGCCGTCGTTGTTGGCGATGGCAAACTCGAATGGGATGTCGATGCCGTTGGCTGCCAGCTCGCTTTTGAGGTAGGCACGCACGGTGACCGAGTCGGCGCGTTCGGCGATGGGCCTGTCGCTTGATGTCTCGAGTATGCTCAGCACCACCTCGTTGAGCAGTTCTTTTTGATAGAGGTATCTTCCTTTGAGTTCCTCATGCTTGAGCTGGTATTGGCTGCCGAAATCGTTGTGGCTGTTTCCACGGCCTTGTGGGGCCGACCCCGGCTTGTAGATTGACGAGGCACCGGCCGACATCGATGCGACGGCTTCCTCGAGGTCTTCGTCGAGGTAGCGTGTGGTCTCGTCGCGCTCGAGGGTTTTGGTGACGGTGTTGAGGCATCGCATCACGGTTTCGGTGAACTGCTCGTTGCGCATCTTAATCATGTTTTCCATATACATGATTTGCACATAGAGCAGGCCAATGAACGTGACAGCCATGACCGCTGTGATGAGCCAAATTGCGTTCTTTTTCATCTCGTTTGCCGCTTGAGTTTTAACATTTCGCGGCAAATTTAACAATAAAATGTGAAATTAAAAAATTTTTGCCTTTTTTATTTCAAAAAAATATATTTTTACATTTGCTGAACTCGAATGCTATAGTGTGTGTCGGGTAGATTGATGGCGTAATGGTGGAGGGTGCAATTACAATCGCGAGATCACGAAGAGCAGGAAAGCGATGAAGTAGGCGATGCCGATGACAGTGGGTGTCCATTGCGAGAAAATGGCGGTCGATTGAGTTGAAATTGATTGTTTCATAACGTGATAACTTTTAGTGGTGAATAATCTACCGCAAAGTTACACGACGATGTGGGCGATATTTTTACCGCTATTCTTTAAAAATTGTAAAATTCGGCTTGGATGCTTGCTATGCGGCCTTTTTTTGCCGGCCGGCAATGCGGTCGATGATGAGGGCGATAGCGCCGTCGCCGGTGACGTTGCAGGCGGTACCAAAGCTGTCCATTGTGATGTAGAGCGCTATCATGAGCGCTTGTTGCGACGTGTCGAACCCCAGTATGGTCTGCAGCACGCCCAGGGCCGCCATGATGGCACCGCCGGGCACGCCGGGCGCCGCCACCATCATCACGCCCAGCATGAGAATGAAGCCGCTAAAGAGCGCCACGTCAAATGCCATGCCTTGCATCACCATGAGGGCGACGGCACAGGCGGTGATTTTCATCGCGCTCCCCGAGAGATGGATGGTGGCACACAGTGGCACGGTGAAGCCGGCGATGCCGCTGTCAACACCATTGGCTATGGTATGACGCAGTGTCACCGGGATGGTGGCGGCGCTCGATGAGGTGCCCAGCGCGGTGAAATAGGCCGGCAGCATGTTCCATAGCAACTTGAACGGATTGCGTCTCACAATCGCGCCGGCGATGGCGTATTGCACCAGGAGCAAGATGATGTGCATGGCGAAAATTATGCCGATGATAGCCACGAATGTCTGCACAATTTTCCAGGCCTGGCCAGTGTGGGCCATACCCATGAAAATGCCCATGATGTAGAGGGGTAGCAAGGGAATGATCGCTTTTTCGATGGTCTTGGATATGATTTGCTGGAACTCATTAAAGAAGCGCTTGAGGGTGGTTCCGCTCAGCGAAGCGATGCCCAATCCCATGACAAACGAGAAGATGAGTGCGCTCATCACATCGACCATAGGCGGGATGTTGATGGTGAAATAAGGAGTGAGCGACACGCTCTTGCCTACACCGGCCGCGGTATGCGGCGTGATGAGAGAGGGAAAGAGCGACGCACTGGTAAAATAGGAGAAGAAACCGGCAAACACGGTGTCGCCGTAGGCGATGGCTGCGGTAATCAGCAATAACTTTCCGGCGCCTTTGCCTATGTCGCCAATAGCGGGCGTGACGAGGCCGATGATAATGAGCGGAATAAGGAACGAAAGGAAGTTGCCAAAAACGTCATTGAACGTGACAAAAATCTTCACGGCCCACAATGGCAAGAAACTGCCGAGCGCCACGCCCAGCACGATGGCGATGAGTACTCGCGGCAGCAACCCTATTGATTGGAGCTTCTTCATGACGGGTCTATTGTGCAGTGGGTGAGGTCGGTGCCGCGCATGAACTCGTCGGCGCCCATGCGGCGCTTGCCGGCAAGTTGCAGCGATTTGATTTCAAGCAGGCCATCGCCGCAGGCAACGTACAGCTTGTGGCGTTCCACGATGAGCGTGCCGGCCGGAGCTTGCCCGGGCTCGGGCTCGCCTGTGGTGAGGATTTTGAGCTTGAGTGTCATGCCGTCGGGCATTACGAGTGTAGTCCAGGCGGCGGGGTAGGGCGAAAGACCGCGCACATGGTTGTATACCTTCTCGGCGGGCCACGACCAGTCAATGCGGCACGTGTCGGTAAAAATCTTGGGCGCAGGCGTGGGAGCTTGTCCCGCGGTGAGTAGTTGGTCTTGCGGAATGGGCTTGACGGTGCCGTCGATGATGGCGTCGACGGTTTCGAGCACCATGCCGGCACCGAGTGTCATCAGGCGGTCGTGCACATCGCCCACGTTGTCGGTGCGCCCGATGTCAACTGAACGTTGCTGTATGATATCGCCCGTGTCGATTTCGTGTTGCAGGAAGAATGTGGTGACACCCGTGGTGGTGTCGCCGTTCATCACAGCCCAGTTGATGGGGGCGGCGCCGCGATACTTGGGAAGTAGCGAGGCGTGTAGATTGAAGGTACCCAGCGGCGGCATGGTCCACACCACCTCGGGGAGCATCCTGAAAGCGATGACGATGAACAGGTGGGCATGCAGGTCGCGCAGTTGCGCCACAAAGTCTTCGTCTTTCAGTTTGACGGGTTGCAGTACCGGTAGGTCGTGTTGCAGGGCATATTGTTTTACGGCCGATTGCAGCAGCTTGTGGCCGCGTCCGGCGGGCTTGTCGGGCATGGTGACCACGGCCACCACGTTATAACCGCCGCTCACGAGTCTGTCCAGACTTTCGACGGCAAAGTCGGGTGTTCCAAAAAACACTATTCTCAATTCTTCTTTTTTCATTGTTGTTCGGTAAGGGTTTGTCATTTTTGGACTAAGTGGTGAAAAGTGGCTGTCGGCGTGTCAAGGGTCGATAAGCGAGAGGCCGGAGATGTCGGCAAGGCGACGGCGTAGCGCGGGAAGCTTGTCGGCGTCGGTTTCGATGGTCATCGAGCACACGTTGTCAAACGCTTGTTCGGTCACGCGCAGACCCTCGCTCTTGACGAGTTTCATCACGTCGTTCATGGCCAGGTAAGGGAAGGTGAAGGCCTGACGCGCCTGCTCGTGTAGCTCGAGGATGGTAGCCGCGTCGAGGGCGAGGCGGGCGGCCTCGCGATAGGCGCCGATGAGCCCCGACGTTCCCAGCTTGATACCTCCAAAGTACCTCACCACAACAATGATGAGGTTCGTGAGCCCAAAGGAGTTGATTTGCCCCAAGATGGGCTTGCCGGCTGTGCCGCTGGGCTCGCCGTTGTCGCTCGAGAGGTACTCGTCGCGTGCGGTGCCCAGCATGTAGGCCCAGCACACGTGGCGCGCGTCGTGGTATTTGTTTTGATATTGTTTGACCACGGCGCGGGCCTCGTCGGCGGTGGCCACGGGGCAGGCGAAGGCGAGGAACTTACTCATCTTCTCCTTGTAGATGCCTTGCGAGGGGCCTTCGATGGTTTTGTAGAAGTCGGCCATAAACAAGCGTTACAGCCCATGGAACGTGGCGCCCGGCGCAATGGCCTTGCACTGGGTGTAACAAGCCGGACAGTTGCTCACTACATAATAAGGTGTACCCTCGGGACGCACCACTTCAATCGAGCGCCACGGCGTGTCGTGGCCCTCGCTGTACACGTCGAGGTAGAGCACCGTGCCGCCCAGCAGCTGTGACGCCTGGTAGCCCTTGTTGACGCTCGAGCGTATCGACAAACGCAGCGGCCGGCGCGGCGTGTAGCCGTTGTCGGGTGTGGCGCCCTCGAAGAACGAGGCGGCGAGGTAGGGACGGCTGTAATAGGGGTCCTGGCGCACGGTGAGCTCGCGGAGGCGTTCCACGCAGGCTCGTGCGTTCACTCCCGTGTTGTTGAGCGTGAGGGCCTCGGCACCCGCCTGCTGGTCGCGGCGGAACAGCTCGAAGGCTAAGATTTGCAACGCCACGGCGCCGTGTGGCTCACCGGCGAGTGCTTCGCGCAACTGCTTGAACGCGTCGAGGGTGGCGGGCACGGCGTCGGCCTGGAAACCGGCACGTTGTCCTGCTTGCCACGAGTGGTGGTCGATGGCGCCGAGCAGTTGATAACTGTGGCCGTCAATGGTGACGGCGGCAGTGGCCGCTTGTGGCGCGCTTGTCGGGGAACCTGTGTTCACTCCCACAGCGCTGAGTATTTGGTCAAGTAATCCCATAATAGAGTTGTTGTTTTTGTTTCAATTTGCAATAATAGCAATTTTTTGCGACATGACCTAATCTGCGCCCAATTTTATTCTAAACTCCAAAACTTTGTAGCCTGTGCACTCCAAAGCAGTGGTTATAATATGAGATTTGCGATTTGCAGTCGCCTTTGAAATTTGGGGTTTGGTTTAACCTGTGAGATTTTTGATTTTCCTCCATCAATATTTGGCGATTTTAAAATTAATATTTACATTTGCCACCAATATTGAAAAACATATTCATCAAAAACCACAACCTATGAGTGCCACCACAAACTCCATCGTGACAAATGCTCTATTCGGTGGTCAATTTCGGCTTCAAGACTTTGCCGGCATCATGACATCAGCCACATTGTTGGCCGGTCTGCCGCGCTTCACTGCCCGATATTCCAAACCATTCGTGAACGGCATGGCAGAAGCCGGTTATAACTCCTTGCGCGGAGCATTGAGCGGCACTGTCACGGGTGGTATGCGAGCCGCGTCCTCTCACAATATCAAGTACTTGTGGCAAGGCATGGCCGGCGGTGCCGCAAGTGGTCTTGCCCGTTCAGCCTTGATGGACATTGTCTTCGGGTTGCCACAAAACCGCGAAATATTCACACAAAACACAAATAATGAAATTCTTTATCGTTCAGGAGGACTTGGTAAATTCTTCTTCCCTGAAAGCGGACATGGCCTTACGATGGGATATAATTTATATGTGGCAGACTTAAATAATACACAATCATTAGAGCATGAATTCGGTCACTATGTACAAGTGAACGATCCTCATTATGATTATGGAGCATCAAGGTTTTACGTACCAATTTTATACCAATATTTGAGGTATGGGATTAACAAAAGCCCATTGGAGCAAAACATCAACGATTATTATGAACATTACATAAAATTTCATCTACAGCAATGATAGCGTTAGTTAAAAAAATATGGTTCTTGGCATGCATCATATTGCTTGCGTTGCAGTCGTGTGTTGAGTCACTTGTCATCTATCATTCTGTAGATCAGAATAGCCGATACCTCAGCGGCGACAGCGTGTGGGTAGATCTCGGAATTCGGGCTCCTCTTTTCAGGAAGACGAAAGAGGTGCGTTTTAGCCATCTGGTGAGTTCCAAGTCGGGGAGCGCCGTTTTCGATAAAAGCCGTGTGGAGATTTGGAAGAATGGCGAATGTTTCACAGGTGACAGCATTAAAATTGTCTATCCCTGGTCACACAATCACTCCAGTATACTGCTGGTTGAACAGGATTCTACGTCTTATTTTGAAATCGCCGCAAAAACGCGATTTAAAAAGACCGACACCATCACTTTTGTAGAAAAAGATTTTCCACATAAAGGAGATTGGATAAGGTGCCAATTCGTGCTTAAAGAAATGTATGACGAAAATGGCAAATATATTCTTCACGAAAACCGGAACGAAAAAATCAAGTGTTATTTTGATGGCTTGAAACATGAGTTTGCAAAAGACTATCCTCCTGTTGAATATGCTCAACGGCTGAACGAAAGAAGCGACAGCGCGTGGGTGGACTACGTTTACGACTACAACGCATGGGGCGGCGGGCAAATTCACCTGTTCCGCCACTACTTCAAATGCCACCAACCTCAGACCATCATCCACAAAAAGGACATTGACGTTTATCTAAACGGTAAACGCCTTGCCGACAAGGAATTCACATTGTGCCTTATTGATGAGAACAATAACATCAAACGAGAGTTCGACGATGCAGCGCTGAAAGGCGAGGATTGTTATGCGATAAGAATCAAAGCGAAACTTAACGGCAACGACAAGATTACGATTGTAGAGCGTAATTTCCCGAACGAGGGTAAAACCTTCACAATCAATTATGAATATCCAAGCAAAAGGTATCTATGGGCAATGCAAACCGTCAAATACCCCGAATCAAGCATCCATGCCGGCCTGCCCGACAAACGCATTGAGCAATTCTTAAAAATAAAAAATAAATGAGCTATAATGCAACATTTTGGATATCATTCTGTTCGGTGGTGGGCTATCTCGACGCGCAGGGGGCACTGGTGCAGGAGCTAAGCTACGACGCGTGGGGGCGGCGGCGCGACCCTGCGACGTGGGAGTACTATCCCGAGCTCCTGTTTTCCGCGCGTTGTGAATTTTAAAAAAACAGAGCCTGATAATCAGTTA
>CAMVPC010000014.1 GCA_947169265.1 uncultured Prevotellaceae bacterium
AGAAAATAGTTTCTTCATAATTGCTTTTTTTAAAATAATTAATAACTAATGGCTCAGGAGTTTCCAGAACCGAGATGCCTTAATGGCGTTTGATTGTCAATAATGTTGTTTAAGTTATCGTAATCGTTTTTAATAATGTGCCTTTTGAGGGAGGTTTTTAAGGAAAAGCATGGCCCGCGGGGCGGCGCTGGAAGAGAACCTTGTCGTGTGTCGCGACGCCGTCCGCGACAGGCCATGCGCGCGTGTCCTCACAGAATAACGTATTCGCTTTTTCTTAAATAAATCCATACAAAGAAAAACTCCTTTACTCCTTGAACTCCGTTGAAAAACTAAGGAGAGGCGAGGGCGTCACTCGACGAGGAGGGTGCCCTCGTAGGCGGTGCCGTCGGCGAGGGTCACGGTGACGGTGTAGGAGCCGGCGTCGAGGGCGGGGACGGGCACGACGTTCTCGCCGGCGGCGAGCGGCGCGGCGGCCTCGGTGGCGCCGGTGGCGTCGTCGGTCACCTCGACGTAGCCGGCGGGCGCCGTCATGTCGAGCTCGACGGTGAGCGTCTCCTCGCCGTCGTCGTAGGTCACCTCGGGCGGCATGGTGCCCTCGTTGTGGCCGCCACCTGGATTGCCGGTCATTACGACTACTTGTTCCTCGGCTATCACGGGGATAGCCATAAACAGAACGGTTAAAACAAACACAACGATTTTTTTCATCGCAAAATAGCTATTTAAAGGTTCACAAAACGGGATATATATAGCGGTGTTAAACCGTAGATTCTTGCGATGAGAAGGCGTGGAAAAACGGCCTTATAAAAAGTCGTGCAAAATTACAACATTATGTGCTTTCGCTCCAAAAAAAATTTTGTGACATGCGCAATATTAAAGTATTGATTTACTGAATCTTAATCAAGCGCGTCGTGTGACATCAAAAAAAGTGCCTCAGCTGAGGCACTTTTTTGGGGTATTTTTTGAGACAAAATGTGAGGTTACCGCACCAGCGTGGGGTGCGGGTCGAGGGTGATTTTGTGGTTGCGATAGAGGAGCCCGAGAGCTTTCTTGAAGTCCTTCTTGCTGCAGGCGAAAGCGTGAGCAATCTCGTCGGGCGACGACTTGTCGCTCAACGTCATGATTCCGCCGTGGGCGCGCATGTGCTCGAGGATGTCGCGAGCGAGGTCTTCGACGCGCAGTTTCTCGATTTTCTCCACGGTGAGGTCGATTTTTCCGTCGGGTCGCACTTGCTTGATGAAGGCGGTGTGGTGCTCGCCCACGTTAAGCTCGCGGAATGTCTCGTTCTGGTAAATCATGCCCCAATGGCTACCGTTGACGATAACCTTGTGACCGAGCTCGGTGCGTTGCACCACGAGCGCGTCCACCTTCTGTCGGTGGTAGTATCGCGGCGGTTGCTTGCTCAAGAACTTCTCGAGTTTGGCGCTTGCCACAACTCGGCCGGTGGCATGGTCGAGATAAACGTGCACCACATAGCTTCGTCCCACGGCCATTTTCACGCGCTGTTCCCTGAAAGGCACCAGCAAATCTTTGGCCACAAGCCCCCAGTCGAGGAAGGCCCCCACGGCGTTGACAGCCTTGACACGCATCAGCGCGAAGTCGCCCACGATGGCGTTGGGTCGCTCGGTGGTAGCTACCGGGCGGTCCTCGCTGTCGCGATAGACGAACACTTCCATCGTGTCGCTGGTGTGCTCTGCGCCCCTGAGATAGCGCTTGGGCAGCAGCACTTCGTCGCCATTGTCGTCGGCCAGATAGAGGCCAAAGTCGGTGCTGCGGTTCACGCGCAACACGTTAAAATTGCCTATTTCCATATCATGGGAGGTGTAAAAGGGGGAGGAATTATCGTTTAAGCTCGGCCTCGATAGCGCGCAAGTCGTCGTGGAGCTGACGCTCGATGGAAAGCCGCTGGTCCACCTGCTTGACAGCATGGAGCACCGTGGCGTGGTCGCGCATGAGGCGCATGCCGATGTTGGTCGACGAGAGCTGGGTGTGCTTCTTTGCCAAGTACATCACCAGCTGGCGGGCATCACTAATCTCGCGCTTTCGCGTCTTGCCGTAGAGCAGTTCGCTGTCAATGTTATAATAGTCGGCCACAGTCTCGGCAATTATCTCGAAAGAAACCTCGCGTTTGCGCACCTTGACGGCGTTGCCAACCACGCTTTGCGCCAGCTCAATGTTTATTTCCTTATTGAGCATGGTGGCGTGGGCCAACAGCGCCACGACGATACCTTCGAGCTCGCGCACGCTCTCGGTGACATGCGTGGCGACAAAGTCGAGCACGTCGGCGGGTATGTCGAGGCCGTCTTGCGAGGCTTTCAGCTCGAGCACGCGGCGACGCAACTCGTAGTCGGGCTTAGCCAGCTCAACAGTCATACCCCACTTGAATCGTGAGATGAGCCGCGGTATCATGCCGTCCATGTCGGCGGGCCTGCAGTCGCTCGTCATGATGAGCTGCTTTTGGTTTTGGTGCAGGTGGTTGAAGATGTGGAAGAATGTGTTTTGGGTACCTTGCTTGCCGGCAAACTCCTGAATGTCGTCCATCAGGAGCACGTCGATGCTCTGGTAAAAGTTGATGAAGTCGGGCACTTTGTTGCTGCGCACGGCTGTCGTGTATTGGTTCTCAAACACGCGCGCCGTTACATAAAGCACACGCGCACGCGGTTGCGTTTCCTTTATCTTGATGCCGATGGCCTGTAGCAGGTGGGTCTTTCCTACACCTGTCGAGCCAAAGATGAACAGCGGGTTGAAGGTCTTGCACGAGGGGTCGGTGGCAATGGCCTTGCCAATGCTCACAGCCAACTTATTGCTCATGCTGCCGCAATAGTTCTCAAACGTGTACTTGGGATTGAGCTGCGGGTCGATGTCGTCGTACTCGGGCTCGGCAAACGGATTGGCCAAGCCGCGCGCCTGGCGCTCGACAGGATTGGCCAGCGTGGCGCTCGCGTGCCGGTCGTTCTCGAGGGTGACGCTCGTCGAGGGTGCGTCTTTTACCACATTATAATTATAGAACAACTTCACGTCGGGGCCAAACACCCTCTTGAGCGTGCTGCTCACCAGGTTGAGGTAATGTTGCTCGAGATGCTCCACAAAGAACTGCGAGGGGAGCTGCAGCGTGAGCTTGTTGTCCTCATAGCTCAACGCCACGATAGGCTCGAACCAAGCCTTGAACTGCTCGGCGTCGAGGTTATCCCTGATGATGGAGCGACACTTGTCCCACAGGGCCGTTGCTGTTTGTTGCGATGAGGTCATTTCAATATTACGATAAGTTTCGGGCGCACAAAGCACCGCATGTGGCGGCGCTTTTGCGATACAAAATTACATCGAAAATTGTTAAAAAAAACTGCCCAAAAAATTTGCATAATTGAAATCAATTATAAGGATATTGATTTGCAGTTTATTAGTGGCAGTCCCTACCAAAAAGAGAATTCCCCGGCGATTTAAAATCGACACTCTTTTGATTTTAAGCCGTTTAAGCGAAATCACATCATCCTTTAGCCCTGACGTATCCCCTATTGTCCAACGGCTAAAAAGCCCATTTTCATAACACTTATCTCAAGCGTGAAAAAAAGTTGAAAAAAATCGTTATTTAGAATTAATCCAAATAACGATTTCTATCCTTGAGGCATTCGCTTTAGAACACCTTGATGGTGACATAGCGCTTGGGGTTAGCCTTCACGTCCTGCAGGAGAGAGTCGAGGCTGAGCACGGCGTTATTGGCGTTGTTATAGAGCTGACGGTCGTTGAGCAACATACCCAAGCTCGAGTCGGTGCTATTGATTTTCTTGGAAAGTTGCTCAAGGTTGGCCACAGTGGCGTTGATGCTGTTGATGGTCGAGTCGAGCGGCATCGCCTTGAGTTGCGCCGTGATACTGTTCAGGTCGCCCGCGCTCGTGTTGAGTTTCGAGGTCACGCCATCCACATTGGTCATCACGCCGGGCACGCTGGCGTTGATTTGCCGCATGAGCTGCGTGAGTTGCTGGCTGCTGGCGGCAAGCTCGGCGGTGATGCCGTCGAGCCGCGCCACGCTGGTGCGCAATGCCGGGTCGGCGGTGAGGGCGTTCACGTTGGTCAATATCGAGTCGAGTTTAGGCAACATCACCTTCACCTGCGGCATGACATTGGACGACACCGCGTCCATGAGTCCCGACTGCACGGTGCCTTTGATTTCATCGCCCACATTGAGATAAGTAGAGTTTTGGCTCAGGTTCAGCTCAAGCTCGGCCGACCCGAGGAGGCCCGAAGCGAGCGAGACGGTGGTTCCCACAGGAATCTTCAGGTTCTTGTCCATACTCATCTCGACGAGGATGCGGTTGTTGTCGTAGTCGTAGCTAATTTCGCTCACCTGCCCCACCTTGAAGCCGTTGATGGTGACGGGAGACGACACGTTAAGGCCATCGACCTGCTCGAAGTAGGCCTTGTAGAAGTTGGTGGGCTTAAACAAGTTAGCACCCTTGAGATACTCGATACCCCAGAAGAGCAAGCCCAGGGCCACGATAATCACAAGACCTATTATCACATTCTTAGTAAAAAAAGATTTCATTCTTTAACTATAAATTAATGTATTGAGTTTGCAAAATTAAGCAAAAACATTTTTACAGGCAATCCACATACACATATTTTAACGAGATTGTCGAAAAATACACCACTTTTAAAGCCAATTTGGGGTGTCGCGGGAGAAGCAGCCCCAACAATAAAAATGAAAACGCCCTCGGATGTTTAGCCGCGGTAGCGCGGGCGTGGGCCAGCGTTGGCCGCAGTTCCTAAGTATTCGTTTATCCGTACCACTTCTATACCCCAATTCCTAAAGTTGTCGCAAAAAAAGCGTGGCCGGGGCTTGCGGGATTGGAGTATTTTTAAGAACTTTGCGGTATTAAACGCGCTAACCCCTCAAAAAACCGCTTTCACTATGGCAACAATTCGCGACGCAAAGACATTGTACGGACTGATAGGCCACCCCATCAGGCACTCATTCTCGGCGATTTACTTCAACGCCAAGTTTGAAGACGAAGGCATTGACGCCTATTACAACAACTTTGAGCTTGAAGATGTGGGCGACTTGATGGAAATCATCGCCGAGTATCCAAACCTCAACGGCCTGAACGTGACCTCGCCCTACAAGGAACTCATCATTCCTTACATGAACGAGCTCGACGAGCTGGCCCGCGCCACGGGAGCCGTTAACGTCATCAAGTTTGTGCACGGTGACAAAGACAACGAGTTGCGGCTGGTGGGATATAACAGCGATGTCACAGGCTTTGAGCTGTCGATAAAGAAAATGCTCACGCCCGAGCGCGACGCGGCGCTTGTTCTGGGCACGGGTGGCGCCGCCAAAGCCGTCACCATGGCCCTCGAGCTACTGGGAGTGACCGTGCATGCCGTGTCGCGCCGCAAGAGCGCGCGCACCTTCACCTACGAGGAGCTCACGCGACAGATGATTGCCGAGCACAAAATCATCGTCAACGCCACGCCGGTGGGCTCGCTGCCCAACGTGGAGGAATGTCCCGATCTTCCTTACCGCTTCCTCACACCCGGCCACCTGTGCTACGACCTGGTGTACAACCCCAGTGAGACCAAATTCATGCGACTGGCCGCAGCACAGGGCGCACAGGTGAAAAACGGTCTTGAAATGCTCCTGCTGCAGGCCTTCAGGAGCTACGAGATTTGGAACTCATAACCCCAGTGTAGACGCCATGTCACGCGTGCCGGCACTGCGCCTGCTACTGCCCTTCATCGCGGGGGTACTGCTGGCTACGCCCGCCCCCGGCACAGCGGCCGTGACGATGGTTATCGTGCTGACGGTGACAGCCCTCGCGGGCTGGGTGACACTGGTGGCGGTATCACGCACACCGCAATCACGCGCCCAAGCCCGTCCTTACTTTATCCTCCCCGTCGCACTCGCGGCGGCGGCACTTGGCTCACTCGACGCCACACTACAGCGTCCCGCCACCATTGACACGTCGGCGTGGCACGACCGACCGGTCACGGCGCGCATCGAGCACCTCGCGTCGTCACAAGCGTCAATGGATCTGCACGTCAAGGTTATCGCGCTCCACGACACAGCCGGCCTTCCGCTTGCGACGCCGCCATTGTCACTGCGTCTTACCACACGAGGTTGCGACCACACGTTGCGTGCCGGCGACCTCGTTACGTTCAAGGCCCGCTTGCGCCGCGTCACGTCAATGGGTAATCCCGACGAAATCGACTATTCGGCGCTACTGGCCCGTCGCGGCATCCTCTATGAGCAACACGTCACACTCGACGAGCTGGCGAAGAACGGCCGCGACGCCACCTGGCTCAACCGGTGCGACAACGCGCGGCAATGGCTCGAGAGTAAGGTGCTCGCCACGCGCCTGTCACCGCCGGCCCAAGCCTTTGTGATTGCCACCTTACTGGGCAATAGCGAGTTTATCGACAGCGACGTGCGACAATCGTTCTCGCGCGCCGGCGTGGCCCACGTGCTGGCGCTCAGCGGCCTCCACGTGGCCATCGTGATGGGCATGTTTTGGTTCTTCCTTTTTCCCCTCGACTATATGGGGCAACGCAAACCGCGCCTCGTCCTCACCCTCGTGCTGCTTGCCGGCTACACCTTGCTCACGGGAGCCTCGCCCAGCGTGGTGCGCGCCGCGCTCATGGCCGCCGCGGCGCTGGCCGCTCTGGTATTGCAACGACGCGCCGTACCGCTCAACGCGCTGTGTGTGGCCGCGCTGGCCATTGTGGCGGTGTCGCCGTCGAGCATCTACGGCACGGGGTTCCAAATGAGTTTCCTCACCGTGGGCGCTCTGCTGCTTTTCAGCGACAAAATCAGGCGGCACGCGCCGTCGCGACGATGGCTCGCGGCACCTTACTATTTGGCGGCCACCTCGACAGTGGCGCTACTGGCCACGTTGCCGCTCACCGCTTTCTATTTCCACACCGTCTCGTGGGGAGGCATAGTAGCCAACCTGCTGGTGGTGCCGTTATTGCCTGTAATGCTCGTTGTGTGCGCCGCATTCCTCTTTCTGGCGGCTTGCGGCACGCAGTGGGAAGTTCTCAACACCACAATCAACACCGCTTACCGCGCCCTCGAGCAATGGACCGCCATCGTGGGCGAGATGATGCCCACGAGCGATGCCGTCTACATGCCGGCATCGGCGGTGTGGTGCTACTACGGCGTGGTCCTCGCCCTCACCGTGTGGCTATTCACGCGACAGCGACGGTGGGCGTGGGTCGCCTCGGCCGTGGCATTGTTGTGGGCGGGCACCGGTGTGTACCGGTCGGTCACCACGCCGCGGGTGGGATATGTCATTTTCAACGACTACGACGCCACGCCCACGCTCTATTTCGAGCACGGCACGGGGCACTTGTGGGTGCCACTCGACCTCGAAGACTGTGACCCGGCCGAGTTCAGGCGCCGCCACGCCGCATTCCTCGCCCATCACAGCATCGACAGCGTGGTGCTCGTGCCCGACAGCGGACTGGTGCGCCTGCGTCACGCGGCCTTCGACGGACGCAGCGCGTGGCTCGACGGCACCAGCGTCACGGTCTTTGGGCCCGGCAAGTGGAAACGTAGCGAACGACGCGGCGACAGCCGGGTCGACATGGCCTTGGTCACCCGCCGTTTCCACGGCACGATATCCTCGCTTACGCGCCTCTACGACATTGAGCGCGTGGTCCTCTCGGGCGACATCTACCGGGAGACGCGCGACAGCCTCGCCGTCCAATGCCGCCAGGCCCGACTTCCGGTCCACGACCTCTCGCGCGACGGAGCCATCGTGCATTACATCCGCTGAGCGCCAAACGTGGGACATGTCAAAAAACGTTATCGCAAAAAAAACGTCCAAAAGATTGCGCCGTCACATTTTTTTTGTAACTTTGCGCTGACTAAATAAAACCTTTTTAACACCAACTATCTAAACAACAGTAATCATGAACGATATCAATTGGGAAAAACTGCCTTTCGGCTATGTGAAAACCGACTACAACGTGCGGTGCCACTACCGCGACGGCAAGTGGGGTGAAATCGAAGTCACCGACAGCGAATTCATCAACATGCACATGGCGGCCACCACGCTTCATTACGGACAAGAGTGCTTCGAGGGCCTTAAGGCCTTCCGCGGAAAAGACGGCAAGGTGCGCGTCTTCCGCCCCGATGAGAACGCCAAGCGCATGATTCGTAGCGCCAAGGGCATCAAGATGGCCCCCATCCCCGAGGAGTTGTTCCTTGAGATGGTCGACAAGGTCGTCAAGCTCAACGAGCGTTTTATCCCGCCCTATGGCAGCGGCAGCTCGCTCTACATCAGGCCTCTCGAGATTGGCATCAGCCCGCAAGTGGGTGTCAAGCCTGCCAGCGAATACCTCTTTATCATCTTCGTTACGCCCGTAGGCCCCTACTTCCCCGAAGGCTTCAAGCCCACCAAGGTGGTTATCTACCGCGAGTATGACCGCGCCGCCCCCAAGGGAACCGGCACGCTGAAAGTGGGTGGTAACTATGCCGGCGGCATGGCCGCCACGTCGCGTGCCCACGATGAGGGCTTCTCGACGGTGCTCTTCCTCGACCCGCGCGAGAAGAAATACCTCGACGAGTGTGGCCCGGCCAACTTCTTCGGCATCAAGGACAACACCTACATCACCCCCAAGAGCAACAGCATCCTGCCCTCAATCACCAACATGAGCCTGCAGCAGCTGGCCCGCGACATGGGCATGAAGGTGGAATGCCGCCCCATCCCCATTGAGGAACTTGAGACCTTTGAGGAAGCCGGCGAATGCGGCACGGCAGCCGTGACAGCTCCTTTGAGCGAGATTTACGATATGGACAACCACAAGACTTACACCATCCTGGACGGTGACACGCCGGGTCCGGTCATCACCAAGTTCTACAACCGCTTGAGGGCTATCCAGTGTGGTGATTATCCCGACGAGCACGGTTGGAACCACATCGTGGAGATGTAATCACCGGACACTATGATTGACTATAACGACATCATAGCGAAATACTATACGGCAGGCAGCGAGCTACACTCGCTGCTTGTCGTTCACAGCCGTCACGTGGCCCGCCTGGCCATTGAGCTGGCCCTGCGCGGCGACCTTGATGTCGACCTCAATTTTGTGCGTGAGGCCGCCATGCTTCACGATATAGGCATCGTCCACACCGACGCCCCGGGTATCCACTGCCACGGTACGCTACCCTATATCGCCCACGGCGTGGAAGGTAGCCGCATGCTCACCGCGCTGGGCTTGCCGCGACACGCCCTCGTGTGCGAGCGCCACACCGGTGCAGGCCTCAGCCTCGACGACATCGTGAACCAGCATTTGCCGCTCCCCCACCGCGCGATGCTACCTGTAAGCATGGAGGAAAAACTCATTTGCTACGCCGACAAATTTTTCTCAAAGACGCGCCCCGACCGGCAAAAGACCCTCGAGCATGCACGACGCAGCCTCGAAAAATTCGGTGTCGCCACCCTCGCGCGTTTCGATGCTCTGACAGCCCTCTTTGGGTCACCATAATTCATTTATCATTCTAATTTTCATCATCATGGACAATCAACCTGCTATCCAAACCCCGTCCCACGCCGGCGTTCCCGCCGCCGCTTACTATCCACAAATGGCACAGCCATCCCCGCTCGACGACAAGCGTCAGCAAAAGAAGTCGGGCATTCTCCTCGTCACTTGGCTAATTAGCACCCTCATTTTTCGCCTCGTTTGGACCATATTGCCCCACATCTTAGGCGCCATCTCCACCGATTATTATTTCTCTACAGGCTATCAAGCAACAGTGTTGGCACTGAGCGTGATTCAATCCTTGTGCCTGTTGCTCATACCTCTTGCCATCACGAATAAGACACTCAAAATCATAGGATTTATCCTGGCAATCATTATAATTGGTTTTTCCATATTCAATTCAGTATTCACCTTTATCCAAAGCCTACAATACGCCGCGTCCTATTAATCGGCACGATGAATGCCATCCTGTGCGCTGCGCTTCCAGCGACACGTAGTCTCGAAAGCCGCCTGACGTCATGTCATCGCGCCGCATTGGACATCATCACAAAGGGCACCTCGCAATGAGATGCCCTTCTTTTCTATGGGGTAAAGCTCAAGGCTCGAAGCTCATAGCTCAAGAGTCACTTTTGAGCCTCATCGCCCTGTTTAGTAGGCGGGCAATTTTCGCAGCCTTCGCCGTGGCGCGGTCCGTGCCCTTTGGGCCCGCGTCCGCGGAATTCGCCCTTACGGTCCTTGAAGTCGGGGCGCGGTCCGCCTTCTCCCTTAAAATCGCCATGCCGGTGTCCGCGGTGACGCGGTTTCATCTCTTTGAACTTGGCCAGTTGCTCCGGCGTGAGGATTTGCTCCATTTGGGTCCTTTGCGCCTCGAGGATTTCCTTCTTTTGCTGCTCGAGCGCTTCGAGCTGCTTCTTCGATTGGTCCATGAGGGCGGTGATTTGCGTCTTTTGCGCCTCGGTGAGATTGAGTTCCTTGGCCATCATCTCAACGCGCCCTTCCGGCCCACGCTTGTGTTCGTTTTGTTGCCCGTTATCCTGGGCGCTAACGGTGGTAACTGCGAGCACTGCCATGAGTGCGACAAATAATTTCTTCATAGTTCTGTCTCCTTTTAATTTTTTTGATGGTTAATGAAAAATTTCTGGGACAAAATTACGACCTGTCGCCAAACCCCGCAATAGTTATAAGGTAATGTGGTGGCCAACGACCCGAAAGTGATGGCCAACAACAAAGCGATCCGCGAGCTTTGAGCCAGCCCCACTAAATTCCCAACCGACTCCTATTTTCTAATTAAGCAGCAGGTTGTAGAGGGCGGTGATGTCGGCGCCGCTGATGAAGCCGTCGCCGTTCACGTCGGCATTGCCGGCAGTGGCAGTCCCGTCGAGAAGCACGTTGTAGAGTGCGGTGACGTCGGCACCGCTCACCACGCCGTCGCCATTCACGTCGCCAGCCACAGGTCGTTGGGTGTCGCGGTAATGCGCCGTGAGGACCATGGTGATGGCATTGTCGCCATAGTCGCTCTTGGCGGGCGTGAACTTGATGGTTTTCACCGTGAGCGGGTAAGTGGAAAGGCGCTCGACACCGCCCAGGGCGTCCATATCGAGGCGCAAGGTGTGCTCGACTCCGGCCTCGAAAGTGCCCTCAAACTCCTGGTAGGTGAGTTTGGTCACATGATAGTTGCGGGTATCGATTTGCACCTTGTCGACGGGCACCGTACTATTGAAGGTCAGCGTCAGCTCGTCGGGCGTGCCGTAGATAGGATTGTCGGTCGAGAGGGTGACGTGCGGGGCCCTACTCGAACTGTAAGTGAAGCCGAGCGTTCCCTGCCCGTTCCACACGAAGTCCTTGGCGCCGGAGCCTTTAACTGTCCAGTCGTCGAGGGGCACGTCGCGCAGTTCACTGTCGCTGATTTCCACCCTCACGAGGGTCTCGTCGTTGAAGTCGCCTATCGTGCAATAGAGCGGCGTGGTGCCATTGGCCAGTCCCGTGAGGCATCCGTCGGCATCCACGGTGGCCACCCCTTGCTCGGCAAAGCGCCATGCGAGCCCCGCCGGGTTGTAAGGATATACCTCGTTGCCCACCGTAGCGCTCACCTCGAGCGGCAGCGGATAACGCCCCACTACGGCCACGGGCTTGGTGACGATAGCCGGTTCGGCCTCAAGGGTGCGCACCTCGACTTGCGCTGTCATGCCGTTGAGCGTGGCGGTGAGCGTGTGGGTTGCGAGCGTGCCGCCCACGATAAGCGTGGAGCCGACGGTAGTGCCCAAAACCGGGTCGCAGCTCAGGGTGAAGTCCTTCACGTCGTCGTCAACGATTTCGCCCCAGCGGTTAAAGCCCACAATGCGGGGCGTGTAAGACGAATAGACCGGCAATTCGGCACGGAAATCATAGAACTGAATCGACGCTATCTCGTTGTCCTCGGGAGCCACCGTCGAGAGTAGCCAGCCGCAGGCCACGGCGCGCGGTGTGCCCTCGGTGGTAGTGTTGACGATATTGCCTCGCACGAGCATTTCGGCACTGCCGCCGGCATCCATGTTGATGACTTCGCTGATATCGGGATATAGTGACTTTAGAATTTGACACATAACCTCGGTGGAACAGCCCACGCTGCTGCCGTAAGTCTTACTCGTGGCCTTGTCGATGACTATCATGTAGAGCTTGCGGCCTGTGGCATCGGTGCCGTAGGCCGTGCGGCTATACACCATCGAGTTGTACTCCTCGTCGTAATTGCGGCCGGTGAGCTCGCCGCCGTGCATCACGGGCGCGTTGCCCTCGACCATGTCGGTGATGGCGGGCACGACGGGAGTGCCGTCGGTGTAGGTCCAACCGTGGTTCACGGTAATTTCATCGCCTTCGCGCAGCGCGGCCAGCGCCTCCTTTTGGGTGCCCGTGGCAGTGAGGCAGGCGTCGTAGTCGCCCAGAGTACGGCGGTCTTCGCCGCCTACAATCTTGGCCACGGTGAACGACATGGGTGTGTTCACGCCCCATGTACTGCCCGGCTTGAAGGTGAGGTAGTAGTTGTCGGCGAGCGCGTCGCCCCGCGTGTTGTGGGCGGTCCAGTCGGTTTCAAACTCGCGGTCGCGCCCGTAAGGAGGTGTCCATAACGCCACGCTGCTACCCTTGTTGCGGCGGTTCACCGTCTCGAAGGCCACCGGCGCGGCCAGGTTGCCGCCCGCGATAGTTCCCGCGCAGGTGAAGTGCCCCATATAGAGCGTCTTGTCGGCCGCGACGGCACAGCCGCCCGTTCGCGTGGGCCCGCCATCCCAGGGGTCGATGTTGTTACCCGTATTGACATAGACCGTGTCGCGCCTCACCACGGCGCCAAAAGGCGTACCCAGACAAAAGCGGCTCCACGGCTCACCATTGCCCGTCACGCACCAGAAGTTGGCGTTGCAGCCCGCCACCGGGCGCCGCGTGGCCGTGCGGTTGCGCCGGTATGCGTTGGTTAGCGCCTCGGTGCGCCCCAGGCGGTTATAAGCCAGCGTGGTCTCCACCCCGTTATAGGGGTTGTCCATGTCGGCCTCGAGCAGATACACATTGAGCGGATAGTCGGGCAGTCGCAACACCGTGTGGACGATTCCCGGCCCCACCTGGCGATGCTCGAGCGTGTCGGCGCGAAATTCCTTATCACCGATGGTCACCGCCGCCCGGACTCCTATAGCCCCGGCCACGAGCAACACAATCACAATCAGTCTTTTCATTCCCATAGAGCATTCATATTAAACAATGTCACAAAGATACAATTATTTTTGTTCACTTGCAAAAAATCATTACATTTGCAATGTCAAAGAAATTGCAACAATATGACAGAGAAAAAAAATCACCGAACCGACGCGCACTTCTCGAAGTTGGGATGGCGCACCGCCACCCACCTTCGCAATAATCAGCAATGAGAAAGCCGAGAATTAAGCCTGTTCTCAGGCTGTTAAAAGACAATAAAAAAAGATACAAGCGATTTCGCCAATGGCAGCAAGTTCCCCATCGCGTAAAACCGATGTCGCCCGTTGAGCACGTATGCCCCACTTGCGACCGTCATTACACGGGCAATTATTGTCCCCGGTGCGGACAATCGTCAAAAATCGGGCGTTACTCGTTCAAGAACGCCTTTCTGCTGTTCATCGACGTGTGGGGCCTGGGCAACCGAGGCATGTTCCGCACCATTCGCGACATATTTCTGCGGCCGGGCTACATGATAGGCGACTATCTGCGTGGCATGCAGATGGCCTATTTCCCGCCATTCAAGATGCTCTTCCTCATCTGCGCTTTGGGGCTACTGGTAGATACCGGCATGAACATTAAGGGCATCAACCGCTTCGAGTTGTATATGGAACAGGAAAAGGAATATGCCGAGAAAAGTCAGGTCGAAGCGAATGCCGACAAAACACTCACCGTGGAGAAACGGGAGGCCAAAATTGTCGCCAACCAAACGCTCTATTCCATTGAGAACAAAATAGGAGAGAACAACCAGCTGGCGGCACTCATCGGCCTGCTAATCTTTTCCGGACCATTTTATCTCATGTTCAGGCACTGTCCCGCCATACCCGACCTGCGCTTCTCGGAGTGCTTTGTGGCGATGGTCTATATCGCCAATATGATTCTAATCTATACCATCATCCCCTCACTGCTGTGCTTCAGTTTCAAGGCCGAAGCCCGCTTCGACTTGCTGGCCGCGACACTGGCCATTATCCCCATCAAGCAGTTGACAGGATACAGCTACTGGGGCACGATATGGCGGCTGCTTGTGGCATTCATTCCCTTCGGCGCAATTATCATGGCGTTGTATTTCTTTGCTTCCTTTTTCGCGTACATATCAGCGCATCCCGAAATTTTGCATCAATAGTTTCATTGATCACTTGGCGACAAAAAAACGTGCCGAAAAATTGCACATTTTCACTGGAGTCTTTATCTTTGTGCCATCAGTTACAAATTCCGGTATCAACTGATTAACGTCCTTTTATTACAAACTTCCTAACAAATTATTCGTATGAGAAAACTATTACTCACAAGCGCATTGGTAGCCATGTCGATTGCCATGGCCGCCGAGAATCCGTTCGCTTACAACATCAGCGCCGAGGGCATTCCCGCCGGCGGTGTGCTTGACGCAAGCGTAACCGAATTGCCCATCAGTTACACGCTCAACGCTAACGCCGTGAGCGTGGGTGTCATCTTCATGAACGGTGACACCGAAGTGGGGCGCGTGGCCTTTGACGACGCGAGCCTCTTCACCAAGGGTGACCACCAGACCACCGTGTCGCTTGAGGGACTGCCTAAGGGCGTGGACCTCAGGTGGAAAGTCTATGCCGAGGGCGAGGTGCTCACCGCCCCGAGCGCGATCACACGCATCAAAAATCCTTCGGGCTCAGAACTTGCGGTGTGGGGCCCCTACGCCATGGCTGTTGACAACAACCCCGAAAGCGAGCACTTCGGCCGCGTGCTCTACACCGAGAGCCACACCGGCGTGCTGGCGCCCAAGAACAGTGGCTATTTCTCCATCACCGATGGCATTGGCGTGGGTGTCTATGAACTTGACCCGCAGCACAACCTCGTGAAGAACGCCGCCGGCACCTACGGCTACAACGGCGGCATCACGTGGACGATGAAGAACTACAGTGACTACGAGGGAGTGCCTGGCGCCGACGCGTCGGCCATTTTCGGCCCCAAGCGCGTGAAAATCAGCAAGGACGGCCGCATCTTCGTTTCGGTTGCCGACCTCGACAACTGCCCCCTCTATGAAATGAACCCCGACGACCTGAGCCAGTGGACCCCGGTGCTTGAGGGTTCCTATAATCAGGAAGTGGAAGGCCGCCCGGGCCGCTGGTGGGTCAACGGCGACGGCGACGTGATAGGCTCGGCCGGCCACGGCCTTGCCGTACAAGGCGAAGGCGATGACCTCAAGGTGGCCCTCTACTACTGCGGCAACGGCCTGGGCATGGGTCTTCCCGCTTATTGTGGCGCTATGGAATATGACCTGGGCACCGCCACCTCGACCTCGGTCGGCACCGAAGTGGAGCCACTCAAAGGCAAGTACACGCAAAGCGCGCAATATGCCGATGTCGCCTACGACGGACGCGGTGGCATGATTTACATCCAATATCGTGGCATCAACGCCAACACCCCCTTCACGGTCTTGTCCTACGTCAACGCCGAGGGCGTGGAAACAGGCTCAATCACCCAGAACGACTTGAACATGACCATGCGCGCGGGCGGTATCGTGTTTAACGAGGACTATTCGCTGGTTGCCATGGGAACAAGCAATCAGCAAATCACCATCTACAAAGTGGGTTATGGCGACGAGGTGGAGAACCCCACCATCGATTTGGGTGACCTCAAGCTGACTCAACTCTATAGGATTTCGAGTAACGGTTTCAATGGCAACACCGCACTGGGATTTGACATCGCCAACAACCTCTACACCTGCACCAACAACGCCGAGCGCCTGGGTTACCACGCGCTGCCGCGCGAAGAGCCCATCTGCGCAGTGCCCGCCCGCAGCGAATTTACTTTCCAAATTCCTGTGGCCATGGTTACCGTGACGGGTAAAGTCGTCAAGGCTCCTCGTGAGGCCGCCAATAACACTGCCGCCCGCATCGCCGCCGGCGAAGGAATCATGGGTGCCCAAGTGGTCTTCAACGATGGTGCCAACGAGTATAGCGGCACGACCGACAGCGCAGGCGAATACAGCATTGACATGCCCGCCGGCACTTACACTGTGACGGTTACCGAGCCCACCCACTACCTGCCTTACACCGAGGAGAACGTGGTGGTGAGCGACGATCCCACGGCGGCTCCCGTGCTCAACTTCAGCCTCCAGTATGACTACACCACTGCCGTGAGCGACGTGAAAGCCGAGGCCACCGTGGTGGGCGTGAAATACTACGACCTCAGCGGCAAGGAGAGCGCCGCTCCCGTCAAGGGCGTGAACGTGAAGGTGACCATCATGAGTGATGGCAGCCGCGTGACCGAAAAAATTCTCAAATAACATCGCATAGCCGCCGGCAGGCGGTTATCCCACCTTAAACGCGTGCCGCGACGGGAAAGCCCGACGCGGCACCGCTTTTTGCGGGCGAAATCCTCCCCTATCGGCCATTCGGCCGGGAACAGGTTGTTTTGGCTTATTGCGGGTAAAGGAAAAATGTGTGTAAAAATAACATTTTTGACTAAAAATGAGCAAATTGTTGGTTGTTTGAAGAAAAAGTTGTACCTTTGCGGCGCTTTTGCCGGGAACGTATCTGGCAAGACGAGATTGTATTAACCTATTTTATTAACTTTTTAAATGAGCGAAGAATTATTAAACAATTCTCCAATTGAAGATTTCGACTGGGATGCCTTTGAAAAAGGAGAGAACCCGTCGGAGAAAACGAACGAGGAAGCAGTTGCCGCCTACGACAAGTCGCTTGGCGCATTCAAGGACAATGAGGTAACCGAAGGTACCGTTATCGCCATCAACAAGCGCGAGGTAGTGGTTAACATCGGCTACAAGAGCGACGGCATCATTCCTTACAACGAGTTCCGCTACAACCCCGACCTCAAGGTGGGCGACACCGTGGAGGTGTTCATCGAGAACCAAGAGGACAAGAAGGGTCAGCTGGTGCTTTCCCACAAGAAAGCCCGTGCCAGCAAGAGCTGGGAACGCGTCAACCAAGCGCTTGAAAACGACGAAGTCATCAAGGGCTACATCAAGTGCCGCACCAAGGGTGGTATGATCGTGGACGTGTTTGGCATCGAGGCCTTCCTGCCCGGCAGCCAGATTGACGTTCGCCCCATCCGCGACTACGATGTCTTCGTTGACAAGACCATGGAATTCAAGGTGGTCAAGATTAACCAAGAGTTCCGCAACGTGGTTGTTTCGCACAAGGCTCTCATCGAGGCCGAGCTCGAACAACAACGCAAGGAAATCATCAGCAAGCTCGAGAAGGGCCAGGTGCTTGAGGGTACCGTCAAGAACATCACCCCCTACGGCGTGTTTATCGACCTGGGCGGCGTGGACGGTCTCATCCACATCACCGACCTGTCGTGGGGCCGCGTGAGCAACCCCGCCGACGTCGTCGAGCCTGACCAAAAGCTCAACGTCGTTATCCTCGACTTTGACGAGGAGAAAAAGCGCATCGCGCTGGGCTTGAAGCAACTGCAACCGCACCCCTGGGACAAGCTCGACCCGAACCTCAAGGAGGGCGACCGCGTGAAGGGCAAAGTCGTCGTCATGACCGACTACGGCGCATTTGTCGAAATCGCCCCCGGCGTGGAAGGTCTTATCCACGTGAGCGAGATGAGCTGGTCGCAGCACCTGCGCAGCGCCCAAGACTTCCTCAAGGTGGGCGACGAGGTGGAGGCTGTGATCCTCACGCTGAACCGCGACGAGCGCAAGATGTCGCTGGGCGTGAAGCAGCTTAAGGAAGACCCGTGGGAGAACATCGAGACGAAATATCCCGTCAACTCGAAGCACACCGCCAAGGTGCGCAACTTCACCAACTTCGGCGTGTTCGTCGAGCTGGAGGAGGGTGTCGATGGCCTGATTCACATCAGCGACCTGTCGTGGACCAAGAAGGTGAAACACCCCAGCGAGTTCACGCAAATCGGCGCCGAGATCGAGGTGGTGGTCCTCGAAATCGACAAGGAGAACCGTCGCCTGAGCCTCGGCCACAAGCAGCTTGAGGACAATCCCTGGGACGTGTTTGAGAGCATCTTCTACGTGGGCAGCATCCACGAGGGTACCATCACCGAGCTCCTCGACAAGGGCGCCGTGGTGAGCCTCCCCTACGGTGTGGAAGGTTTCGCTACTCCCAAGCACCTCGTCAAGGAAGACGGCACGCAAGCCAAGCAGGACGAGAAGCTCCAGTTCAAGGTGATTGAGTTCAACAAGGACGCCAAGCGCATTATCCTGAGCCACAGCCGCATCTTCGAGGATGAGCAAAAGGCCGAGGCACGCAAGGCACGCAAGGCCGAGGGCCGCAAGCCCCAGCAGGCCGCCGAGGCTCCCGCCGCAGTAGCCAACATCGAGAAGACTACGCTGGGCGACCTTGACGCACTTGCCAAGCTCAAAGAGCAAATGGAGAAGGGCGAAGAGTAATTTCTCCCCCCTTACCCCGCAATATCGACGGGCACCGCACCCACCACGGGAGAGCGGTGCCCGTCTTTTTTTTGCCTCAAGTGGCGCGCAAATCCCGAAACGCCTGATTCGCACCCCGAAAAACACCGATTCCTCAACCAATCATCGAACCCGAATCGGCCATCCTGTTTCAAGGTAGCGACAGATTTCACCACGAGCAAATCGCAACATCTAAAGGAACCCATCATCGGCCCAATAAACGGTTTGGGTTGAGGAAAAGGACGATAAAGGGCGACGTTTTTCGCGTTTTTTCGACAAAAGGTTGCGGATGTGGGGAAAAAGTACTACATTTGCAAGAATTTTTAGCGATATGGCCAACCAGCTGCAAGAAACATTAGACCGCATCATCGCTAAGAGCAATGTGCTCGTCGAGCGGTACCACCTCCTCTCAACCGAAAAGGAGGCCTTGGCAACCGAGAACGAGGCACTGCGGGCCGAGGTCGAGAAATTGCGCTCGCTCACCGAGCAGTTGCGACAAGACAACAAATATCTGCTCACGGCACGCAGCATTGCTCCCAACAAGGTGATGGTCGACGACGCGCGGGCAACCATATCGCGAATAGTGCGGGATATAGACCGTTGCATCGCCCAGCTCAACGAGTGAAGGCGGTGCCCACGAAGCTATGGCAACCAACGACGATAAAATAAATATATGGATCAGGCTCGGTGACGTTAAGCAACCCATTCCGCTTAGCGTCAATCGTGACGAAGAAGCGGAATACCGCAATGCCGAGAACCTTGTTAACACATTGTGGAACAAGTGGATGGCACGCTTCAACGACACCAGTTCATCACACGAGGTGATGGCAAGGGTCGCGTTCCAGTTTGCGCGATTGTACGCTCAGGCTTACAATAGCAATGTCGCCCTGAATGAGTTCCTATCCTCGTTTGAGCAAGAGCTCGACGAAGTGGTCCTCAAGGTGTGACGGCAACGCGTGCCCCACCCCGCTCGCGGGTGCCGGGGCAAGCGAGAGAGATTGATTTTTAAGGTTCCTGCACTACTACACGCCCAAGCGCCGACGCCACTGGCGGCCGTCGCTAATCGGGCGGCATGGTGGTGCTATTTTTATATAATTTTATTTTTTTACTCTTTTAATGGAAACTAACACTATAATTTGGATTATTTGCGCCATTGCGGGCGGCGGTGCCATCGGGGCCGCTATCGCCTTGTGGCATGCCCGCAACAACGCCAAGTCAATGGCCAGCACCATCCTTGAGAAAGCCCGACTCGAAGCCGACGTGCTCAAGAAAAACGAGGTCATGAAGGGCAAGGAAGAAGGTCTCGCCATCAAGAGCGAAAGCGAGAAACAAGCTAACGCACGCATGGCCAAGGCACAGGCCGCCGAAGCCAAAATCAAGCAGCGCGAGATGCAACTGCAACAGCAACAAGGCGACCTGCAACGCAAAAAGAACGAGACCGACGCCCTCGCCGCCGCCCTCGACAAGCAGGGACTGGCCCTCGAGGAACGCAAAAAGGAAGTCGACAAGCTCGAGAAAACCGTGCGCGACACCCTCGAGCACGTGAGCGGCATGACCGCCGAAGAGGCCAAGGAGCGCCTCGTCGAGACACTCAAGGACGAGGCCAAGACGGCCGCCGCCAGCTATATCAACGACATCATGGACGATGCCAAGATGACAGCCACCAAAGAGGCTAAGCGCATCATCGTCACCACTATCCAGCGCGTGGCCACCGAGACGGCCATCGAGAACGCCGTGACCGTGTTCCACATCGAGAACGACGAGATAAAGGGCCGCATCATCGGACGCGAGGGACGCAACATCCGCGCCCTCGAAGCCGCCACCGGCATCGAAATCATCGTCGACGACACCCCTGAGGCCATCGTCCTGTCGGGCTTCGACCCCGTGCGCCGCGAAATCGCCCGCCTGGCCCTGCACCAGCTTGTGGCCGACGGACGCATTCACCCGGCCCGCATCGAGGAAGTCGTGGCCAAGGTGCGCAAGCAAGTGGAGGAAGAAGTCATCGAAACCGGCAAGCGCACCGCCATCGACATGGGTATCCACGGGTTGCACCCCGAGCTCATTCGCCTCATCGGCAAGATGAAATACCGCTCGAGCTATGGACAAAACCTGCTCCAGCACTCCCGCGAAACCGCCAACCTGTGTGCCGCCATGGCCAGCGAACTGGGCCTCAATCCCAAGAAGGCCCGCCGCGCCGGCCTGCTGCACGACATCGGCAAGGTGCCCGACGACGAGCCCGAACTGCCTCACGCCATGCTGGGCATGAAGATTGCCGAGAAATATAAGGAGAAACCCGACATCTGCAACGCTATCGCCGCCCACCACGACGAGACCGAGGCCACCAGCATCTACGCGCCCATCGTGCAAGTGTGCGACGCCATCTCGGGCGCGCGCCCGGGCGCCCGCCGCGAAGTGGTCGAGGCTTACATCAAGCGTCTCAACGACCTGGAGAAACTCGCCGCCTCTTATCCCGGCGTGGTCAAGACCTATGCCATCCAGGCAGGCCGCGAGCTGCGCGTGATTGTGGGAGCCGACAAAATCAGCGACGAGGAGACCGAAAAGCTCTCGAGTGAAATCGCTCAAAAGATTCAGGACGAGCTCACCTATCCCGGACAGGTGCGCATCACCGTCATTCGCGAAACGCGCGCCGTGAGTTATGCCAAATAACCGTGGGAGAGACGCCTATCATGAACGACAATAATGTGAACACGCGGCAACACGCGGTCGACGACGAGGCCACACAGCAGTGCCTGCACTGCGACTGCAATGCCCACAAGGGACCTTGCGACTGTGACAGCCGTTGTAACCTGCACAGCTACAACTGGCTCGCCGACGTGCCTGCCGCCGAAAGCTATACCGACCTTGTCGAGGTGCATTTCAAGAACACGCGCCGCGGCTTCTACCGCAACACCCTCTCGCTCAACCTCACCCAGGGCGACGTGGTGGCGGTGGAAACAGCCACCGGCGGCCACGACATCGGCACTGTGGCCATGACGGGCCCGCTCGTGAAGCTGCAGATGAAACGCGCCAACCTCAAGCCCGACACCGAGATACGCCGCATCTTCCGCAAGGCGAAAGCGGCCGACTTGGAGCGCTTCGAGGCCGCGAAGGCGCGCGAAATCGACACGATGATACGCTCGCGCAAGATTGCCGCCGACCTCGACCTGAAGATGAAGATTGGCGACGTCGAGTATCAGGGCGACGGCAGCAAGGCCATTTTCTACTATATCGCCGATGAGCGCGTCGACTTTCGCCAGCTCATCAAGGTGCTGGCCGACACGTTCAAGATTCGCATCGAGATGAAGCAAATCGGGGCGCGGCAGGAGGCCGGGCGAATAGGTGGCATGGGACCCTGCGGACGACCGCTGTGCTGCGCCAGCTGGATGACGAAATTTGTGAGCGTCTCGACGGGCGCCGCACGCGTGCAAGACGTGTCGCTCAACCCGCAGAAGCTCGCCGGACAGTGCGCCAAGCTCAAGTGCTGCATCAACTTTGAGGTCGACAGCTATGTCGAGATATCGAAACAGCTGCCGCCACGCGACACCACGCTTGAAACCGCCGACGCTACTTACTTCCTGTTCAAGACCGACACGCTCAAGCGCGAAATGACCTTCTCGACCGACAAGCGCATCGCCGCCAATCTCGTCACCTTGCCCGTGAACCAAGTGTGGCAAATCATCGAGATGAACAAGAACGGAGAGAAACCCGAAAAACTGCAAGCCGACGCCGACAAAGCGGCCGAACCCAGCGCCTATGGCGACCTCGTGGGCCAAGACAGCATCAACCGCTTCGACAAAAAGAAAAAGCGCCGCAAAAAGAAAGCCGCGGCCGCCAACATCAAGCCCGAAAAACCGGCCGCCGAGCCCAAGCAGCCCAAGCAGGCCAAACAGCCCGCCCAACCCAAGCAGCCCAAGACCGAGAACCGCCGTCAGCCACGCGACAACGGCAACACAGCCAGGCCGCGCAACGACCGTCCCCGCAAGGGACACGACCGCAACCCCAAGAACAATAATGGCAAGCCACGGCCACAAAACGACAACTGACCCACGGCCCGTTGCCACACAAGGCAACATGGCGTGGCGATGGGCAATGATGACAGTCATCATTGCCCTCGCCGCATGCTCGCTGACCGACACCTTCAGCTACTACCACAAGCTCGACGGCAACGCGTGGAAGCGACAGTTGCCACTGCGCTGGCATCCCACGCTACCCGACAGCGCCGGCACTTACAACGTGGACCTCGCGATAAGGCACACGGGCGCTTACCGGTATGCCAATCTTGCCGTGCGTCTCGACTTCCTCGACAAGGGCGGCAACGTGAGCTCGCGGCAAGTGGTGCTCAAGCTCGCCGATGGCGAAGGCAACTGGCGCGGCTCGGGCTTTGGCTCGCTTTACCAGCTGCGCACCACGGTGGCCACCGACGTGCCCGCCGGGCAACTCGCCACGGTGGTGGCCTGGCAGGCCATGGACAGCGTGGAGTGCCTGAGCGACGTGGCCGAGGTGGGCCTCTTTATCACACATTCGTCCCATTAATCCATTTAATCAGCAACACCGCAGGATGATTACTCTCGAATACATACTCGAAATCGTGGCCACGCTGTTCTACGCCATCAGCGGCGTGCGGCTTGCGGCCGTGAAGCGTTTCGACTGGTTCGGGGCTTATTCGATAGGCCTCATCACGGCCATCGGCGGCGGCACGATGCGCGATGTGTTCCTGGGTGTGAAACCTTTTTGGATGATCGACCCGTCTTACTGCCTGGCCACCATTGCGGGCCTGATTATCGTGATTGTGTTGCGCAAGTATCTGGTCAAGATTGAGGGCACGTTCTATATCTTCGACGCGTTTGGGCTGGCCCTGTTTGTCGATGTGGGCATTGTCAAGACGCTCGAGTTGGGCAACCCCATGTGGGTGGCCATCATCATGGGCACCATCACCGGTTGCATGGGCGGCGTGCTGCGCGACATCTTCATCAACGAGGAGCCGCTGGTGTTCCGCAAAGAAATCTATGCCACGTGCTGCATCGTGGGCGGTCTGCTCTTTTGGGGCGCGCAGTGGCTGGGGTGGCCCGACGGCGTGCAGCAAGCGTTGTGCGCGGGCCTCATCGTGATTGTGCGCTTCCTGGCGGTGAAATACCGCTGGTCGATGCCCGCGATGACAAAATATGGCGACAAGAACCTCGAAAACGACTACAAACATGAAAAAGATGACCCTTAAAGACGAAAAAACGCGACAAACGGCCGTGCAGCTGCTCAAATATGGCGCTATAGGCATGAGCAATACCATTATCACCCTCGCGACGTTTTACTTGCTCAACACTCTCCTGGGGGCCCCTTATGGGCTGGCCAACGTTACCGGGTATGTCCTGGGCGTCATCAATAGTTTTGTGTGGAACCGCACCTGGGTGTTCAAGGCCAAGGGCAACGTGTGGCGCCAGGCCGCCCTCTTCCTGGGCGGGTTTGCCGTGTGCATGATACTCCAGGGTCTCGTGAGTTGGATACTTCTCGAGGCGGTGGGCATGAAAGACCTCCCCGAGGACGTCATCCCCTTTCTTCCCATGAAAAATGCCGGACAAAACATTGTCATGCTTATCGCCATGGTGGTCTACACGCTGGCCAACTATGTGTGGAACCGCACCGTCACTTTCAAGGATAAAGAGCTGTGAGCCGCGAGCTTTTATCCCCTTGGGCTTGAGCCGGGGGATTTTTTCACTCTGGAAAAGGTGGGCTACCGTCCGAGACTGCGTCTCGGAGTACACCGACATGCTCAAGGCTCGGGGCTCAAGGCTCGGGGCTCTAAAACGGCTTGCGGTATTTATCGGGGGCCGTGTCGTCCATGATGCTCAGGTAGCTTGTGTAGCGCGACAGGCTGATGAGGCTCGACTCAACAGCCTCGCGCACGGCGCATCCCGGCTCGTGGGTGTGGGTGCAGTTGCCATAGCGGCAGTCGCGCGCGCGCTCAAAGATTTCGGGGAAAAAGTGCGACACCTCCTCGCGCTCAAGGTCAATGGTGCCGAAACCCTTCACACCCGGCGTGTCGATGAGGCAACCGCCGCCCGGCAGGTCGAGTATCTCGCTGAACGTGGTGGTGTGCATGCCCGTGTGGTGCACAGCACTCACCTCGCCCACCTTGAGGCGCGCGCCCGGCACAAGGCGGTTGATGAGCGAGCTCTTTCCCACGCCCGAATTGCCACTGAGTAACGTGGTCTTGCCGGCGAGCGCCGCGCGCAGGGTGTCGATGCCATCGCCGGTGGCCGCCGACGCTGTGAGCACCTCGTAACCGATGCCGCGGTACAAGCCCACAAGCGCCTCGAGCAGTTCACGGTCGTCGGGAGCCGTGAGCAGGTCGATTTTATTGATGAGCAGCGTTACCGGCACGCGATAAGCCATGGCGGTAGCCAGAAAACGGTCGATGAACGTGGTGCTCGTGACGGGCTCGGCGAGCGTGACGACAAGCAACGCCATGTCGAGGTTCGACGCGATGATTTGGAACTCCTTCGACAGGTTGCTGGCACGGCGGATGATGTAGTTGCGGCGCGGCGCGATGGCACGGATAAACGCCGTGCCGTCGGGCTTAGGTTCCAACGTCACCTCGTCGCCCACAGCCACGGGATTGGTGCAACGGAAGCCCTTCAATCGCAGGTTTCCCTTGATTTTGCAGTTAATTTCGGTGCCATCGTCGGTCCTCACAATGTACCAGCTGCCCGTGTTCTTAATCACCAGACCTTGTTTCACGGGTGCAAAATTACAAAATAATTATCGCATTCGGCAAATTTTCTCAACCTTGTTATCAGATCTAACAATCAACACTTGCCTCAAGGGCGGATTGAAGCCTTCACGCTTGCCCCTATAAATCACATCACCCGATATAGAGGTCACGGTTATATATTCTTCATCATTCTCTATCGCCACGTCATCAATTGCGCTAACACCAAGCCAATGACGGTCAAGAAACGCTTCCTTGGCCCTGAACACGCGTTTGAATTCAATGGCGCGACGCCAACTAAGTATTAACGCGAGGCGAAAGTTCCACGAAATGAAAGACGACGTTTTTCGTTTACAAGGCAAAAGTGAGCAAAAAGCGCATATAATTTTGCAATTATGGGCAATTTGCGCTAACTTTGCAGCCTGTTGAGCCCATTGGATACAACAGCATCAAGAGGTAAAAGATTGAAATTTAGATTTAACGGTTTTAAAATCAACACATTCACATGGCACAGAAGAGCATTCTTCAACAAAAACGCGCGGCCTACCAGCCCAAATTACCCAGCGCACTGTGGGGACCGGTAGTGGCCGTGGAGGGCGCTCCCACGCAGAGCGTCGACGACCAAGAGGCAATCAAGGCATTGTTCCCTAACACCTACGGCCTTCCCGAGTTGACGTTTGAGAAAGACACGACGTCGGGCAAGACGAAAATGGAAAGCGAAAAGACCATCAATGTGGGCGTGATTCTCTCGGGCGGACAAGCTCCGGGCGGACACAATGTCATCAGCGGACTCTTCGACGGCCTTAAAACGCTGAACAAGAAGAACCGCCTCTACGGTTTTCTGATGGGCCCCGCGGGTCTCATCGAGCACCACTACAAGGAGTTGACCAAAGACATCATCGACGAATACCGCAACACGGGCGGTTTCGACATCATCGGGTCGGGCCGCACCAAGCTCGAGAAACCAGAGCAGTTCGAAAAGGGTCTCGAGATTCTCAATGAGCTTGATATCAAGGCGCTCGTCATCATTGGCGGCGATGACAGCAACACCAATGCCGCCGTCCTGGCCGAGTACTATAAGGCCAAGGGCGTTCCCGTGCAGGTGATAGGTTGCCCCAAGACCATCGACGGCGACCTCAAGAACGAGCTTATCGAGACATCGTTCGGTTTCGACACCGCCACCAAGGTTTATAGCGAGGTCATCGGCAATATCGAGCGCGACTGCAACAGTTCCAAGAAATACTGGCACTTCATCAAGGTCATGGGCCGCTCGGCAAGCCACATCGCCCTGGAGTGTGCCCTGCAGACTCAGCCCAACTACTGCGTGATAAGCGAGGAAGTGGAGGCCAAGAAGATGACGTTGCGCGACATTGCCAACGACATCGCGCGCGTGGTGGCCATGCGTGCCGAGCAAGGCATGAACTTCGGCACGATTATCATCCCCGAGGGCGTCATCGAGTTTGTGCCGGCAATGAAGACGCTCATCGCCGAGCTTAACGACTTGCTGGCCCACAACCCGCAGTTCAGCACCATGACGCGTGTGAACCAGCGCGAGTTTGTCCTGAGCCACCTGAGCGAAGAGAATGCCGCCACGTTCGCCTCGATTCCGGCCAGCGTGGCCCGCCAGCTCACTCTCGACCGCGACCCCCACGGCAACGTGCAAGTGTCGCTCATCGAGACCGAGAAGCTGCTCAGTGCCATGGTGGGCAAGCGCCTCGCCGCGATGAAGAAAGAAGGAAAATATGTGGGCAAGTTCGCCACGTTGCACCACTTCTTCGGCTACGAGGGCCGTTGCGCGGCGCCTTCGAACTTCGACGCCGACTATTGCTACGCCCTGGGCTACAACGCGTCGCTGCTTATCCACTGTGGTGCCACGGGTTACATGTCGAGCGTGCGCAACCTGGCCAAGCCCAGCACGCAATGGAAAGCCGGCGGCATCCCCATCACGATGATGATGAACATGGAGCGCCGCAACGGCGTGGACAAGCCGGTGATCAAGAAAGCGCTCGTTGAGCTTGACGGCGCGCCCTTCAAGGAATTTGCGGCCCACCGCGAGCAATGGGCGCGCGAAACGAGCTTCATCTATCCGGGCCCCATCCAGTACTTTGGTCCCGACGAGGTGTGCGACCTCACATCGCGCACGCTCTACTACGAGCAACAAGGCAAATAATCGCCACCTTATAATAAGGTGTACCCGCCACCATGCCGGGTACACCTTTTTTATTTTTCACCCTGTTATCTACCTTACCACTAATCAAGCCTTATGAACAAATTGCTATTCCTCATGCTTTTCGCGCTGGCACCCATCGCCATGCCTGCCGCCGAACCGCTCGCGTCGTTTTCGAGCGACGGCTTCGAGGGTTGGGAGTATACGCGCGACGCCACCGATGTGGCCCTCAACCAGAACAACATCTTGCGCAAGCGCATCACCCTGTTTCACGACAACGACAAGGGCAGCGACTACACGTTGCTCTCGCCCGTGATGGCCGTCGACGGCCTCGCGGCGCTTGAAGTGCGTGCCACGCTCTACAATAACAACAATGGCGACAGCCAGTACCGCCCCGAGAAGACCTCGCCCACCTTTGAGCTGGTCGACGCTCAACTCAACGTGGTGGCTACCGTCACCGTTCCCATTGAGGAAGATAAAATCAGTTACGCGCTTGTCGACACACTGGCGGTGCCCGCAGGCACAGGCAGCGTGCGATTGCGCGTGGCCGTGTGGAACGGCGACGTGCACAATGCCTTGGCGGCCTATAAAGTGGAGGTGAGTGCCTGCGACCTGCCCGCGCAACCGACGCGTGGCGATGTCAACGGCGACGGCCTCGTGAGCGGCGCCGATGTCACGGCGCTTTACAACCTGTTGCTCAACGACACGCCCGCCGGCGGCGACGCCGACGTCAACGGCGACGGCCTTGTGAACGGCGCCGATGTCACCGTGCTCTACAACCTGCTACTTGATTAACGCGCGATTTTCGCCCGTAAGAGCGATTTCCCTCGACCGGATGAGGCACGCCATCACGTGCTCACGCCCCACTTGATTCGCATTAAAACCTTGCTCACAGCTCGCAGCTCGTTGCTCAATGCTCTACAATGCTTCACGTAAAACGATTGCAAACCACCAAATGCACATTTTGAGACGCTAAATGTTGACAGATTGAAAAAAGGGCGTAATTTTGCAGCGTTTTTAGAACACATTGTTATTTTAATTTAAAATTAAATTTGAATTATGAACGTTGAAACTATTGGCCTGTGGGCAGGCGAAGTTTGGACCGCCCTGAGCGAAGCCGAGGGTACCCTCGAGCTGAAAGCCATCAAGAAGGCCACGAAGCTTAAAGAAAAAGAATTGTACGCAGCAATCGGTTGGCTCGCCCGTGAAGGTAAGGTTAACGTTGCCGCCGACGAAGAAGCTAAAACAGTTGACGTTACGCTGATCTAATTAATACAGCTAAGGGAAACTAAGACTCACACGCGACACACCCGCGCATTTTGCCGGGTTGTGAATTCAGCAAGCGCGCTGCCCCCGTCCGGGAGCAGCGCACTTGCGTTGTATTGGAGGGAGATGACGACGACAGTCGCCGGCTTACTGAGCGGTTTGCGCAATGGATTGCAGAGGATATAAACGCTTTTTTTAGCAAAAACATGTTGTATAACATAAAAAACGGTTTACCTTTGCATCAGTTTTCATGGTATTAGTTTTTAAGGTTATGAAATAACGGGCGTCGTGATGACGGTTTTTATTTCAATTTGTTTTAAGGTTTATGTTAATGGTAATAAAAAGGTTCAATTAGTTAAGCAATCCTCGGCAGCGATGTCGAGGATACTTTTTTTGGGCAGATACCCTATTTTTTTTTGGGAAAAAACCTTGATATGCTGAAAATATTTACTAAATTTGCCATTATTATTACAATTTCTTTAATTTACAACCTTTTTAGATAGGATTCTTTGTACAATTAACTATATTTATTCACTTAATTTTCAGCATTCATGATGAAAAAGTCATTACTTCTAATTTTGATTGCGGTGCTGGCGGCCATTGTGCCTGCCCGCGCCTTGGAGACAGTGACCGTGAACGACGGGACAGCGCGTGAGAATCACGTTCCCGTCTATGGTTACTATGCCGACAACTACCAGAAGAGTGCTTACATCGTTCCCGCCGCGGATTTGACCGCGGTAAACGGCGGTACCATCGTCGCGTTGACATGGTATCTCCAGACAGCCGCGTCAACCGACTTTGGGATAGCCACATTCCAAATCGTCCTCAAGGAGGTGGAAGCAACCACTGTGACCGATTTCAGCGATGTAGACGCGGCCACAGTAGTCTATGAGGGTCAGTTGGACTTAACTAAGAATGAAGTCACCATCAATTTCGCCACGCCATTCAACTATCAAGGCGGCAACCTGCTTGTGGGTGTGCGCGAAACCGTGAAGGATGACTATGCCAGCGCCACCTTCTATGGAGTGTCGACCGAAGAGAACTCGAGCATTTACGGCTACAACAGCTCCTCGCTCGACAATGTGAGCGCCAATGGGGTGAAGTTCCTCCCGAAAACCACATTTTCCTACTCTCCCGCCGGAGTGGTCTTCATCGACAAGCCCAAGAACTTAACGGTGAGCGACATCCTGACCAACAGCGCCACGGTGACGTGGACGGCCGGCGGCAGCGAAACCACCTGGAACTTCGCTTACAAGAAAGCGGCCGACGAGCAGTGGAACGAAGAACAGGTGTCCGCCCCCAGCTATGAGTTTGACATGCTTGACAATGGCACCACCTATGATGTGCGCGTGCAAGCTGTCACAAGTGACGGCACAAGCGAATGGGCCACTGCCCAGTTCTCCACGCCCTTGTGCGACGAGAGCGACAAGGTGGCGGTTAACTACTCGTTTACCGATGCCTACGGCGACAGCTGGAACGGCAACCAAATTCAAGTCGTGAACACGGTCACCGGCATCGTCGAGTACACGCTCACATGCCCCAGCAACTACAAAACGCCTTCGACCTACGACGGCACGATCAATTTGTGTGTGGGCACGCAGTACAACTTTGTGTGGGTGAAGGGCAACTATCCCGACGAAGTCATCTTCACTTTCTCGAACGAGGAAGGCGAAATCTTCAGCTGCCCATCGGGCACAGCCACCGGCTACACCAACGGCCAGGTCATCTTCAGTTATACGCCCGAGCGCAACCTTTATCCGCGTCCCGGCGGCTTGACGGCCGGCAATGTGACCTATAACAGCGCTGTGCTGAGTTGGACACCGGGCGGCGAGGAAACCGCATGGCAAATCGTGTATGCCGCCGGCGCTGACTTTGATCCCGACGGCATCGATATGATTCCCGTCGATGTGACCGGCACCCCGAGCGCCACGCTCACGGGTCTGGACGTGGAAACGACCTACTACGCCTACGTGCGCGGCAACTATGGCGACGGCAACATGAGCAAGTGGAGCGAGGTGTGCTCGTTCACCACGCTTGAGCAGTTCAGCAAGCCCACCGACCTGACCATCGATGACGTGAAGTCCACCAGCATGACGGCAAGCTGGAACGGCACTGCCCCGAGTTACAATGTGCGCTATCGCGTGTTGAATGGCCTGTTTGAGAGCTTTGAGAGTGGCGACATCCCCACCGGTTGGACAATTGTCGATGCCGACGCAGACGGCCTCAACTGGGAAGTAGTGAACCCGTCGACCTACTTCTCAGCGTCCGCTGGCCTGAGTGCCTTCGATGGCAACTACACAGTTATGTCACGAAGCTACAACGGCTCCATCTTAACGCCCGACAACTGGCTCATCTCCCCGAAGGTGGATTTAGGTGGCACACTCAATTACTGGGTCTGTGGCGATCCCTCTTATCCCGAGACTTACCAAATTTTTGTCTCTACCACCAACACCGACCTCGAGAGCTTTGAGCCTCTTACCGATAAGCTGCAGTCGCCCACCCAAAGCGGATGGTTCAACGAATCGTTCAGCCTCAGCGCCTATGCCGGCCAGCAGGGCTATATCGCATTCCGCAACTACGACTGCGAAAACATGGATCTCATCCTTATTGATGCCGTCTCAATCTTAAGCGCCACTGACACCGATTGGACCGTGGTGGAGAACGTGACCAGCCCCGCCACGATTACCAGCCTCAACCCCGAGACCACCTACGAGCTGCAAGTGCAGGCGGTTTACAATGAAGGCTCCTCGAACTGGACCGATAGCCAAACGTTCACCACGCCCGATCTCGTGGCCATTCCTGAGATTGCGAGCATGGAACCGACCGACCACAATGCCACCATCACCTGGACCGGCGCGCAAGAAACCTATAACCTGCGCTACCGCACCAGCGTGAAGAAAGTGGGCTTCTACGATGACTTTGAGAGCGGGACACTCACCGGCTGGACCAACCTCGACGAGGATGGTGATGGCAACAAGTGGTATGCCGTTACAATGACAAACCCGGTTGACGGCAACGGCAACCCCACCACGTTCGACGCTTATTGCGCCACGTCGGCCAGCTACAACGGTAGCGCTCTCACTCCCGACAACTGGCTGATTTCTCCGCAAGTGGAGCTCAAGGGCAGCCTGTCGGTGTGGTTACGAAACCAAGACCCGAACTATGCCGAGAATTTCGCCATCTATCTGTCGACCACGGGCACCGCGGTGGAGGACTTCACCACCGTGCTTGTCGCCGAGACTGCGGCCCCGAGTGTGTATACCGAATTCACTGCCGACCTGAGCGAATATAACGGAGCTAAGGGCTACATCGCCATCCGCCACTTCGACACGAAAGACATGTTCCGCCTCAATGTGGACAACTTCCACGTGAAGCATGGCGAGGACATCCCCGCCGGCGAGTGGATAGTGGTTGAGAACGTGACTTCGCCCTACACTATCGAGGGTCTTGACCCCAACACGAAGTACGACGTCGAAATTCAAGGTGTGGTTGATGCCGAAACCCTTACCGAGTGGACTGCTACCAAATGGTTCAGAACTGAAAAGGCTCCCTTGACGCTGGCTCAGGCCCTTGAGGGCGAAGCAGGCGACGTGACCATTTCCAGTGACCTGAAGGTGGTTGAAGTCACTACCGACTTTGCCTCGGCCAGCGATGGCGAAGGCAACTGGATTTTGCTCTTCAGCGACACGCCGCTCACCAAGGGTGCTGTTATCGCCAACCTGAAGGGCGAAATTGGCGGTCTTGACGTGAATCCGCAAATGTATGTCGAAAGCTTCGACGAAAGCAACGCCGTCGTGGAAGTGGAAATTCCCACGCTCGACCTCCGCTTGATTCACCGTGAGGAAATCACCGCCCTCAAGTCGGGCCAGATGGCTACTTTCGTGGGTTACTACAACGCCGACAGTCACGAGGTGTGCGCCTTCAGCCCCGACACTCAATATGGCGGTCTGCACCTGCAGTCGAGCACCAACTACATGATAGGCTCGATTGTCGAAGGCAAGCAGCAAAAGTTCACCGGCCTGATTCAACTCGCCGAGGCTTGGGACGCACCCGCCGGCGCTCCGGCCCGTGTGCCCATCGACGACGACAATGCCTTTGAGAACGTGATTGTCTACATCACCGAGGCTACGGTGCCCACCGGCATCGCCGACGTGAAGGCACTCGACGGCAAGGAAATCCAGGGCATCTACAACGTGAACGGCCAGCGTGTGACACGTCCCGAGGGCGGTGTGTACATCATCCGCTACACCGACGGCACCGCCGCCAAGGTTCGTTTCTAAGTTCCCGTTCCCCCTTTACCTATAAAGAGCGGCACCCGCGCGGGTGCCGCTTTTTTTTCGCGCTGTGGCACAAAATCTTATGCGATACAACCACAAAGCCGCCTTGGCGCCACAGTCATCTTTTCAAAACGCGAATTTCGCGAATCCCGCGAATTTCACAAACTTTTATATCCCAAAATGGAACGATAAATTTAATTCGTGAAATTCGCTTGATTCGCGAAATTCGCATTATGATTCGCTCAAAGCTCGCGGCTCAGAGCTCAAAGCTCAAGCTCAAACGCCCCATTGCTGCTGGGCGAGGCGGCGATAGTTGTTGTAGCGCCATTGCGCGTTCTCCTTGGCGGCGGCGAAGAGTTCTTCGGCCTCCTCGGGATATTGCTTCATGACCGACGCATAGCGCACTTCGCCCTTAAGGAAGTCGATAAACTTGTCCCAATCGGGCTCCTTGCTGTCGAGCGTGAAGGGGTTCTTGCCTTCCTTCTCGAGCTCGGGGTTGTAGCGCCACAGGTGCCAGTAACCGCATTCCACAGCTTTCTGTTCCTCTTGCTGCGAGTGCCCCATGCCGGCCTTGAGACCGTGGTTGATACAGGGAGCGTAAGCGATAATCACCGAAGGACCGTCGTAAGCCTCGGCCTCGCGGATGGCCTTAAGCGTCTGCTGGTTGTCGGCGCCCATTGCCACTTGAGCCACATAGACGTAGCCGTAAGTGGAAGCGATAAGACCCAGGTCTTTCTTGCGGATGCGCTTGCCGGCGGCGGCAAACTTGGCGATAGCGCCGAGCGGTGTGGCCTTTGAGGCCTGGCCGCCGGTGTTAGAATACACCTCGGTGTCGATAACCAGGATGTTCACGTTCTTGCCGCTGGCGATGACGTGGTCGAGACCGCCGAAGCCGATGTCGTAGCTTGCACCGTCGCCACCCACAATCCACTGCGAGCGCTTGACGAGGTACTGGCCCAGGGCCTTGATTTGCTCCTCGATGGGATTGCCGCATTGCTCGAGGGCCGCCATAATCTTGTCGCTAAGCTCGCGACTGAGCGCGCCGTCGTTCTTATTCTCGAGCCACTGGCGATAGAGCGCCTTGTTGTCGTCGCTCACGACTTCGCTCTCGATGGCCTGCTCGACGAGGGCGGTGACGCGGTTGCGCATCTTCTCGTCGGCGATGGTCATACCGAGGCCAAATTCGCAGAAGTCCTCAAACAGGGAGTTGGCCCAAGCGGGACCGTGGCCCTTCTCGTTGGTGGTATAAGGCGTGGAGGGCACCGAAGCCGAGTAAATCGAGCTACAGCCGGTGGCGTTGGCCACCATCTCACGGTCGCCGAAGAGTTGCGAGATGAGCTTGAGATAAGGCGTTTCGCCGCAACCCGAGCAAGCGCCGCTGAACTCAAAGAGAGGCGTAGCAAACTGCGAGTTCTTGACGTTTTGCTTCACGTCGACAAGGTGTTGCTTGCTCTTGACGTTTTGCGCGCAGTAGTCCCACAGCTTTTGGTCGTCCTCGTGACCCATGAGGGGCACCATTTCGAGGGCCTTCTCGCCCTTCTTACCCGGGCACACGTCGGCACAGTTGCCGCACCCGAGGCAATCGAGCACGTCGACGGCCTGGACAAACTTGAGTCCGGTGAGCGTCTTACCGATAGCCGGCAGCAGGTCGGCCTGCGCGAAGGGCGAAGCCGCGGCCTCTTGCTCGTCGAGCAGGAACGGGCGGATGGCGGCGTGGGGACACACAAAGGCGCACTTGTTGCACTGGATACAATTCTCTGCTTTCCACACGGGCACGAACGTGGCAACACCGCGACGCTCGTAAGCTGCCGTACCGGGGTCCCAAGTACCATCCTCGCGTCCGGCGAAAGCGCTCACGGGAAGGAGGTCGCCATTTTGCGCGTTGATGGGCCTTACCACATTATTGATAAAGGCGGGAGCGTTGTCGTCGAGGTTCTCTTCCACGTCGAGGTTGCTCCAAGCGGGGTCGACGACGAGTTGTTCGTACTCACCGCCGCGGTCCACGGCCTGATAGTTCTTGTTGACGACATCCTCGCCCTTGCGTCCGTAGGACTTGACGATGAATTTCTTCATCTGCTCCACAGCGAGCTCCACGGGAATGACCTCGGTGATGCGGAAGAAGGCGCTTTGCAGGATGGTGTTGGTGCGATTACCGAGGCCAATTTCCTGGGCAATCTTGGTGGCGTTGATATAATAGACCTTGATGTCGTTGTCGGCAAAGTATTTCTTCACCTTAGCCGGCAGGTTCTTGGCGAGCTGGTCGCCCTCCCACACGGTATTGAGCAGGAAAGTGCCGCCGCGTTGCAGGCCGCGCGTCACATCGTACATGTGGAGGTAAGCCTGCACGTGGCAAGCCACAAAGTTAGGCGTGGTCACAAGGTAAGTCGAGCGGATGGGGGTGTCGCCAAAACGCAGGTGCGAGCAGGTGAAGCCACCGCTCTTCTTGCTGTCGTAAGAGAAGTAAGCTTGGCAATACTTGTCGGTGTTGTCACCGATGATTTTCACCGAGTTCTTGTTGGCACCCACAGTACCGTCGGCACCCAGGCCGTAGAACTTGGCCTGGAAGATGCCCTTGCCACCCATGGCCACCTCTTCCTTGAGGGGCAGCGAGGTGAAGGTGACATCGTCCTCGATGCCCAGGGTGAACTGGTTCTTGGGCACGGGCAGCGACAGGTTCTCATAGACCGACAGGATTTGGGCCGGCGTGGTGTCCTTCGAGCCGAGGCCATAGCGTCCGCCCACAATGAGGGGCGCGTTCTCGGCACCATAGAAGCAGTCCTTCACGTCGAGGTAGAGGGGTTCGCCCACCGCACCGGGTTCCTTGGTGCGGTCGAGCACAGCGATGCGCTTGGCGGTGCTGGGCACGGCAGCCAGGAAATGCTTGGCGCTGAAGGGACGATAGAGGTGCACAGCCACGAGGCCCACCTTCTCACCGCGCTCGGTGAGGTAGTCGATGGTTTCGCGGATAGCTTCGGTAACCGAGCCCATGGCGATGATAACGCGGTCGGCGTCCTTGGCTCCATAGTAGTCAAAGAGACCGTACTTGCGTCCGGTGAGCTCGTTGATTTTGTTGATATATTCCTCCACGATGCCGGGGATGGCGGTATAATATTCGTTGCTCGACTCGCGGTGCTGGAAGAACACGTCGGGGTTCTCGGCGGTACCGCGTGTGACAGGCTTGTCGGGATTCATGGAACGGCGACGGAAGGCGGCAAGAGCCTCACGGTCGACGAGTGGAGCCAGGTCGTCCTGGTCGAGGGCTTCCACCTTTTGAATCTCGTGGGAGGTGCGGAAACCGTCGAAGAAGTTGACAAACGGCACACGGCCTTTGATGGCGCTCAGGTGGGCCACAGCGGCGAGGTCCATCACCTCTTGCACCGATCCCTCGGCGAGCATGGCGAAACCGGTTTGGCGGGTGGCCATAACATCCTGGTGGTCGCCAAAGATGCACAACGTGTGGGAAGCCAGGGTGCGGGCGCTCACGTGGAAGACGCCGGGCAGCAGTTCACCCGCAATCTTATACATATTGGGGATCATCAGCAGCAAGCCCTGCGAAGCGGTGTAGGTAGTGGTGAGGGCACCGGCCTGCAACGAGCCGTGAACGGCACCTGCGGCACCTGCCTCACTTTGCATTTCCTGCACGAGAACGGTTTCGCCGAAAATGTTTTTACGACCGGCGGCAGCCCATTCGTCGACGTGCTCGGCCATGGTTGAAGAGGGAGTGATGGGATAGATTGCGGCCACATCGGTAAACATGTAGCTGATGTGGGCGGCAGCCTGGTTGCCATCACAAGTCATGAATTTCTTCTCTTTGCTCATAATAGTAGTTATGAATTATTAGAAAAATGTGATATAATGAATTAGTTTTTTAGTGGTCAGTATCTTTGTTTTAAGCCGTTTGGGGCTTGTTTGAGTTTGAAAATGCAAAGTTAAGCATTTTTCGCCGCCCGAGCAAATAAAATTTTGCGACACAGGCCACAAAACACGACTTGCCCCACACGCGGCATCGCCGGCATGGGGCAGGTCGTGGCGGGGAGCGTCGCTCCCCGTGGTGGTAACGCGGTGTTACTTGCAGCAGCACTCGGCCTCGCTGCGGCAGCACTCGGCCTTGTCACACTTGCCGTCCTTGAGGCAGTGCTTAGCGGCATCGTCACATTTGTTATCCTTACTGCATTGCTTGCCGGCCTTGTCGCACTTGGCGGCCTTGTCGCACTTCTCGGCCTTGTCGCACTTGACAGCAGCCTTGTCGCACTTGACAGCAGCCTTGTCGCACTTGACAGCAGCCTTGTCGCACTTGACAGCGGCCTTGTCACACTTGGCCATCTTGGCCTTGTCGCATTTTTGCATCGGGGCCTTGTCGCATTTTTGCATTTGGGCCTTGTCGCATTTCTCAGCTTTCTCACATTTGGCCTGCTTGGGGCTGTTTTCGACCTTTGCAGGAGCTTGCGCCTGCACAAAAGCCACCGCAAAGATGGCAATCAACATTGACAGAATAGTACGTTTCATTGTCGTTGAATTAAAAAATAATTATGGTTTAAATCTATATTAATAACTTGATAAATGGCTTTTTATTGTCCTCGAGCGGCTCTTAAAACAGCGAGAGCTCGCGGGGAGATTCGGGCTTGGGACAAAAACGCTTGGTCAACCGGGCCACAGCGTGCTCGTCGGGGTCAAGGGCCAGCACACGACGGCTTGCGGCGGCAGCCTCAAGGGCACCGTTAGCGTGGCAACGGGTCACGAGCAGCGTGCCTTGGGGCGGGCAAGCCGAATCGATAATGACACGCCCTATGGCGGTCGTGAGTCCCCCACCCTCGTCGGCGGCCTGTCGCCACACATCGCCGGGTGCGGGACCGGGCGTCACTTGCAGGAAGAAACCGCGCTCGTTCACGCCGCGTCCCTGCGGCGTGTCGTCGCCCATGGGAATGCGGCTCTCGCGCAGGAAGAGGCGGAAGTCGGCTATTTCGCCCGTGTCGAGTTGCGCCATAGCCTGGTCGAGGGCTTGTGTTGCGGCCTGCTTCTCGTCATCGCTCATGTGCTTGGCGCTTTCGATTTTTCGCCGGTATCCTTGGCCGGTTTTCGTGGTGCGGCGGTTAGTGACGATGAGTTCGTTAAACATACGCTTGAAGGTGACACTGTCGAACCATGCCGCGTCGGCATCCTTGACAAGGTGGAGCACCAGGTCGTGACGCGGGGCGATGCCGGCATGCTGCGGCGTGTCGCTGTTTTTCTTGTCCCACACGATGTCGTGGGCCAGTATCCAGCCTTGTTCGCGTTCCAAGGCGAGCGCCAGTTGCCAGTTGAGCGTGGTGGCGCGAGTCCCGTGTCGCAAGTGCAACCACAGGCTTCCCGTGGAGCGCAAGACGCGGTAATATTCTTGTGTGAGTGCCAGCAAGGCGGGCAACTGATCTTCGCCGGTGAGCAACGTTGCGGCAGCCACGATGCAGTCGGCGCTCGCGTCGTGCAGGCGTGAGAGCAACGCAAGCTCCTCGCCGGCATGTAGCGCCGGTTCGCCCTCACGGGTCGGGAAATCCAAGTCGCGCGCGACCACCGCGGGCGGCGGCGTGAGACGGACTGCCTGAGCAACAACAGGCTCGGGAGCGGGCATCACGGCAGGCCGGGCGGTCGTCGCCGGTTCGTGGCGTTCCTCGTCCATACCCAGGTGCCGGCGCAGGTAAGTCATGGCCTCGGTGGCCATGCGGTCGTGCCCTATCTCGCCCAGGGCGGCGAACGCGAGCCATCGTCCCACAAGCTCGGCCTCATCGACGCCGAAGATGCGCGCCAGTTTCACCACCTGCTCGCGCTTGGGGCGCCGCTCGCCGTGCTCGTAGCGGCAATACATGGGCACGTCCACGCCAATGGCGGCGGCCAGTTCGCGTTGCCGCTTTCCACTCCGTTCTCTCAGTTGTCTCAATCGTTCAGGAAAAAGCATAATCTTCCCCTTGTTGTTAATTCGTGACAAATTTACCAATATTTTTCCAAACGACGAAATCTCGCCCTTCTTTTTTACATAATTTAGGAAAAACAAAAAACTATGGTCAATTATTTTGTATTGCGGGCAGATTGCAGTAATTTTGTAGATTTAAACGACTAAAACATATTTCATGACATTCCAGGAACTGGGCGTGCGCGAGGATTTGCTGCGCGCCATCGAGACAATGGGCTACGAAAAACCCATGCCCATACAAGAAATGGTGATCCCCCACCTGCTCCACGAGGAGACCGACGTGGTGGGGCTCGCACAAACGGGAACCGGCAAGACGGCGGCCTTCGGGTTGCCCATGCTGCAGCGCATCGACACGTCGTCGACAGCCACGCAAGCGCTTATCCTCGACCCCACGCGTGAGTTGTGCCTGCAGACGAAGGCCGACCTTGAGGACTATGCGCGCTATGTGCCCGGAATGGAGATTCTGGCGGTGTACGGCGGTGCCAACATCGAGCCGCAAATCAAGGCGGTGAAGCGCGGTGTGCAGGTGATAGTGGCCACACCGGGCCGCCTGCTCGACCTGCTCAACCGCAAGGTGGTGGACCTGACAAATGTGAACACCGTGGTGCTCGACGAGGCCGACGAGATGCTCAACATGGGTTTTGTGGATGACATCAACGAAATCCTGTCGCATGTGCCCGAGCAACGCAAAATGCTGCTGTTCAGCGCCACGATGCCCAAGGAGATTGCCGCCATCGCGCGCAACTACATGCACGACCCCAAGGAATTTGTGGTGGGCACCCGCAACGAGAGTTCGGCCAACGTGCGCCACATTTATTATATGGTGAACGCGCGCGATAAATACCTGGCGCTGAAACGCATCGTCGACTACCTGCCGCGCATTTACGGCATCATCTTTTGCCGCACGCGCGCCTCGGCCCAAGAGGTGGCGGCGCAACTCATCCAGGACGGCTACAACGCCGATGCCCTGCACGGCGACCTCACGCAGGCTCAGCGCGACGCCGTGATGAAGAAATTCCGCCAGCGCAACATCCAGTTGCTGGTGGCTACCGACGTGGCGGCGCGCGGCCTCGACGTGAACGACCTGACGCACATTATCAGCTTCGCGTTGCCCGACGACAACGACATCTATAACCACCGCAGCGGCCGCACCGGCCGTGCAGGCAAGACCGGCATCTCGATTGCCATCATCCACAGTCGCGAGCGTGGCAAACTCAAGCAAATAGAGCGTCACATAGGCAAGGAGTTTGAGCGCCACGAGGTACCTAAGGGCAGTGAAATTATCGAGAAGCAACTCTTCAACCTGGCAGCGCGCCTCGAGAACGTCGACGTCAACGAGGAGGACATCGCGCCGTTCATGCCCAGCGTGGTCAAGAAACTGTCGTGGCTCTCGAGCGAGGAACTGCTCAAGCGCATGCTCTCGCTGGAGTTCAACCGCCTCATCGAGTATTATAAAAAAGCGCCCAAACTCGACATTGAGCCCGACAAATCGAAACGCGACCGCAAGAAGAACAACGCCGAGCACGTCATCCCCGACAAGGCCGAGAAAGACCGTCGCCACGGCGAGAACGGCTACGAGCGCGTATATATTAATGTGGGAAAGGCCGACGGATTCTTCGCCCCCAACCTCATCAAGATGATTAACGCCGTCACCCACGGCGAGCGCATCAACATCGGGCGAATAGACCTGCTGAGCCGCTATTCGCTCTTCGACGTGGCCCTGGGCGACGCCCGCCACGTCATTCGCTCGCTCACCGGCGGCGACTTCTTCGGCAAGCGCCTCTACCTCGAGATTGCCGTCGAGGGCAAAGACTACAACGCCCTGGCCGACAAAGGCAAGGGCCGCAAAAAGAGCCGTGACAACGAGCCGGCCATGCCCCCCGAAAGGAAGAAGAACCGCCGCGAGCGCCGAGCCGAGCAGTTCGGGCACGCCCTCGAGCCGGCCGCCGAACCCAAGGGCGGCAAGGCCTCTAAACGCGGCAAGCGCGGCGCGAAACGCTTCGACGAGGTAGCCGCAAGCCACGGCCGCCGCACCAGTCGCCGCGAGGTGAACTACGACGCGCTGGGCGACTACGACAAGTTCATCAAGAAAAGCAAACGCAAGAAATGAGGGAACTACTTACCATAGCCCTGGCAGCCATGCTCCTGACGGCATGTGCGGGCCAAGCCACTACCGGCGGCGAGACCACGAGCGCCGACAGCACGGCACCCGCACCCGACACCGTGACCCTCGCCATGACAGGCGACATCATGCTGGGAAGCACATTCCCGCGCGTGCGCCTGCCGCACGACGACGGCCGCGACATTTTCATGGACTGCGACAGCATTTTGCGGGCCGCCGATGTAGCTTGCGGCAACCTCGAGGGCGTGCTCGCCGACGAGGGCCGCCCCCGCAAGAACCCCGAAAGCCCGCGGGCCTTCATGTTCCTCATGCCCACCAAATACGTGGGTCTGCTCGTGGACGCCGGCTATGATTTTTTGGGCCTGGCCAACAACCATATCTACGACTTTTGGGACGAAGGCGCCGCCTCCACTATCAGCACCCTGCAAGCGGCCGGTATCGCCTACGCCGGACGCAAGGAGTGCGAAACGGCCACGAGGACGGTGAACGGTGTGCGCTACGGCTTTTGCGCCTTTGGCCACGAAGATTACTGCCTGCGCACGCAGGACACGGCCACCGTGCGCCGCATCATCACGCAACTCAAGCGCGACAACGACCTCGTGGTGGTGTGCTTCCACGGCGGTGCCGAGGGCGCGGCGTGCCGCCACCTGCCCTACGAGACCGAATACCTGCAAGGCGACGACCGCGGCAACCTGCGCGAGTTTGCCCATTTTGTCGTCGATTGCGGCGCGAGCATCGTCTACGGCCACGGCCCCCACGTGGTGCGCTGCCTGGAACTGTACAAAGGGCACCTTATCGCCTATAGCCTGGGCAACTTCGCCACGCCGGTGGGCATGGGCACGGCGGGACTTACGGGCTATGCGCCGTTGCTCACAGCGCGCCTGAACAGTGTCACCGGCGCGTTTATCGACGGCAAGATACACTCGTTCATCCAAATTGCCGGCGAAGGCCCCCGTCGCGACCCCAAGAATCTGGTGGCGGCCGAGATGCGTTCGCTCACCCTTGAAGACATTACCGACAATCATCTGCTCATTGCCTACGACGGCACCATTACGCTAAAGAAATGAAACGATTACTCTTTTTTATACTGCTGGTCGCGGCGCTGGCCACGGGCCGCGCCGCCACAATCGGCGACCTGTTTGTGAGTGAGACTTACGGGATTTTCAACACCCTCACACCCACCATGCGCGTGGTGCTGCTGAACCACTATCGCGACGGCGACACTACACGGGTAGCCAACAACCTGTCGCCTAACGGGTCGCGCATCGTGACCCTCGACGAGCACCACATCACCGTGGAGACCTCGGTGGCCGCCCGCGTGCAGCTCACGCTCCTCACCCAGGGGCGCGACAGCGTGGTGATGGCCGTTGAAACCGTGCTCACCCCTTACCCCGACAGCCGCGTCTCCTTCTACGACACACAGTGGAAACCGCGTCTTGCCTCGCGTCACTTCAAGATGCCGGCCATGGCCGACTTCCTGCAGCCTCAGGCCTCGAAAGACGTCAAGCGTCGCCTTGCCGCGAGCCTTGACTTTGCCATGATTGAGGTGGAGGTGACCGGCGACACCCTCGTGGCGCGTCACCACCTCGACAAAACGATGGACCGCAACGACTACGCCTCGCTGGCGCAATACCTGCGCCGCGAGCTGCGCTACACGATAAAAGGAACCAAAATTACTCCGTCACGATGAGCGACACCCTCCCCACCCTTCCCCTCGACATAACCCCGCACGGTATCTCGCTGCTCGAGTTCAACGGCCGCATCAAGCGATTGCTGCACCACAGCGACGTGCTTGACTGCTGGGTGGCAGCCGAGACCGCCGACCTGCGACTGTCGCGTGGCCATTGCTACATGGAACTATTGCAAAAAGACGAGCGCAACAACACCGTGGCACGGCTGGGAGCCGCCATTTGGGCCAGCGCTTACCCTGCCCTCGACGCCAAGTTCTTTGCCGTCACCGGCAACCACCTTGCTACGGGCATGAAAGTGCTGGTGAAGGTTAACGCCACGTTCCACGAACTCTATGGCATGAAGGCCGTTATTACCGACATCGACCCGCAATACACGCTGGGCGACATGGAACGCCAGCGCCTGGAGATATTGCGGCGGCTCAAAGAAGAAGGCATCATCGACGAGAACAAGGCCCTGGGGTGGCCGCTCGTGCCGCAGCGCGTCGCCATCATCTCGGCGGCAGGCGCCGCGGGCTACGGCGACTTCATGAATCAGCTTCACGGCAACGCTTACGGCCTGGCCTTCTACACGTGCCTCTTTGCGGCGGTGATGCAGGGCGGCAACACGGTGCCCAGCGTGCTCGGCGCGCTGGAGCGCATCGAGCGCCACATCGGGCTTTTCGACTGCGTAGTCATCATTCGCGGCGGAGGCTCGACGAGCGACCTCAACTCGTTTGACAACTACGATCTGGCGGCCCGCATCGCCACCTTCCCGCTGCCCGTCATCACCGGCATCGGGCATGAGCGCGACACCACCGTGCTCGACTATGTGGCCGCATTGCGCGTCAAGACGCCCACGGCGGCGGCCGAATTCCTCATCGGGCGCGCCGCCGAACAGCTCGCGCGCGTCGACGAGCTCAAGAACGCGGTGTCGTCGACGGTGCGCGAAGCCGTGTCGCTGTCGCGCAAGCAGCTCGACTATTACGCCGACTTCATCCCGCTGTCGGCGCGCCAGACCATGGAACGGGGACGCATGCGCCTCGACCAGCACGCACGCGCCCTGCCCCTCGTGGCGGGCAAACGCCTCGACAGTGAGCGCGCGCGACTGCACCACCTCGCGGCGCTGGCACTGCAGGCCATTCCCCAAATCATATCACGCGAGCGCCTGCGCCTGGGCGCGCTCAACGACAAGGTGCAAATCCTGTCGCCGCGCAACACCCTTAATCGGGGTTACTCGCTCACGCTGAAAAACGGACGGGCCGTTACTTCATCCTCACAGCTCGCCGCCGGCGATGTCATCACCACGCACTTCAAGGACGGCAGCGCCAAATCGACAATCACAACCACTAAATAACGAAACATCATGGAACAAAATCCTTCAATTGAACAGCTCACTTACTCACAGGCCATCGCGCAACTTGAGGCTATCGTCAAGAAAATGCAAAGCCCCGAGTGTGACATCGACAACTTGAGCACCCTCACCTCGCAGTCGCTTCAACTGCTCAAGCACTGCAAGGCCAAACTCACTGCCACCGACGAGGAACTGAAAAAAGTGCTTGCCGAGCTCGAACAATCACAACAATAAGCCATCACCACGACACTATGAGCACCGAACGTCCCTCCCTCGATTTGAGAAAGACCATTGGCGCCATCGCCGGTCCGGTACTCGCCATCCTCATTTGGTTCACGCCCATCAGTGGCCTGGAGGCTGAGGCCCACCATCTGCTCGCCATCATGGCGCTTGTGGCCATTTGGTGGATCACCGAGCCTGTGCCCATTCCCGTAACCTCGCTGCTGGGTCCCACACTGTGTGTGATAGTGGGCGTGGCTCCCATGGGAAAAGCCTTCGAGAACTTCGCCAACCCCATGATATTCCTGTTCCTGGGCGGTTTTCTGCTCGCCAAAGCCATGATGGTGAACGGGCTCGACAAGCGTTTGGCTTACGGCATCATGTCGATGAAATGGGTGGGCGACTCTCCCCGCCGCATTTTCCTGGCCATCGGCTTGGCGTGCATCATCTGCTCGGGCTGGATAAGCAACACCGCCACCGCTGCAATGATGTTCCCTATCGCCCTGGGCCTGCTCGAGACGATACGCAAGATGATGGCCGCCAATGGCAAAATCATCGACCTGAAGAACTATAAGTATGCCACAGGCCTGATGCTCATGACCGCTTACGCCTGCTCGATAGGCGGCGTGTTCACCCCCATCGGCACGCCACCCAACATCATGATGCTCGGTTTCATCGACAAGTTGGCGCCCGATGCTCCCACCATCTCGTTCTTCCAGTGGATGATTTGGGGATTTGTGGCCATGGTGTGCTATTTCGCTGTGGCCTACTTGGTGCTGTGGCGCATGTTTCCCGCCGACGTCAAGCGCATTGAGGGAGCCCACGAGTTTATCCGCGAATACGCCAACTCACTCGGCAAGTGGACGCGCGCGCAGAAGAACACCGTCATCGCTTTCAGTGTCGCCGTAGTCCTGTGGGTGGCACCCAGCGTGCTGAGCATCGTTTATGGCGCGAAGTCAGAGGCGATGACAGCTTTCGACAACCATTTCCCCGAAGGCATTGCCGCCATGGCGGGCGCTCTGCTGTTGTTCTTCCTCCCCGGCAATGAACGGGGTGTAAAGACACTCAAGTGGAAAGAAGGCGTCGAGGGAATCGACTGGGGCACGCTGCTGCTCTTCGGCGGCGGTCTCTCGATGGGCGCGCTCATGTACACCACCGGACTGTCGCAGTGGATAGGCAATGGCATCAGAGACGTGATGGGAGGCAATCCCTCGGAGTTGACGTTCATGATTGTGTTCTGTATGTCGGCACTGCTGCTCTCGGAGCTTACTTCGCACACAGCCGCCATCAACCTCATGGGGGCCATAGCCATTGGCACGGCACTGTCGCTGGGCTTCAGCCCCATTCCCGTGGCTGTGGGCGTGGCACTGTCGTCGTCGCTGGGCTTCATGATGCCGGTATCGACACCGCCCAACGCCATCGTCTATGCCTCGGGCTACGTGCCCATCACCAAGATGTTCCGCTCGGGCCTTATCATTGACATCATCGGCATCCTGCTCATCACCGTGCCCATCGTGCTCCTGCTCGTCAAGGCCGTGATGGGAATCTAAATAAGGGAATCGAGGAACTAAAAACTTAAAAACTCAAGACTAATGGAGAATAAACTGGTTAACGTGACCATTGACGACAGGATTTGCTTCATTGAGATGAACAATCCCGAGAGACTGAACTGCTTGAGCGACCGTATGTGCCACGACATCGTCGAGGCCGTGAAAACGGGCTACGAAAGCGAGTGTGTGGCTATCGTCATCAAGGCGGTGTGCCGCAAAGGCGTGTGGAGCGCCGGACACGACATCCGCGAATTGCCGCAGGACGGCAGCGACCCACTGGCCTATGACGTGCCCATGGAGCGCATGCTGCACCGTATGCAGGAAGTCGCGATTCCCGTTATCGCGTGCGTGGACGGCAGCGTGTGGGGCGGTGCCTGCGACCTGTGCCTGAGCTGCGACATGATTGTGGCCTCGCGCGACGCCACTTTTGCCATCACACCGGCCAAGATAGGAATCCCCTACAACGCCTCGGGCATCATGCACTTTGTGAACCAGCTGGGCTTGAACAAGGCGCGCGAGATGTTCTTCCTTGCGATGCCCATCGAGGCCGAAGACGCTCTCAACGTGGGTCTGATCAACCGCGTGGCGGCGCCCGAAGAGCTTGACCAAGTGCTCGAGGAGCATTTCCTGGTGCCGCTACGCCGCAACTCGGTAATGTCGATAAGTGCCATCAAGCGCCAGTTCCGCATCCTCTCGAAAGCCTCGTCGGTGATTTCCTCGGAGGGCTTCGAGCGCATCAACGCCTACCGCACACGCGTCTATAAGGGAGCCGACTACCTCGAGGGCGTGCGCGCGTTCCTCGAAAAACGAGCGCCAAACTTCACCGGTAAGGCCTCGGATCTCGACACCACCGCGATATAACCAATAACGAAACCAATACATTAACTAAATTAACTCACCCAAAAAACTATGAAGAAAATTCTCATGCTATGCATGGCTATCGCCACAACATGCTTCGTGGCGATGGCAGTCCCGGCAAAACCCGGCGTGACCACCCTCACGCAGAGCGACGGGACCCAAATCACGGTGCACACCGTGGGCGACGAGTGGCACAGCGCCATTCTCACCCAAGACGGTCTCGCTGTGGAAAGAGCCGCCAACGGCGACTTTTATTACCGCACGGCGACAGGCTTGAGCGACGTGCGTGCCCACAACACGCTCGACCGCGGTGCCGCCGAAGCGCAGTGGGTGCGCGAGCACGCCTCGAGCCTCACGCCGCAGTCACTGGAGACCGCGGCCGGCAAAGCGCGCCGCGCGAGCGCGCGTCTCGGCGGTCGGCCTCAAAAAGTGGGTAGCACGCAGGTTCCCACAACCGGTTCACCGCACGTTCCCATCATTGTGATTGAGTTCAGCGACAAGAAACTGAGCAACGACATCTCGGCGTTCCGCAACCAGTACACCAGTGGCTCGACGAGCGTTTACCAGTACTTTGCCGACCAGAGCAACAACAAGTACCAGCCACAGTTCGACGTCTATGGCCCTTACACGCTCGACAACACCCGCGCCACCTATGGTGCCCACGGTACCGACAACCAGGGCAACAGCGTCAACGACATAGGCGTGGCCCGGATGGTGGGCGAAGCCGTCGACAAGGCGGGCAACGACATCAACTGGAGCCAGTATGACAACGACGGCGACGGCGAGGCCGACGTGTGTATCGTGGTCTATGCCGGTGTGGGTGAGGCCCAGGCCAGCACCACAGTTCCCAGTTCGGTATGGCCCTGCCAGTGGAACCTCTCGTCGGGAGCCTACTACGGCGACGGCAGCGGCACCCGCACGCGCAACAGCGTGACGATCAACCGTTTCGCCGTGTTCAACGAAGTGCATGGCAGTCGCGACAGCGGCACCACGCTCGACGGCGTGGGCACCTTTTGCCACGAGTTCAGCCACTGCCTGGGTCTGCCCGACTTCTACGAGACGACCTACGGCAACGGCTACTACGGCATGGGCTACTGGAGCCTGATGAACAGCGGTTGCTACAACAACGACGGCTACACGCCCATCGGCTACAGCGCTTACGAGAAGGAATTCATGGGCTGGATTGACTACATCACGCCCGTCGAGAACACGCAATACACCTTGACGGCGTTCAATCAAAAGAGCGAGGACACCGACATGGCCCTCAAGCTGGTGAGCCCGCTCAACAGCAACGAGTATTTCATTCTCGAGAACCGCAAGAAACAAGGTTGGGACGCCTATATCAAGGACGAAGGCGTGATGATTTCACACGTGACATACGTTGCCAACCGCTGGAGCGGCAACACCGTGAACAACGAGGCCATCCAGCTGATGACCATCATGCCGGCCGACAACGTCCGCAGCACAAGCACCGAGACCGCCGACCTCTTTGGCGAAACCAACCACGAATTTACCGACGAAAGTACGCCGACCGCCAAGCTCAACATGACCGCGAGCGGCTCGCTCGCCAGCTCGACCGGCGGCGCCGGCCTGCTGGGCAAGCCCGTCACCGAGATTTACCTCAACAGCGACGGCTCGGCCTCGCTGTGGTACATGAAGGGCAGCTCGAGCCTGCCCCACCTGTCGGCCCCGGTGCTGGCCGATGCCAACCACATCAAGGCCACTTCGTTCCGCGCCACGTGGAGCGACAACAACGACACCGACCACACCTACACGCTTGAGGTGAACCGCCTGGGCGGCTACACATTGTTGTTAAGCGAGACGATGGAAGGCCTCACTTCGAGTTCGACCAACATCGCCAATAACCTCAACGAATATCTCACCAACAACGGCTGGACGGGCACCTACCTGTATCCGGGCACCGGCTATATGCAGATAGGGGGACGCACCTCGACATGGAGCTCGACCTACAACGCCGGCACGCTCGTCACACCGGGCCTCGACCTGCGTCACAGCGGCGGCAAGGTAACCGTGAAATTTAACGCCGCCGCCACCGGCAGCACGTCGCTTGTGGTGAAATGCGGCAACTCGTCGCAAACCATCAGCGGCCTCACCACCTCGTTTGCCGAGAAAACGGTAGTGCTCGACTGTAGCGCCGCCACCGGCCAGAAAGTGACCTTTGCCGGCAACGGCACCAGCGGCATCGTGGGTGTGTACGGCATCGAGATTTATTCGGGTGTTGAGGAAGACGCCACAGGCGCGCCGCTGCGCGCCGTGAGCGAGACGGGCGACGCCAACCAGCGCACCATCACCGGCATCACCGACAAGACTTACACCGTGACCGGCCTCACCGAGGGCGAGACCTACTCCTTCCGCGTGAAGGCCGTGCCCGTCGACCCCGAAGTGGCCGTTGAGAGCACGTGGTCGAACGTGAAGGAAGTGACCCTTGTCGAGACACCGCCCACCCTGGCCTTCAACAAGAGCGAGGTGAACATGGGCAACGTGGAAGTGGATGCCACCGGCACCGCCACCTTCACGGTGACAGGTACCGACCTCGACGCCGACGTCACTCTCACGCTTGCCGACGAAAGCGGCTACTTCAGCCTCGACAAGACGAGCCTCACCATCGACGAGGCCGAGCAAGGCGCCACCGTCACCGCCACCTTTGCGCCCCAAGTATCGGGCACCTTCAGCGCCACTGTCACCGCCGCCACCGCCGGTGCCCAGGCCGTGAGCCTGACGCTCACCGGCACCGCGCCGCTCGTGAAAGCCGTACCCGTGATGCTGGCAGCCGACGAAGCCACCGTGGGCACCACGTCGTTCACTGCCGCGTGGACCGACGACACGCCCGCCGAGAATGTGGTGAGCTACACGCTGAGCGTGAACGGCGGCGAAGCCGAACAGGTCTATCTGCTGGCCGAAGAAGATTTCTCGAACGTCACCTGGACCAAGTCGGGTATTACCTCGTCGAGCAACGGATACCTCCAGATTGGCAACGCGCGCGGCTCGAAAGGCCGTGTCACCAGCGCGCTACTCACCCCCACGAGCAATGTGATCACCGTGAATGTGGCAGCTTTGAGTCCCGCGGCCAATGCCTCGATGAAAATCCTCCTCCTCAACAGCGCCAATAGCGAAGTGGCCAGCGAGACCTACTCGCTGAGCACCGACGAGGCCACCTTCACCAAGATATTCGACGTGACGCCCAACACCCAGTACAAGGTGCGCTTCGAGAACGTCACGGGATATGCGGTGCTGCACAACGCCACCGTCTATAACGGCGACGCCACCGCGGCCGACGCACCGGCTTATGCTACTGAGACCGGCGACGCCAATCATCGCACTATCACCGGCATCACCGACAAGAGCTACACCGTGGAGAACCTTGTGGCCGGCGCCACCTATTCTTATAAGGTGAAAGCCATATATGCCGATGATACCGAAAGCCGCTGGAGTAACACGCAAAACGTCACTTTGAACGAGACCACACCCGTCATCGAAGCCACGCCCACAGCCCTGAGCCTCGAGGCCGTGGAAGGTGAAACCGCGAGCACGTCGTTCGCTGTCGCGGCCCACGACCTGCAAGGCGACGTCACGCTCACCCTCAACGATGAGAGCGGCGCGTTCGGCCTGAGCACCGGCTCGCTGAATGCCGCCGAAGCCGATGGCGCCACCGTCACCGTCACCTTCGCACCCACTACCGCCGGCGATTACAGCGCCACCATCGTGCTCGCCAGCGAGGGCGCCGAGAGCGTCACCGTCACGCTTGCCGGCACCGCCACCATCGCCAAGCAAGTGCCCGTGATGGAAGAGGCCGACCAGCAGACCGTGACCGAGCGCTCGTTCATCGCCACTTGGACCGCCGTGCCCAACGTAGAAAGTTACACCCTGCAAGTGACGCGCGCCGGCAGCAACGGCGCCGCGGCCCGCGTTGAAGAGAGCGGTGACGCAAGCAACCGCACCATCACCGGTATCACCGAGACCAGTTACGCCGTGGCCAACCTCGAGCGCGCCACCACTTACCGCTATCGCGTGCAGGCCGTTTACACCGACGGCACCGAGAGCGAGTGGTCGAACGCGCAAATGGTCACCACCAAAGTTAAGACCGGCATCAACGCGATTGCCGCCGGCGGTCGTGTGACCCTCAACGGCAACGTGCTCACCGGCGACGAGTTCACACGCGTCTACAACGTGGCCGGCCAGGAAATTCCCGCCATCGACGGCACGTGGACCCTCGACCGTGGCATCTATCTCATCGCCACGCCCGAAAGCGCCGCCAAGATACAAGTGAAGTGAGCTTTGAGCTGCGAGCTTTGAGCTTTGAGTTAAGAATCCCCCCGGGCATGAGGCCCGAGGGGGATTTTTTCATGCCGCAAACACATGGCCGGGGGCCGCGCTCAAATCACGACGAAAAGTGAGAAAAGTCACCCTTTTGGCTGAATTAATGGTTAATATGGAGCAATTCATTGAAGTTTAAGAATATTTTTTTTGTAATTGGATAGAAAAAAACTAACTTTGCGTGCTTTGCAAAATTAATCACATTCAATATTTTGTTTCATTATTAATTAAACCTCATCAAACCTTTATGAGAAAATTTGCTCTTATCATGGCAGTGCTGGGAACTTGCTTCGCGGCACTGGCAGTGCCGGCAAAACCGGGTTTGACTAAAACTGTCACGCAGAGCGATGGCACTGTCATCACCGTCAACATGGTGGGTGACGAGTGGCACCACTCGTGGGTGACAAGTGACGGCAAGCCTACCATGGAAGCCAGTAACGGCGACATGGTATACCGAACCGCCGACGGACCCAGCAACATGCTCGCGCACGAAAAAGGCAGCCGCACCGCTGCCGAGGAATCTTTTTTGAGTACTAACGCCGACAAGATGACAATCGAGTCGATCACGGCCAAGTCGCCGCGCGCCAAGGCTCGGCGCCGCGGTCCGGCGAAAGCCGCCGGCGACCCCGAAGTACCCCAAATAGGTTCTCCCCACGTGGCCATCATCCTTGTCGAATACTCGGATGTGAAATTCGCGAACTCCAAGTCGTCATTTGTGACACAATACACATCTACGACCGAGAAGAGTGCCTACAAGTATTTCTACGACCAAAGTAACGGCCAGTATTCACCACAATTCGATGTCTATGGCCCCTACACGCTCAATAGTACTCGCGCCACCTACGGCGGCAACGACAGCGACGGCAACGATGTGGGTGTAGCCAACATGGTGGGCGAAGCCATCGACAAGGCCGGCAACGACATTAATTGGTCGACCTACGATAACGATGGCGACGGCGAGGCCGACGTGTGTATCGTGGTGTATGCCGGCGGCGGCGAAGCCCAGACCAGTATCGCCAACCAGATTTGGCCCTGCCAGTGGAATCTCTCGTCGGGAGCCTATTACGGTGACGGTGACGGCGCTCGCACGCGCAATGGCGTGACCATCGACAAGTTCGCCGTTTTCAACGAGCTTAACGGCACCAGCAGCACGAAGCTCGACGGTGTGGGCACCTTCTGTCATGAGTATGGCCACTGCATGGGACTGCCCGACTTCTACGAGACGACCTACCGATACGGCTATTACGGCATGGGTAACTGGGACATCATGTGCAGCGGCAGTTATAACGACGACGGATACACGCCCATCGGCTACAATGCCTACGAGAAGGAATTCATGGGCTGGCTCACGCCCAGCACACCGGTCGAGAACCACAAGTACACGCTGCCCAAGTGGAACACCGGCAACGACGTGAGTTACAAGGTGACCAGCCCACTCAACAGCAACGAGTGCTACTATCTTGAGAATCGTTCCAAGCAAGGTTGGGACGCATACATCAGCGACGAAGGTATGCTGGTGACTCACCTCACCTACGACCAAAGTCGCTGGGAGGCAAACACGCCCAACAACCAAAGCGTGCAACTGTTCACCGTCATTCCGGCCGACAACTCCCTCTCGGAGTATAACGAGACCGCCGATTGCTACGGCGAAACGAACCACGAGCTCAGCAACACCAGTTCACCGGCCGCCAAGCTCAACATGAGCGCGAACGGCACGATTGCCAGCTCGACCGGTGGCGCCGGTTACATGAACCAGCCACTCACCGAGATTACCCTCAACAGCGACGGTACGGTGTCGTTCTGGTACATGAAGGGCAGTGTTCCGGCACTCGACGCGCCGGTGCTGGCCGACGCCACAAACGTGGGCAACACATCGTTCACGGCTTCGTGGACCGACAATATCGACATCGACCACACTTACACGCTGTTGGTTAACATTAAGTCGGCAGTGCAGACGTTGCTCTCGACCACGTTTGGCTCGGGTCACGGATGGACCACATCGGGAAGCACGACAAACTCCTCGTCGGGCTACACCCAGTTGGGAAGCCGAAACAACACCGGATCGGTGACAAGCCCGGATGTGACACCCGAGAGCGATAAGCTATCGGTAAGCATTAACGCCGCTTACTACAGCACCGACGGTAGCTCGATGAAAGTGTCGTTGCTTAACGGCTCGACCACTGTCGACACCTATACCCAAGCGCTCACAAGCGATTTCGCCGACTATGACCACGTGTTCAACGTGACCGCCGGTACAGCTTACAAAGTAAAAATCGAGACCACCGCGTCGCGCAAGCGCGTGAATCTCGCGAAAGTGGTAATCAGCAGTGGCGACATCACGGCAGCCGGCGCACCGGCTCGCGCCATCAGCGACACGGGCGACGCCGACAACGGCGGCCGCACCATCACCGGCATCACCGCCAAGAACTATACGGTAACCGGCCTCACCGAGGGTGAGACCTATGAGTTCAAGGTGCAAGCCGTGCCCGTCGACGAGAGCGAAGCCACCGAGAGCCAGTGGAGCAACGCCAAGGAGGTGACGCTGGCATCGGATCCCGTGCCCACCATCACCGCCACCCCCACCACAATTGAGATGGGTGAGCTCTTCGTGGGCCAGAGCGCTACCGAGTCGTTCACCGTGGGCGCCGAGAACCTCACCGGCAACGTGACTATCGCGCTGACCGGCAGCAACGCCTTCAGCCTCGACAAGAACAGTCTCACCGCCGCGCAAGCCAATGGCGCCGAGGTCAATGTAACCTTCGCTCCTACCGCCGTAGGTGAGTTTACCGCCACCGCCACACTGAGCAGTGAAGACGCTGCCGACGTGGTAGTGACCTTGAGCGGTAGCGCCGTGCTTGAAAAACACGACCCGGTGATGCTGGCCGCCGATGAAACCAAAGTGGGCACCACCGCCTTTACCGCCGACTGGACCGACGCAACGCCCGACGCCAACGTCGCCAGCTACACACTGCAAGTGAACGAGAAGGCAGCCGCTCCCAAGGCCATCCTCACCGAGACCTTCGATGGCAGTGATGTCACGAGCGACGGCAACACTAATGTGGGCTCGTCGATGGACGATTTCGCCGACAACCAAGGCTGGACCGGAAGCTATGTGTACAAAGCCCCCTCGGGCGTGAAATTCGGCTCGAGCAGGCAAGCCGGCACCCTCACCACGCCCGCCCTCAACCTGAGCGGCTCGCAGGGCAAGGTGACCGTGAGGTTTAACGCCAAGTACTACAACACCGATGCAAGCTCGGTCAAGCTCACCTCGGGCGACAACACCACTGTCACCCAAGCACTGACCAACGAGGCAACCGATTATACCGTAGTGCTCGACTGCAACGATGCCGCAGCACAAACTATCACCTTTGCCTGCACCGGCGGCGGAAAGCGCTTCTACATCTATAACGTGGAAGTGTTCAACGGCGACGTGGCCCAGACATTGAGCGAACTCGACGGAGCCGGCTCACCCGCCCGCGCCAGCGAGAGTGGCGACGCCACGACCCGCACCATCACGGGTATCACCGCCAAGACCTACACGGTGAACGACCTCAACGAGGGCGCCACCTATACTTACATGGTGAAAGCCGTTTACACTGACAACACCGAGAGCTCGTGGAGCAACGCCGAGGAAGTAACCCTCAACGAGGTTCCCACGCCCGTGCTCACGGCCACCCCGACGGGCATGACTTTCGAGGCCATCGCCGGCTCGAGCGGCAGCGACAGCTTTGAGGTGCTGGGTACCGACCTGCAAGGCGACGTGACCCTCACCCTCAACGATGAGACCGGTGCCTTCAGCCTCAACACAAATACCATCGCCCAGGCCGACGCCGAGCAAGGAGCCACCGTCACCGTGAGCTTCAACCCCACAAGCGCCGGCGACTACAACGCCACGCTCACCGTGGCCAGCACTAACGCCGAGAGCGTCACCGTGACGCTTACCGGCACCGCCCTGGCTACCGAGCTTGCCGTTAATCCCACCACGCTGACCATCGATCAGACCCTCGTGGGCCAGAGCAACAGCGCCACCTTCACCGTGCAGGGCACGAACCTGATCAACGATGTGAACCTTGAACTCAGCAATGCCGAGAACAGCGTCTTCACCCTCGACAGCTATGTCATCGAGATGAACGACGCAGGGCAAGGGGCCACCGTCACCGTGACCTTCACGCCCACCGAGGCCGGCGAGTTCACCACCACCGTAGGCGTTCACACCGATGGTGCCGAGAGCCAATATGTGACCGTGAACGCTGTGGCCATCGCTCCATCGCTGAGCGCCACGCCCACGAGCCTCGACTTTGAGGTGGTGGAAGGCCAAAGCGAGGCCAAGACGTTCACCATCGAGGCCGCCAACCTGCAAGGCCCCGTGACGGTGACACTTGCCGACGACAACAACGTGTTCAGCATTGACACCGAGACCGTCGTGCCCGATGCCACCAATATCCCCACCGTAACGGTGACGTTCGCTCCGCAAACCGCCGGCGAATATACCGCTACCGTGACGCTCTCGAGCGACAATGTGGAAGATGTCGTCATCACCCTCAATGGCGTGGCCAACCTCGACAAGGAAGTGCCCGTGATGCAAGATGCTGACCAGGAAACGCTCACCGACAGGTCGTTTGTCGCCACCTGGACCGCCGTGCCCAACGTGGAGAGCTACACCCTGCAAGTGGATAAGGTAGCCCTGCCCGCCGGTGCCGCCGCCCGCGCGCCGCAAGAGACAGGCGACGCCACGACCCGCACCGTCACCGGCATCACCGAGACGAGCTACACCGTGGCAAACCTCGACCGCGCTACCCCCTATGAGTATAAGGTGAAAGCCATCTATACCGATGGCACCGAGAGCGACTGGTCGAACGTACAAACCGTCACCACCAAGGTGAAGACGGGCATCGACGTGATTGCCGCCAGTGGTCGCGTGACCTTCAATGGCCGCACACTCACCGGTGACGAGTTCACCCGCGTCTACAACGTGGCCGGCCAGGAAATCCCGGCTATCGACGGCACTTGGACCCTCGACCGTGGCATCTACCTCATCGCCACGCCCGAAGGCGCCGCCAAGATACAAGTGAAGTGAGCTTCGAGCTCTGAACTTTGAGTTAAGAATCCCCCCGGGCATGAGTCCGGGGGGATTTTTTGCGCATGACGCGGTAGAGGGCACCAGCCATCTACGCGGTTCAATGCTCACGGCTCAAAGCCCGCAAACTGTTAAAAAAACGGAATGTGGCGGCCATTATCAAAATTTTGTGTATTTTTGTATTTGGAAAATTAGCGTTTCGCCAATTGCGACACTAATAATCCTAAATAGAACACCGCGTCCGTTAAACTAAAGTCGGTGGATGCGGTCAAAGAGAGCAAATAAATTAACATTTTGTTTAATCCTTAAATAAAGAATTAAATGACTATGAAAAAGTTGGGAATTATTGCATTGTTGGGTGCGCTGGCCTGGGCTCCGGCCAAGGTCAACGCGCAGGACTATGACGACGTTTATTACGACGCGTCGAAAGACACCGAAAAGGTGGTGAAGCCGGTCAAGCACGCAAGCAATACGCATAGCGTGGTGGTGTACGGCGACGCGCCGGTGTATGTAAAATCCACGGTTGAGCCCGTGGTGAACGGTCGCGACGTGGACGAATATAACCGCCGCGGGCCGGCCTATGACCTTGACTCGATAGGCTACGACACGCTCTATGACGAGCAAGGCGACTTCAATAACACGCGTCGCCTGCAACGTTTCCACAACAGCACCGTGGTGCTCGACGCGGGCGACAACGAGCTTGTGACGCTCTACTATAACGACCGCCCCAACGTGAACGTGTATGTAGTCGACACGCGCTGGTACGACCCCTGGTACTATCCTTATAGCTGGCGATGGGGATGGGGATGGCGCAGCGCTTGGTACGACCCCTGGTACTGTTGGAACTGGGGCTGGGGAGGCTTCTACTACGCATGGGGACGTCCTTACTATCACCACCACTACTACGGCGGCTGGTATGGCCATCACTACTACGGCGGTGGCGGACGCCACTATGGCTGGAACGACCGTGGCGGACGTCGTCCCTCGGGATATGGCGGTCGCTCGGCGATAGGCACCACACGTCCCTCTTACACGAGCGGCGGCGGACGCCGTCCCGGCAGCAGTTACTCCCCCACTCGCAGCTACGGCACGCGTCAGCAAGGCAGCTATCGCGGCAACACCGGTTCGGCACGCCGCCCGACACCCAGCTATAGCGGCAGTAGCAGTAGCGGCCGCACCTACACGCCCGCTCCTTCCCGCAGTTCGTCGAGCTATGGCGGCAGCCGTCCCAGCGGCAGCTATGGCGGCAGCTACGGCGGCGGTCGCTCAAGCGGCGGCTACAGCGGTGGCGGCTACAGCGGTGGCGGTGGCTACGGCGGCGGTCACAGCGGTGGCGGCGGAGGCGGCGGTCATCGCCGATAAGCGAAAGCCAATCGCTCCCCTCTCCACACCATCAAGAACTGGAAATTCTATCACATTCATTCATTGACGATAACATGAACAAGAAACTTTTCGCATTGTTGCTTTGCGCAACACCCTTAATAATGAATGCCCAGGCGGCTTTCGATGTGCTCAACATGTCGCAAACCGAATTGCGTGGCACATCACGCTTCATGTCGATGGGCGGCGCTTATACCGCGGTGGGCGGCGACATCTCCACGTTGAACCAGAACCCCGGCGGCATCGGCATCTACCGCAACAGCGACGTGGCGGTGACCATTGGCCTCGACTTTAACAACAGCAAGGCCGACAATCTCAACAGCACGAGCAACACGCGCTTCAACCTGAACAACATCGGTTATGTGGGCGCCATCAAGCTCGACGGCGAAATACTCAAGAACTTCAACTGGGGTTTCAGCTTCAACCGCCGCAACGACTTCCACCGCCATTACGCCGGCGGGTGGAATGGCATCAGCTCATCGATTACCAACTATGTGGCCGGCCTGACCAATGCCGGCGGATGGACGGCAAACGACCTGCATGCCACCGACAGCTACGACCCCTATTGGAATTCTAACGCCCCGTGGATAAGCGTGCTGGGCTACGACAGCTACTGGATTAACCCCAACCAAACGTTACCCGGCTCCTTCCAGGGCCTTTTGGGCGAAGGCTCCGGTGGCTATGCCGAATATGAGATTGACGAAAAGGGCCACGTTGACGAGTATGGTGTCACCCTGGGCGGCAACTGCGCCAACATCCTCTACTGGGGTTTGGGCTTCGGCTTCCAGGACCTGGACTACAAGAACTATATGTACTACGGCGAGAGCCTCACCAACGCCTATGTGCCCAGCGACATGAAAGCCACCCAGATTGTTAACGGCGGCGCCAACTATGGCTTGGTCAACCGCCTTGACACCAAGGGTACCGGTTACAACTTCAAGCTTGGTGTGATTGTCAAGCCGGTGAACGAGCTGCGACTGGGATTCGCGTTCCACACCCCCACTTACTACGACATGCGCGACCTCTATAGCACCGTGTCGAGCTTTGAATACCTGCCCGACAACGCCGCCAGCTTTAGCGACGGTGCTCACTGCGGCGACCAGTGGAACGAATACCGCTACCGCATCAACACGCCGTGGCGTTTCATGGGCGGTATCGCCGGCGTGATTGGCAAGAGCGCCATCGTGAGTGTCGACTATGAGTACACGGGCTACAACACGATGCGCATCAAGTATGACAACGGCAATGAGGACATCAGCTCGACCAACGACATCAACGACTACTTCCGCGCCGCCCACAAAGTGAGCGTGGGTGCCGAATACAAGGTGACGCCCAGCTTTGCCTTGCGCGCCGGTTACTCTTACCAAACGTCGCCCGTCAAGAAGGATTATGAGGACGGAGTCCTCGAGGTGAACACGGTAAGCACCAACCCGTCGTACCAGTTCGACCGCACCACGCAGTACATCACCTGCGGCTTTGGCTACAAGTACAAGTCGTTCTACCTCGACATGGCCTATGTGCACCAGGCCCGCAAGAGCACCTACAACTCGTTCCCCACGGTGAACTACGACGATGGTACCGACTATAACATGATGGCCGATGTTAAAACCAACAAGAATCGCGTGTCGCTCACGCTGGGCTTCCGCTTCTAAGCACCAAACACGCTGTTAACCATCAAGTTAACAAGCAAGCCACACAATCACAACGAGTAAACAAGACGAACCTAACGCGTTCGCGTGTTTACTCGTTTACTTGTTTACTCGTTTACTAAATCAATTTACATTTGCATTGATTGCACGAAAAAATATTTCGCTGATTTTTAGCGAAATAATACGTAACGAAACTTTTTTTGTTCATTTTTGTTTGTAAATTCGATTTTTGTTTGTAAATTTGCCCTCACATTTCTATTAAACAAATTTAGCGCATGAAAAAATTCTTTTTATATGCACTTGTTGCCATGATGGCAACGGGCTTTGAAGCGACGGCCGCCGGCGTGACGACAGCCGACGAGAACGACTTTGACCAGAGTATCCAAAAACCCATTCGCAGCGTGCGTCAGCACTACGCTACGCCAAACGAGGAACAGGGTGCCGATGACGACATCAAGGAGGTAAAACTCGACCGCAACAACCCCAAATACAAGCCTCGCATGACGCGCGAGGAATATGAGGCCCTCGAAGCCGAAAAGAAAGCCGAGATGGAGGCTAAGCGACTCGCCCGGAAGAACGAAATCGACAGCCTGCTCAACATCGACTACACCAAGTCGTCGATACCCGAGCGCAAGCCCTACACATGGAAGAACGACGAAGTGGACATGAGCGGCATCGATACCCTCAGGAACTACTTCACCACGGCCAACGTGAACGGCAAGCAGCGCTTTCTGTATCAAGGCATCACGCTCGACATCAAGGAAAACGATGTGTTCCTCTACTTTACTGTGGAGAACGGCAAGCCCGAGCTGCGCTTCCGCGCCGAGTTCTACGCCGACGACCCCATCGAGTTCAGCCGCCTCGAGTTCAACATCGATAAGTTCAAATATACATACGTGCCCAAGAACCTGAACCGCGGCAAGGACGGCACGCGCTTCTTCTATGAGAACTTCGACGAGCCCATCGACGACTCGAGCAAGGACCTCGCTTACGCGCTTTCGCACTGCCGCTGGGCCGTGATGACCTTCATCAGCGACCGCGGCGTGAACCACCGCATCTACTTCAAGAAGTCGCACATCGAGCGCTTCAAGCACGTGTACCAAATGTACCGTATGCTCGGTGGCGAGCTCTAAACGCCACTCTCCTCTCCACCCCCAAGACAATTATTCAGCAAAATTTCATATTACGCGATAGTTTCACTTAAGTCTAAGCTCAATCCATGAAAATATTAGCGATGGGCGCCTCTGCGAAGGAGACGCCCATCGCTCACGTTATCATCCGGCCGCCCCACCCCGCCACCGCCCGAACGACCGCATCGCCACTTCCTCTTTTCGACGTGTCGCCCCTCTCAAATTTCACTTTACATTTGTGTCACTAACACCGCCTTAATCTATAGTAACCCTAATTGACATCATTGCCGGGGGCTGTGTAGAAATCGATGAGGCGCCGCAAGGCACGCCGGCACACGGGGCAGAACTCGGGCACGGCGTTGGTGCGCATGCGACATTCCTGCACGGGACGGTACACACCCTTCTTCATGTATCCTCCACCCTCGAAGAGCCCCACACGCGATGTCATGAGCGTGCTGTCGGTGGTTTCGGGCGCGGGAAACGGCATCGACGGGTCAATCATGTCGGCCCACTTGTGGGAGAAATCACGCATCGTGGTGAGATTAGCCTCCCAGGGTTCCACATCGCTAAAATAACGCGGGTCATCGTCGCCATAGGGATACTCATCGGCCAGGCCGGCAAAACTATGCCCGAACTCATGCACCACCACTGGACGGAAGTGCTTGCCGCGCGTGTAGCTCAAGTTGTAGCTGTTATAGATGCCTCCACCTCCATAGTGGTCGGTGTTGGCCAGAATGATGATGTGTTCATAAGGCACGCCGGCCAGCAAATTGTGGAGTTGCTTGAGGTGGAGCGTGGTCAAGTAACGCTTGCTGTAGAACGTGTCGAAGTGCGAGCCCAGCGCGGTATTGAGCCAGCAGCCCGCCCCGGGGTCGCTCACGCCGCTGTCGCGCGAGGCGCTCTTCACGGCCACAATGTGGAACCGCCCACGCATCGACTTGAACGGCTCGTGCTCAAAGAGCGCCTCCATGGCTTCACGACAATGGTCAAGGAACTGTGGCATCTCTTGATCGGTATACCCCTCGGCCACGTAGGCGATGTGTATGCAGCGCGTTGTGTCGTCGGCCTGCTGCAAGGTAACGTAAGGCGTCACATCACGCTCGCCGCGGCGCGTGATGAGGATGTCGGTGGGCGACACGCGGTGGGTGAGCATGGCGGTGACGCGGTGACGCGGGTCGCGCAACTCGACGGTGATATCCACCGTGTCGCGCGGCATGGGCACAAGAAACACGTTCTCCATCGACTTGCGCACCACCTTGGCCTCGGCTGTCGACACCCATTCCTGGAACAGGCTCGAGAACGAGTGCTTGTAAATCACCCGGCCGCTACGGTGGTCGCGCACCGTGATGGTACCATCGCCCGCCACAGGCACTTCGTCAAGATGGGCACGTCGTCCCCACCAGCGTGGCAGGCGCGACATTTGGTCCAAATAAATCGCATGCTTGACGGCATCGCCCGCAAAGGCATAGTCGAGCCTTAACGTCGTGTCGCAAAAAAACTTGTCGAACTCTACCGCCCGGGCCGCCGCAAGGGTCATAGCCAGGCACACTATGGCTATCAATCGTTTCATTACACTTACAGGATTTGTTATTATTTGTAGTGCAAAGGTAATGCTTTTTCGGGCAAAACGGCCACGATGCCGCAAGAAAACAAATCACGCGGGTTCCTCCCGTCTTATCCAAATCGGTAAAATAAATAAGAATATCCGTAAATCGTATATCAGCCGTAAGGAAAAATCGGTGTAAATTTGTGGTCAAATAGAAAAAGCGATGATAAAACAATTCTTACTATTTGTATTTTGTACAGGTCTCACCCTCGCAGGCTATGCCCATGAGACCACATTTGCCGCCGGGCACGTGGCTTCAACAATTACATCTGCAAGATTATCAACACATATGTGGAAGAAAACCGACTTGACGAACAAGGCAAACCCGACTATCGCAAGCTCAAGCCCGTGCTGTTTGAAATGCCCACTTATAAATACCTGCGCACCGGCGATGTCATCGGCGACTGCGTGAAGATGGGCAAAGCCTACGGCGCCGAACGACAGACCGCGCAGTAAAATCCCTCTCATTTGAAATAACGACAGCGGGCGAAAGCTGAAATTCTCATCAACTTCCGCCCGCTGTCGTTAGGTAGAAAATCACTTCTTGATGGTGTCGGAATTCTGGTTGTAGGCCTTGGCCACACACTTCCACTCGCCGTTCATCTTCATCAACAACAAGTAGTCGGTGAAGTCGATGCGGCCACCCCACTTCTCCTCAAGCACACGCACTACGGCCACAGTCTCCTCGATGGAGACGACATCGACGCGCGCCTTGAAATCGGCGCCGGCGCCCACGGTATCCACATTGTGATAGAACTGCTCGATGGAGCCGTGCTCCAGCTCGCCGTCGAGAAAACCGAAAAGTACGGCATCGTCGGTAAACAGTTCTTTGGCATACTTGCTATTGCCCTCGGCAACGCTTTTCACAAACTTCATTGCGGCTTGTTCAACCGCCACATACTCTGAAATAGGAGCTCTCATTGCGATTTGTTATTTATTGGTTATTATTTTGACGCAAAATTAGGCACTACCCGGCGATTGCGCAAGTACCGAAAAATTTTTCATGTACTGAATTATTTTTCCATATACCCTATTTCTCAATCATTATTTTTAACTTTGCGGCAAGAAATATACACAACAATATGTACAAACGCAAAATTCCCGTCGACCTCAGTTGCCCGTTGAGATTGACAATCAGCCTCATCGACTCCAAATGGAAGTCGTGCATACTTGACGAACTGCGTCACACCCGCATGCGCCCGAGCGAGCTGCACAAAGCGTTGCCCGAAGCCACCCCGCGCGTGCTCGACCTGCAATTGAAAGAAATGGTCAACGACGGCCTGGTGACAAAGACCATTTATCCCGAGCTCCCACCGCGCAGCGAATACTCGATTTCACCGCTCGGCGCGACGCTCATCCCCATCATCGACGCGATGCTACGCTGGGGCGAGGAGCACCAAGAACTCTTCGAAAAGAAATACCGCGACCCCGAATAACGGGTCACACGCAAAAAAACGGGTTTCGCATGAGCCATATAATCGAGTGGACGTGCTGCTGTATAAACAGCCACTTTTTCTGAAATAAACCGGTTAAGTGCCTAATCGTCCATTAGGCTGGGTATGTGTGTTTTTTTGAATAGTTGCACGCGTTTAAAACCGAGTCAAAGGTAAAACGCCCTAAGGGCGTCCTCTATGTGTCCCCAGTGGAAAAGGGCGCTCAAGGGGACGCCCTTCGGGCGGCCATCACTGCCATGTGGTCACCGGAGACTCGACGCTCCCAATTCCTGTGCTTTTCACATCACAAAAGGCAGTAGTAATAGACAATGTTTTGCAAGTTACCCGTTTTTTGTTATCTTTGCGGTTGTTACATTAGAATTAAAAACATGATGTTATGATTAAGATGTTTGTCATGGAGACCTGCCCCGATTGTGAGTATGTAGAGAAGCAGGTGGCGGGCGACCCCCGTTTTGAGATAATTGATATCGGTAAGCACGTGCGCAACTTGAAGCGGTTCCTCGACCTGAGGGACAGCCACGCCGCCTTCGACGAGGCTAAACGGATAGGCGATGTGGGCATCCCGTGCTATGTGCTCGAGGATGGTTCGGTGACCCTTTCGTCGAAAGACGTGGGGCTGGAGCCGAGGCCCGCCGCAAGCGTGGGAGATTCATGCAAGATTGACGGAAGCGGATGCTAAGTCGCTCCTCATTAAAAAAGATAGAACGATGAAAAAAAGAAAAATTGACATCCGCAACTGCGCGGGCGACATCATCAAAGCGTTGCGCCCCGGCATCCTTATCACCACAAAAGTGGGCGATAAAGTGAATTCGATGACAATTGGTTGGGGCACTTTGGGCATCATCTGGGAACGCCCCATGTTTGTGGCCTACGTGCGGCAACAACGCCACACGCGGGAGATGCTCGACATGTGCCGCGAGTTCACTATCAACGTCCCCATCGGGGAATTCCGCCGGAATATCCTTGGAATTTGCGGCAGCAAGAGCGGGCGCGACATGGACAAGATTGAGGCGGCCGGCCTCACGCCCGTCGAGCCCGAAGTGATTAGCGTGCCGGGGCTTAAAGAGTTTCCGTTGACACTTGAATGTCGAGTGGTTTACCGCCAAGAGCAGGAATCCGCCCAGTTCAACGACGAAATCACACGGCAATTCTACACGATGGAAACCGGCGACCACATCTGCTACTATGGCGAGATCGTCGCCGCCTATGTCATCGAGGACTGACAAAGATTAACGGGTGAGGCCGCTCTTGAGGCTTAATCGATGGGCATCGTCAGGAAAATATCACATATTCGAGTCGCCGCCTCGTTAATCTTTACACAATTCGTCGCAATCAACGAGCAGGTTAACGACTTGCGAAACTTTGATTAGTGACCCACTCTTATATAGCCTTTGCCCTTGCACTTGCGGCAAGTGACAAGGTCTATGTCTTGCTCTCCAATGTTTTCATTTTTTGTTCCACCGCACGTGGGACATAACGTGACCGCGCGCAAATATTGTTGTGAAACCCAACCGTCTCGTTCGTCACCGCCCCATTCTAATGGCCCAACGACAAGGCAAAAGCCATTCTTCTTTTGTCCACGATCTAACACAACGTCGCCTTTTAACAACTGGCGCTTGTGGCCAAGTTCCTCATCCATGACGGGGTATTTGACTCCCGCTCCGGTGCGAATGTTCACATGATTGCCGGTGCACACATAGCCTTTCTGCTGTGCATTGACCGTCAAAACTGCCAATAAGGCCATCAACAAGAATGTCAGTTTTTTCATAATTAATTGTATTAATGTGGATAAAAATATGTTTTATCTATTTCAATGCGATTGCAAAGATAAATATTTTTTCATTTTCAGTATATCTTTTGGCAAATTTTTCATTCAATATACACCTCTCACGCACACGCTCACCTCTCCCCCCCTTGAAATCAACAGATGGCACAAGCCCGCAAAATTGCCCTCAATTTCAGAAAAAATCCAATATTAGGTGCATTGAAGATTGGCGGATGGAATAACAATATCCAAAATGGTGAAGATGTAATGACTGCCCTTGACAACAATGCCGATGATCCTAATGTGGATCCCGACCTTGAATATAAATTCAGGGCCATTATCCATCGCGAGAATTACAATTATGGACACAGCGCCAATGCAAGTGCAGGAGCTCGCAAGCAATAGTCTTCAAGCAACATTACTGTGTGGCCCATTGACTTGCAAGCCTCTTCAACCGTTGTCACTGCTGTGAAAGAGGTGAATCCCTGCAAGGCGGTGAGCAGCGTGAAGTACTACGACATCACCGGCATGGAGAGCAACAAGCCGTTTGATGGCGTGAACATCGTGGTTACCCGCTACTCCGACGGCACATTCACCACGTCGAAGGTTTTGCGTTAACCCGCCAACAATTCACTCCACAACAAATCAGGGTGAGCCATCTGAATTATGGCTCACCCTCTTATTATGGCGATATCCCCACTTATCGCCGGCCGACGATTACCAAATTCGATAAAAACTGGCGCTGATAAACCTTGAGAGAGAATCAACCACAATCTAAAAAAACTCCCGATGTTGTAATTTCCAAAGTTAAATAGCCTCTGTTTGAAAAAAAACCAGTATATTTGCAATCGAAGTTGAGAAAATGGGCTGCGGTTCGGCATGGCTCATGCAATCATAGCTCGGCTCTCACTTTGCACCATCGTAGAATATTGAAAACCAAATTATTCACTCTTAAAACCATACGCGTATGAAAAAAGTATTACTATTTCTTTTCGCGCTGCTCACCACCGCCACGGTGTGGGCAGTTGACTTCACGCCGCTCCAAATGGGAGAGAACAACGGAATTGAGTTAGGCTCTAATGACAGTGACAAGGGCTATCTGTCGTTCACTCCCGAGGAGACCGGTTATTATGTGATAAGCACAACATGCGCCGAATCGCATTCCATGGCTTTAAACCTGTGGAGCGACTCTCTGTACTATGCCTGGTCCGAGCCGGATGCACTCTACAGACGCACGTCAGCCACTGTGGCTATCCGAACAAGCTTTACGCCGGCACCACCTATATCATGCGGCTGTCACCTAATAATGATGAATTAACTACAAGTGTTTCTGCCCAGGTTGTGATACGCCCAGGCCACATCATCATCCCCGCCCCCGAGTGTGCCGAACTCTCAAATGTGATGAGACCACTGCCTGTTGCGGCCTACGAGGGACAAGAAGTCAAACTAACGGTGAATTCTGGAGTGACTATTACCAGCCTGACGGCCACCAGCGGCGGCCAGCCTGTCGCCATGACAGTCGACGAATCTGGAATGGTTTACACATTCACCATGCCCGCAGCCGATGTCGTCATCAGCGGGTCATACGATATGCCATCGCTCCAACTGGGCGACAATGAGATAGATGTGACTTACGATGGCACACAATATGCCTTTGTGCCCGATGAAAGTGGAGCCTACGTTTTCTCGATGAACTGCGGTGCCGAAGCGCAAGTATTGCTTTTAGAGAACAATGACTTAATAAGTTATGGTTATGCCCCCGAGGGTGAAACGGTCAAGGTAGGAGCCATGCTTGAGGCAAATGTGACTTACTACGTCGCGCCGGCGGCTAATGCAGAAGACGGCATCGAGGATGTGATCCTGAACATAGCCAAGTACGAACTCGCTCCCATCACGTTGGGTGAGAATGTGATAGACGTTCCATATGGCAACTTCTTCGATTATTCATTCACGCCTACAGTGAGCGGTGATTATAGGTTCTACACAACTGGCGAAGCTGAAATACGTCCCAATTTGAAAATATATCTGGGAGAAAATTTGATTGGCCAGTGTTATCACGGCAATTCAGATTTGGATTTAACTGTCAGCCTGGAGGCTGGTGTCACCTACACCGTCAAGGCTGCAGCCAATCCTGATATGCCTGTTATGTCAGTCATGCATCTGAACGTGACTAATGAAGGAGGGTCGTCGGGTGGCGACGACAACGTGCTCCAAATGGGCGACAACGAGGTGGCTTTAGCCGAAGAACCCACACTCTATACCTTTACGCCCACTGAGAGTGGTGCCTACCTATTCACGATGAATTGTGACGCTTCGGCGATAGTGGCTATTGCAGATAATGATGAAGGAATTGCTTCGTCGTTGGGCTATGCCGAAGTACCGGGGCAGACAATCTGTGCTGGCATCATGCTTGAGGCAGGTGTAACTTGTCAGGTTGCGACTAGACTTCTTGAGGGCAGCGTCGACAGCGCCATCCTGAACATAGCCAAGTACGAAATCGCCCCCATCACGTTGGGTGAGAATGAGATTTACGCTCCGTTTGGCTCGCTCTTCGAATATCCCTTCACCCCACCGGTGAGCGGAGAGTACACCTTCCGCACCATTGGCGATGCTTTGCTCTCGCCTTCAGTTGGGGTGTTCCTTGGCGAAGATTATTTTGGATATGATGAAGCGCAAAATGAAGACGCGGAATTCACAGCCACGCTTGAGGCAGGAGTCACCTACACCGTTAGGGCCCTTGTTGGTTGTTATAATGCATCCCTCATTCACCTGACCGTGGTGTCGCCTCAGCTCGCCATCAACTTGCCCGAATCGTTTGAGCACGGCACGGTGACCAGCGACAAGGAGGCCGCCTCCATCGGCGAGACCGTGACGCTCACCGTGACCCCCGACGAGGGCTACGAGTTGAAAAACCTCACCGTGACCTTCACCAACGAGGACGAGCCAAGCGGCGCACCCTTGCGTTTGCGCGGCGGCAATGTCGAACTCACTCCGGGCGATAACGGCACCTACACCTTCGAGATGCCGGCGGCTCCCGTGACCGTGAACGCCACGTTCAAGAAGACCGTTCCCACTGGAGTTGTTGACATCAACGCAGCGACCGCCAAGCACGGCCAGCGTTACAACCTCATGGGCCAACCCGTGGGCGACGACTACAAGGGCATTGTCATCGAGGACGGCAAAAAACGAGTGATTAAGTGAGAGCAATGCCATGCTTGCATGAGCATTGCCGAACGTGAACGAGTTAGAGCGATGCTCAACATGATTGTGAAATAAAACTCACATTATTGTCTTTTACGCATAGGAGCGGTTACCGTACTTTTGCAGGTACGATAACCGCTTTTTTATATCCGTATTCAATAATCTTCTGTTTTTTTAGGTTATAAAGGCAGCTCACTTTAAGAAATAATGTGTACCTTTGCTCATTCACAAACAAAAATTATAACGTATGAAAAAATTATCAATAGCTATTATCATGGCTTTTTCCATGCTTGCAATGTTTGCGCAGGAAGAGGCTATACGGGTTGATTTCATCGGCAAACAACCTACCATCAGAGACTTTTTGCAAGCTTACTTGCAGTCACTTCCCGATATCAACGACTTGGATGAATGTGATGTGGAGGGGATGCATCTGCTTGAAGATTTCAGACACGCAGTTCTTTACCAAGGCGAAGGTATCGCTTTGGAACCGAGCGAGAAACTTGAAATTGATCTCAAGAACGGTTATGTTTGCTATGAACAACGCCACGAAGGAGAGCTAAGCAGAATTGAGATGTGCTACTGGAACGAGAGCGATGGTAAGCACAAATTGTTTGCTTGCGTGCGACAAACATTCGACAACGGATGGTATGTAGCCGGCCAATTTGATGACATGGAATTCTTCCGCTATAACAATGCCACCAAGACAATGAAAGGGATTTCTCATGAAGAAATCGGTGTTGATGCAGTAAATGAGGAGAGTAGTAATATGAATGTTTTAAGGTCCATCAGTCTGCCTAGAAAAGGCAAAGACATTGAAGTGACTTGGTGGGATAAAAATGGCGAATGTGGCGCATCGTTGCTAAAGTGGAATGGTCACGGTTTTAATTTTTGAAATCAATTCTTAAGCATAAGGCTCACCTCCGGGTGGGCTGATGAATAACAAATCGCCGAAGAATAAACGCAAGTAGTGGATAAATGCCTACTTTTGCAAATTGTTAAACTCTAAATTTATCAAAATGAAGAAATATTTATCTTTAATCCTTATAGCATTCTTATGCTTCACATTATTCTCATGTAGTGACGAAGGTTCTAATGAGAATCGTGCTGGTATTATTGCTGAGGATTTTGTCAAACAAGAAGTTTTGTCACAAGATGACTTAGAGTTTGAGTTAGTTGGCGTAGACAAAGAAGGCTCAGATGAATATCATGCAGTAGCTAATATCAAAGTGCTTAATGGCCTTGGTATGAAAGTGCCTCGCAAAGTTAGCATCAGATTGCGATATAATGGATCAGGTGATTGGACTGACATCAACAATTGGACGAAAATAAGTATTAGTTATCTAGATGAGGCTACTGGTGAAACGCAGATATCTACTGGTGAAACATCTGAAGATGGCTGGGATGCTCTTAATGACGCTGCAGCTGGAGAAGTTGAAACTATAGGTGGAATCAAATTTAATGTTATGTTCAAGAATGAATATACTGAGAACCTTGCCTCTGACAAAAAACTTACACCGACACAAGTCAAAACAGTATGTAAAGCATTAAATGGAAAAGATGTCTACTTCTACGTGAACGGTGCAACAGAATCTCTAGCTGATTGTTATGCTCATATGATAGGAGGCTATCTGGAGTATGACGACAAACCTCTCAAATAATAAGTTAATCGTTTTTTGTGCCATAGAGCGGTTGTTTTACCTTTGCGGTAACTCAACCGCTTATCTTATGGCCATATCACTACAAATCGACGGAAAGGACGTCGCATTAAAGAAAGGCTCAATGAACCTTTCGTCACCGTGAACACCATGACCGGCGATCTCGGTATCAACTGACGATCGAAGCAAGCGCATAGGGCAAGTTCACTTGCGCTATGCCTTGCAAGGAGGAAGAAGGCGATAGCCAACCAAGCCCAAGATGATTATCCAAGACTGATGAACAACAAATCTCCGAATAACAAGCGCAAGTAGCGAAAATAATGCCTACCTTTGAAATTCAATAATCCACAAAAGATGTTATTATGAGCAAGGCAAAAGTGACATTAGTTCCACTTGAAGATGCAGACCGAAACCAGTTCGTTCTTGACAACCAAGAGGCTTTCAAGTATGGTGCCACCGAGGAGTTCGGCATGCGTGACAACCACTTCGAGGAAGAAGGTGAGATATCTCACGCGACACCATCGAGCATTCCATTGATGGCGAAAATGCCGAGGCCCTGCCCTCAATGAGCAACGTACACGAAATCGTGCCGCATTCCGACACAACAATCCGACACAAAAACGCCTATTGTGAAGTTTTTCACCTAAAGAAATTTTGTAGGTTGGGGGGATTATTGTACCTTTGTCGCGTAAAAACTATCAAAACGTAAACAAATGCGCAAAATCTTCATTCCCATTCTTTCGGCACTAGCCCTCACCATCGTGGCAGGGCTGGGCAACACCGGATGCTCGGGATGCTCAACAGGCGACGACACAACGGCAACCGTGACCGATACTATCGACACCACAGTCGTTAGCGAAGCCAATAAGCCCGTGGAACTCGTGGCCGTGGTCACCGATGGCGCAAGGCGAAGCGTTGAGGTACACCCCCTCGACAAGCCCGACACCACCTACCTCTTCGAGTACCCCATGGACCTCGACGAGCAGAGCCGCACCAGCTGGGTTGTGGGTGACACCATCATCATCACCTACTACAAGCGTGGCAGCGACACTGAGAGCGACAGCATCGTCAAGATAGTGAAAAAATAAGCCGACTTCCCGGCGCACACGCGGTAGTAGCTCAGTTGGTAGAGCATCAGCTTCCCAAGCTGAGGGCCGCGGGTTCGAGTCCCGTCTACCGCTCCACTTTTAGAATACGCTGACAATTAAGGTAAATGCCTTGATAATCAGCGTTTCTTGTCTTTAAGAAAACACCTGTATAGGTCAAAAAAAAACCGCAAATTTGTACCAACTTATCGCACTTTAGCCCACCTTTGCCCTTTTGACGTGCAAGTAGGCGTGCAAGTAAGTGATACAATTGCGTCAGTTTTGAGTATGGCAAATACTAGGTTCTATCTCGATGAACGAGGAGCGAAGCCGAACACTCCCCGTGTGCTGAAAGTCGCAATTGCCCACAAAGGGAGTTCGGCGTTAGTCTCGCTTTCAGTAAAATTACTGCCAAATCAGTGGGATGGTAAGAAGCAAAGGGTGGTTAATCATCCTGACCAGATGTTGACTAATGTTTATATTTCAAGCATTAAGCAACAGATAGACACGATTCTATTAAACTTAGCCAATGAGGGCAAACTTGGTACAATGAAAGCTTCTGAAATACGAAGTTACATTGACCTTGAACTCAATCCCGAACGCGTCGAAGCCAGACAGGAAGAAGAACGCAAAGCAAAATCTTTTGCCGTGCGTTTCCTAAAGTTCGCTGAGAGCAAATCAGCCAGTACCCGTGGTGTCTATATGCAGACCTATAGACGCATGATAGCGTTTGCGGGTGATGAACTGCAAAAGCTGACCTTTGAGGACGTTACGAGAGATTGGATTGGCAAGTTTGAGGCATTTCTTGCCAAAACTGCCCCATCGAAGAATGCACGCAACATCCATTTGCGAAACATTCGCGCAGTCTTTAACGAAGCAATTGACGATGAGATTACTACGGCATATCCTTTCCGCCGGTATGACGTGCGACCTGTCGCCACTCGCAAGCGCAATCTCAAAGTTGAGGACTTGCGTACACTATTTGACTACCCTTGCGAGGAGTATGCCATGAAGTACCTGGATTTGTTCCAGTTGATGTTTATGCTCATCGGTATCAACGCGATAGACCTCTACAATCTGAAGAAGATTGTAGATGGCCGGGTGAGTTTCAACCGTTCAAAGACTCATCGCCTTTATAGTATAAAGGTGGAGCCGGAGGCTTTGGAAATCATAAACAAGTATCGCGGCAAGGGTTGGCTTCTTGACATTCATGACCGCTACAAGAACCATCAAGACTTCTTGAAGAAGATGAATGATGCGTTGAAGAAGATAGGCCCCATGAAGCGTGTGGGTCGTGGCGGCAAGAAAGTTCGGGAGCCGCTATTTCCCGAAATATCAACGTATTGGGCGCGTCACTCATGGGCGACCATCGCCGCCAGCCTTGATATTCCCCGTGACACAATAGCCCATGCACTCGGACATGGTGGTAACACCGTGACTGACATCTACATCGACTTTGATGAGCGCAAAGTCGATGAGGCCAACCGCAAAGTGCTTGACTGGGTTCTCTACGGCAAACGATAAAGAATTAGGGAGTGCAGAGTGCTATCTTCTGCGCTTCCTTTCAAACTTCCTCATGCGCTTCCTTTGAAAGTTCTCGCAGTGATTTCCCTTCCGCTTCCACGATAGTTTTCTTCACTACTTCCTAATGTGATTTTCTCTGTACTTCCGCTGCTGATTCTCGATGCGCTTCCGTTACTGTTCCACCCCTATGTGACAAAAAAAGCACCTGCACTTTGAATATTCTCAAAATGCAGGTGCTAAATCTATTGATATATAAAACTTTAGATAACCTTGTAGAACTCGCCTTTTAGGAGGTGGATCATGCCGTCCTCGGTGAAGGTGGCGGTGAGCTTGGCGCAAAGGTAGCGTTTGCCGTCGATGTGGAACAGCGAGCGGACGTTAGGGATTTCATCGGATAGGAAAGAGAATGAGTATTTCTTCTTTTGGTCAACCTCTGTGTAGGTGGTGCGCTGCACTCCCTGGCCGTAGGCTCGGTTGTTGATGCGCAGCGACAACTGCCGTCCGCTGTAGATTACGCCCCATGTGATGGTGAGCTTGCTTGTGTCGGTGAGCACCGCCGGCACAGCGTATGAATAGGTCATGTCGAAGGTGTCCGTCCATGGGTGCGGCAACCGAGGCTTGCACTTGGTGTAGTCGCCCCACCAAAAGGCGACAAAGAGTTTGTCGAACACGGCACCCGACTTGTCCTGCTCGCCATTGCTCACCGAGGGGAACGCCCCGAACTGAATCACCACATCGGGGTCAACTACCTCCACACCCGGGCGCCGCCCTGTGTGTGTCTGCGAGGCGTTGGCCTCATCGTCCTCGCCGGTCTCTCCACAATCGAGGAACACGAGATTGCCATAGGTGTCATCCGTCTCATCGATCCATGCCGGAACGATATTCATTTCCTCCACCTCATCGGGGTGTTCTCGGTCGAGCATCAGCGTGCCGAAGCGGTTGACCGGCACCATTCGGCACACATTTCCCCACTTCAATGCCTCGGAGTTGATGGTGAACGGCGTGGTGCGATACTCCACACGCTTCATCACTTCAAGGACAAAGTATGTGTCAATGTCCTGCACATGGTGCAAGCCCCATTTGCCTCCCGGGTACTGGGCGTAGTCGCTGCGTCCGCCGCCGGTGTCAAGCACACTGTCTTGCGGCAGGTCGCTTGCGAACAGGTCGGCGAGCGTAGCCCACTCAGTACATTTGACCGTGCCGTCGGCTCGTGTCATTCGCTCGATATACCATTGGGCGTTATAGATATTATCAAGGCGGTGGCCACCATCGGCGAAGCCCTGGTTGAGCATGGCCTTATAATTGCTGTCGCTGTCCTCCTCGCTATTCACCTCTACCGAGAAAGCGTCAATCACTTTCTCGATGTTTACCAGTCCGGCATCGCTGACGTTCTCAGCCGTGACCGAGCAAGTAACCTTGTTGCGTGCGTGGTCAATGTCAAACTCCATGAGCAGGAATTTTTCAAGTTCCATGAAAAATTCATTGACCGTCCAGTGAGGCAGCGCAGCCGCCCATCGGCGGTTGCTCCATGAATACGGCAGCGTGTTACACACAAGCAGGTACTTGAAATCAGATTGCTCCCACTTGGTGAAGTCGTAGGCGTAGCCGAGCGCGTCGCAAATCTTCTTGGTGAGCCAAAGAAGATTAGGCTGAAACGAGAAGCCTTTGGTGAAGTCCGTGTCCTCGTCATCATCGCCCACAACTTTCCATTCATACTTATTGGCACTGGCGTTCCATCGGGCGCAGTTCTGCAAGTTACCGCTATAATTGTTCACCCACGGCAGAGCCGTATAGTCCTGCCAGCGTGCCCACATTTGGGCCGGTGTCATATATACAGCATCCTCCCAACCTGGGCGAGGTCCCGACATTCCACCCGATGAGATATTGTCGGGGAAGATGTGTGGCCACTCGCCCAAATCCAGCTCGTCGATGTAGGTTTCATCGAAGTGCGGATAGAAGTTCTGGTAACTCCTCTTTTCAAGGAACTGCACCTTGACGCTTTCGTTGGTGATGCCTGTGATAACTACGGCACCCACCTTTCGGAACTTGGTGTCTTGCAGAACGGCATTGAAAAAGATTTTGTCTGTGTCAATATCTTTGCGTGTGAGGTGTCCGAACACTGCGATGTTCTGCGGACACTCGGCAAGCGGCAGTTCAATCTCCAGCGAGTAATCGTCCGCATCGGTAAAGATACGGTTCTCCGAAACGTATTCGATTGACGAGCCTTTCTTCAGTGCGACCTGCGCTCCGTCTATTGTCAGTGATATAGCCATAAGTTAAGCGGTTGATTTACCGCAAAGATAAATCAACCGCTCTATGGTGTAAAAGACGATACCGATAAATTGGAATTTATTTACTTCATTCATCAGACAGGTGTTCGATGGCTGGCAATCCCACTTCTTGTCGCCATTGGTTTACACGTGATGCATCCAAAAGCGGAGCGAGATTCCCGTTGCTATCGATTTGGGTGCCATACCGCTGTGGTCTGCCTTCTCGAACGTCAATGCGGTCGCGAAGCAATGCCAGGAATGCAGGAGCAATATCCCCACGAGACACAGCAGACTCTAATTGTGGCAAGAATCTCTTTTGGTAATCCAAGTCTGCATGTTGGAACACAAGCCAGACGGCTTGATTGCCAAAATCGCCTACCGATTCCTTTCGTGGGAAACCATGCTGTGATAGAATCTCGTCAACAAGAATGAGATTCAGACTGTCGGTCGTGAGCGCTCGACGGGCCAGCCGTTCATTTCGCCCAGAGTCGCCAGGATTATTCTTTACGGCCTGGGACCATAGCAATCGGTCGTACTGGTCGCGTTCAAATATGCTTTCCAAAGTCTCTTTAAGCGCCAAATCATAATTCCACAAGTGGCTACGCAATTCAAAGGTGTCTTTCAGTTCACTGTGAGAAGTGATTGACGGTTCTTCGTAAAAGTCTTTTTCCATCGCCAAGCGGTGACGCAGATAAGCTAATGCCGCATGGTTGTCGCCAATGGAGGCCATCTTATTTGCCGTTGTTGATAGTTGACTTGGGAGTATGTAGCGATCTTCGGAGAAAGCGAGGTCATACACTTGTCGTGCCTCGTCATAGAGACGTGCATCAAAAAGTGAGTCGGCATGGAAAATCAATTTCCAGTAATCATCCTGTGAGGCAGGTGAAGACAAGTCCACGTTATGCGGTTGGTGACGTTTCATTGCCAATTCCTTCAGGTCATCGAGCATCACACCCACCATCTCGATGTTACGAGAGTCGCTCACGTCCCAGTGTAATGTGCCGTAGGTGGGATATTCTTTCCTTTCGCTCTGTAACACGTAGCAGTAGCCCACAGTCCGTCCTTGCAGCATGTAGCGGTCGATGCACACTACACGCTGATTCTTGTGCGAGACCAGTACGTTGCGCCAGATGTTCTCTCCGGTCTGATGCGAAGGAGATCCAGCGTCAAACGTGTTGCAAACCCAATAATCGCCATCTGGACGGATTTCTGCATCAGGGCTGGCTCCGATGTATTCAGCATTAGCAAACCTGAATGTTGGCAAGTTGCCAGAGGTAAGCCAACTGATGGAATCAACACCAAAAGGCAACTCTTTCAGAACGCTTCTCTCAAACCGCTGCTGTTCCGTTAAATGATTGGTTTTGCAGCCCACAAGCATTAATGCGAGCATGAGCAACAACAATACTGTGGTTTTCTTCATATAAATTCCGATTTATAGTTCTAATTTCGCTGCAAAGATAGGCATTTTTCCGCTACCTGCGCTTGTTCTTTGGAGATTTATTATTCATCAGCCTTTGGTAATCATCTTGCGCTTGCTTGATGCCGAGATCACCGGTCACGGTGTTCACGGTGACGAATGGTTCGTTGAGCCTTTCGTTCAAGCGAGCCAGCGTCTCACGCAGGGCATTGTTTTCTTGAACAATGACCATTGGGGTCTGTGACTGCGCCAGCACTGCGGGAGCAGTGATCGTGCGGCTCACATCGGCGTTGCGGAGCGAGCCGATAGTGTTTGTCCGCTGTGCATAGTCCAGCGCCTCAATCAATGGTCGAGCCACCGGCGAGGCGAGCAGTCGCTGTGAAGCCACCCATTCCCCTGCGTGAACCACACCTGCGACTTCATCGACACGCCCGGGACGGGTGAAGCCACCCTCGGCGTAGCCCTGTGCCTGTGATGCCTGTTGCTGCTTCTTGATAGCGGCCACCTGCATCATTCCTGCGGCCACGGCCATAGCCGCCGCAATCGGGGCGATGATGTAGCCCACCACCGGAATAGCTGCAGCCGACGAATAGGCATTCAGTGCCGCCGTTGCCGTCTGTGCCACAGCTTGAATAACCTGCATGGCGAACAGTTTGCGGTTCGCCTCGTCCTTGACTTTGGCGACCTCTTTCTGCTTCTGCTTTTCAAGTTGTTTGGTCTTGTACTTGTTGCCCTCGGCCATGCTGACCTCACGCTCGTAGCGCTTCTCAATGGCGGCAGTTTCAATCTCCATCTCGGCTTGCACCAGAGATGAAAGCTGCGAGAAGATTGAGGACATTCCGCTGGTCAGAGCCTCAACCGACTTGGTGAGTGCCTGCCCCCCGTCGCCATTGAGCCAGTCGAGCAGGTCTTGGTTCCACTTCTCCAGCGCGTTGCGGTCTTCCTCGCTCCCTGACTGGTTGTACTTCCTCTTCAGGGCGAGTTTCGCCTTTTCGTAAGCCTCGTCGATGCGCAGTTTCTCCGCCGCATTGTCGCCGGCAGCCTTGACTTCGGCTTGGTACACCTCATCGAGGTTGGCCATAGCCGCATTGTACTGCTCCAGATTCTCCGCGGCGTTGTTGCCGAAATACTCCTCTTTCAGTTTCTTCAGCTCGTCTTGGTGCTTCTTCTCGGCATCCTCGGTCTCCTTGCGCCGCCGCTCCATGTCCTGCATGAGCCGTTGGCGGTAGTTCGCCTCGGCTTGCAGCCGTTCCTCGGTGCCTTCCTCCTGAATTTCCACCAGTGCCCGCAGGTGGGCGAACTCGATGTTCTCCATCTGCATGTCGTAGGCTTGCTTGGAGAGTTTCCCGTCGAGGTAGTCCTGCTGCGTTTCCGCTTTCAGTTCCTCGTAGCCCTGCTTTTCCTCCGCGATGCGCCGTTTCAGGTCCAGCTCGTCGCGCTTCTTCATTTCCTCGGCATATTGCGCCGATATGGTCAGCCGCTCATTCTCCGACAGGTCGGTGTGAGCCAGCTGCTTTTGATAGAACTCCGCCGTAATCTCATTCATGCGCTCGGTGTACTTCTGGTAATCAATGACCCCGGTCGCGTATGCGATGCGGTTCAAGGCTTCCTGCCTCTCTCGCCACTCCTTTTCTGCCTTGAACTTGTCAACCGTGGCGGTTGACCAGCCACGTCCACCACCATGTCCGCTGCCTGTGCCCGTAGCACCGCCGGTCGGTGTGTAGGGCGTGAAGTCCACCGTCTGGTTTTCGAGATCTTTGGCGGAAATCTCGTATTTCTCGGCAAGCGTCTGGTTGGCCTTGTTCAAGGCTGCTATTTTGCTCTCCGTCTGCTTGCGTGCCGCGGTGGCGGCATTCGCCGCTGCCCTTGCCTGGTCCACCTTTTCGTTTTCTCTGTTATATACCTGCTCACGCTCGCGCTGCGCCGTGTTCGACTCCCTGATGTCGCCCAGGGCGTAGCCTTGCGCCTTGTCCAGGGCTTGCTGCTTCTTCTTGTCGGCCTGCCGCTGCACCTGTTCAGCGTGAGCCGTCTTCTTCTGCTCATCCTCACGCTGCGTTTCCAGCGTGCCCTCCAGTGCCAGCAGTTCTTTCTCGTTCTCCTCAATCTTGGCGGCAGCCGCCCTCGCCCTCGCCGAAGCGATGATGGCCGAGGTGAGGTCGCGGTACTGCTTCGCCGCCTGCCCGGTGAGGATGGCCTCGGTGGTGAGGTTGCCGAACACCGACGGGTAGAGCTGCTGCAGCCGTTTCGCCGCCTCGATGCGCTTCTCCTTTGAGAGTGCCTCGTTGGTGGCTTCCTTGTAGAGCGCTTTCAGTCGGGTAATCTCATTGGCCGAGAACTGCGCCGAAGCCTCGTCGATGTTCGTCAGCGACTGCTTCCATTTCGCCATCTCCTCGCGCTGCTCACGGAGCCTTTGGTTCGCCTCGCGCGTCTTGTTGACGAAGTGGGCGATACCGGCTATGACTGCCGATAGCATAGAGAGCAGCAGTCCCCATGGCGATGACTTCGTTAGCAGGTGGAAAGCGGTGTAGGTAGCTTTGGCCTTGCCAATCTGCCCTGTCAGCCCGAAGAAGGCCACTTTCAAGGCCAGCGTTGCCGTGGAAAGCGCCTTCATCGTCCCCTGCGAGATCACGAGCCAAGCGTAGTGCGCACGCAGGGCGATGGTGCTGGCGTTCACCGCCACCTTGTAAACCGTCCAAGAGATGGCAAACGTGATGATGGCCGCCTTGTATTTGATGATGAAATCGACAAATACCGACATCACGCGCATGAGCGCCGAAGTGCCGCTGATAGCGTAGCGCATCACCGGCATGAGTTTCTGCCCGAGCGCGGCAGCCATCTCGTTGAAGCCCTTGCGAGCCTTGTCGAGTTGGGCCTGAACCGTGTTGTTCTGCACATTGTATTCTTTCGTGACCGATGTAGCCTGGTCAAAAGCCCTTGAAGCCTCCTGCTGCTGTTTCTTCACCATGTCGATATTGCCGGCAAGTGCGGAGATCACCTGCGCCGCACGTGCTCCGTTCTCGCCCATGTCCTTGAAAACAGGGGCGAGCACGTCGATGTTGCCGAGTTCGTGCAGCCGTTCGAGCAACATCAGCAAACCCTCGTTGGTGTCTCGTGTCAGTGCCTCCTTGAACTTGGCTGCATTGATGCCGGTCGCCTTGATGACCTTGTCCTGCTGCTTGAACATATCCATGACAAGTTTGGAAACGGCGGTTGCCGACATTTCCACCGCCTGGCCCTGCGAGTCAAGCACAGCCGCGAAGCCCATGATTTGCGGAATGGTCATCTTGGCTTGCGCTCCCACGCCCGCCATTCGCTGCGCGAAGTTGGCGAGGTAAGGAGCCGACGCGGTGCAGTTCTGCGACAGCTCATTGATGACCGAACCCACGGCAA
>CAMVPC010000015.1 GCA_947169265.1 uncultured Prevotellaceae bacterium
CGAATAGCAAAACTATTCACTGACGAATTTTGGGGTACGCGATGACGAAGTCAGGAAAAAGTGCCGTGCAAACCTTTACGCGCACAGCACTTATATACTTAGTCACTTGGGGTTGACCACCCGTTCTCCAATGAGCTTGGCAAGCTCGCGGCTTGTTTCGTACAGCTGCTGCAACTTTGTAAGAATTTGTGCGGCCTCGGCCCCTTTGGCATGCGCCAACCGGCTCTGGGCATCGATTATTTGGCATTTGACAATCGCATTTTTCCAGTTGTAAAGCGCTTCGGGAATAAGTGTCGACAATCGTTCTTGTTCGGTGGGAATGACGGCGAATTGCGTGTGGATCTTACTTAGCTGGTACTTTTCGCTCACCAGTTCAAGTGCTGTGGCACGTAATTCATCATCGGGATGTGAACACAGCCTTTTTTCCAAATAGCGTTGTCGCCAAGTGCTCAATTCGTTTCTACTTTCCAGCTCGATACGATTCTTAATTTCGCCTTCCTTTTTCTCAATTTCACGAAGTGTGAGTGTGGCGCTGTCGATTTGCCGCGTAGCTTCGTCAAATTTCTTCCGGGCAATATCATTGATTCTTTCGGTTTCTTTTTGCAAGTCTTCATAGAAAGCGTCAACTAATTTTAACCCCTCCTCAAAGATACGCGCAAAACGCTGGATGCTAAATGTCATATTGTCGGCATTGAGTTCGAAATACACGTTCTCGATGAGCGAAGTGGGACGTTTCTCTCCGTTGTCAAAATAGGTGTCGCCCCAAAAGCAAAAGCCGAATTTGGCGATATAGTGGGCCATAATGCGCTCATGGGGATAAAGAAACTGATTGACGCCGGCGGTTGAGGCAATCTCTCCTGAGGACTGGGGAAGGGAGTCTTCGTGCTCGTCTTGCTGAGACGGTTGCGATTCGGACGATTGCCGGTCATTCTCCAAGCGTTGCTGTCGTGCCTGTTCGCGTTGCCGTTGCTTGTATTGCTCGTCCTTGTTGCGTTTGATGTACTTGTTGATTTCTTTGAGAAGCACATCCTCGGCGATGTCGAGTTGCACGCTGCATTGCTTGGCATAGACCGAACGGGTGATGGCGTCGGGGATAACAGCTATCGACTTCACCACATCGCCAATGGCAGCGGCACGTTTCACCGGGTCGCCCGATGACTGGTCGAGCAGGATTTTCATCTTAAACGAGATGAAATCGCTCTCATTTTCGGCAATGAATTGGGTGAATTGCGAGGCGTTGTGTTTACGGGCAAAACTGTCGGGGTCTTCTCCATCGGGCAATAGCAACACCTTGATGTTCAGGCCCTCGGCAAGCAACATGTCAATTCCACGGAGCGATGCGTGAATACCGGCCGAATCGCCGTCGTAGAGCACCGTCACATTGGAAGTGAAACGATGGATTTGCGCAATTTGCCCTTGTGTGAGGGATGTGCCCGAAGAGGCCACCACATTCTCGATTCCGGCCTGATGCATTGATATCACGTCGGTGTATCCTTCGACCAGAAAACACTTGTCTTCCTTGACAATGGCGCGTTTGGCCTGATATAGGCCGTAAAGCTCGCGGTTCTTTACATAGATGAGCGATTCGGGCGAGTTGAAGTACTTCGCGGGGTCCTTCTTGAGGGTCCGACCGCCGAAGGCTATCACCTTGCCGGCCACGTTATAGACCGGGAACATAACCCTACCGCGAAAGCGGTCGAAGCCTCCGTCGCGCTTGTCGTCGATGCACAGGCCAACTTCAAGCAAATACTTGCGGTTATAACCCGCCTTGATGGCCGCCTGATAGAATGCCGTGCTACGCTCGGGCGAGTAGCCCAAGTGGAATTTCCTAATGGTGGCGTCACTGAAGCCTCGGTCGCGGAAATAGGCCAAGCCGATTTCCACACCATCGTTAGTGTCGTGAAGTTGCTCCTCAAAATAATGACAGGCGAACTCGTTGAGGGCGAGCATACTCTCGCGGTCGGTACGAGCCGCTTTTTGCTCATCGGTGAGTTCTCGTTCCTCAATGTCGATGTGATATTTGTTGGCAAGGTAGCGCAGGGCCTCGACATAGGACAATTGCTCGTGCTCCATGATGAAATTCACAGGACTTCCGCCCTTGCCGCATCCAAAGCAGTGGCAAAAGTTGCGCGAGGGACTCACCGAGAACGAAGGGGTTTTCTCGTTGTGGAACGGACATAGCCCCACGTAATTTGAGCCACGGCGCCGCAGGCTCACGAAGTCGCTCACCACATCTACAATCTCGGCCGCATCGAGTATCTTATCTACTGTTTCCCTGTCGATCATTGCTTAACTGAAATAAAGCGTTTTAACGATAGCACCCGCAATAGCCGCCACAACCAGCAAGAGCAAGACTAACAACCATACTATCGTGCGGCGTCGATTTTCGGGTGACGGTTGACCGGCTGATGGAGAGGTGTCGCGAGCGTTTTCCATTCGTTCCTTCTCGTCAATTCTCTCCATCTCTACCTCTTCGACACCAACCGGATCGCTCTTCACAAATTCGTCGTCCTCAAGGTTGTCGTCGCCTTCTTCGCGCTCCACGTCGGCGATGCGAATCAAGTAGGCCGAGTGGTTGTCGCTATTGCCTGTGGTGGCTCTGATGAGTTCTTCAATTTTCTCATCGTCACTGCCGGGTCCACACAAGAAGTCAAGAATCTTGTTGTCATCCATTTGCTCGAGCATACCGTCGCTGCATAGGTACAGATAGTCATCGGCAGTAAGATGGGTGATATGGGCGATAGTAGCCTCCTGACGACGGCCGGCCCCGCTTAACATCGCCTTGGTGATTACATTGCGGCGCGGATGGGTGGCCATTTCATGCTGAAAGATTTCGCCCATCGCCCACAAGTCGTGTACCAATGAGTGGTCGCGCGACTTGTAGCGGATGATGCGGTTACGTGTGTCAATGTGATAGATGCGGCTGTCGCCCATGTGGGCCACGAGACAACCGCCACGATGCAGAACAACCGCCGTGAGTGTCGTACCCATGTTGCTTTTTTGCTCGGGGTCTTTCTCGTCGAGGGCGCGGTAAGCGTGGGCGATAGCCTGTTCCATGTCGGCGGTAGTGAGAACGGAGTCCTTGGCAACGTTTTGCTCAAACCATTCACCAATGGCGGTTGCTACCGCTTGGCTGGCGACCTCGCCGGCTTCATGCCCGCCCATGCCGTCACACACCACAAACAGCCTGTCGTTCGTTGTCGCCTTGCCGACTTCGGGCCAAATGTAATCTTCTTGGTTCTTACGCAAGCCCAATTCGTAGATGTATTTGGGGGTGTGGATTTTAATCTTCATAATGCAGTGTGAATATGAGGTTAAGACATTCGATGCTTGTAATCTTCGTAAGTGAATTCACGCAACACCTCGGTGGTGCCATCGAGGTGGCGGTAGACAATGGCCGGGTGGGAGATCCCGTTGAACATATTAGTTTTCACAGTTGTATAGTGGTTCATGTCCTCAAGTGTGAGCCGGTCACCGGCTTGCAATTGACGAGCAAAACTCCAGTCACCCACAAAGTCACCACTCAAACACGAGTTGCCGCCCAACCGATAGGTGGGGAAGGCGGTGTCGACTTCATCGAGCGCCTGCGTGATGCGAGGCTTGTAAGGCATTTCAAGGCAGTCGGGCATGTGGCAGGCAAATGAGGCGTCGATGATGGCGGTGGTGATACCGCTATTCTCCACAATGTCGACAACCGTGGTTTCCAAGTCGCCTGTCTGCCAGCAAAACGCGCTCCCGGGCTCAAGAATGACGTGGAGATTAGGGTAGCGGTGCTTGAAATCGCGCAGTAACGACACAAGGTGTGCCGTGTCGTAGCCTTCACGCGTCATCAGGTGTCCACCACCCATGTTAATCCAGCGCAGTTGCGGTAAGAAGCGCCCGAATTGCCGCTCAACGGCTTCAAGCACTTTTTCAAGATCGTGCGAGGTCGACTCGCACAGTGCGTGGAAGTGGAATCCCTCTATTCCTTCGGGTAACGCGTCAAGCTCGTTGGCGGTCACGCCGAAGCGTGAACCTGCGCTACAAGGATTGTAAATGTCGGTTTCTATGACCGAACACATGGGATTGATGCGCAATCCGCAACTCACCTGCTCATTGTTTGTTGCATTGTAGTTGTTTATATTTCCTTTGAACTTTATGTATTGTGCAACCGAGTTAAATGTGATGTGAGAACTGCCCTTGAGGAAGGCGTCAATGGTTGCGGCGGTATAAGCCGGGCAGTATGTATGTGCCTTGCAGCCCAGCTCATCATTGGCCAGCCACATCTCGTTGAGCGAACTTGCCGTGGAACGAATGCTATACTCACGAAAGACGCCAAACGTGCGCCACAGCGCGTTGGCCTTGAAGGCCATGATAATCTCGACCAGGGCCTCTCGCGCCACACGCGTGATAAGGTCAAGGTTGCGCCGTAACTTTTCTTCGTACACTATATAGTAAGGTGTCGGTATCATATCGTAGTGGCAATTAAAGAATTTTGAATTTGGCGTACTTCAACAGCAATTTGCGGGTGCCCATTTCACCAAAGTCAACATCGATTTTTGCATCGTCACCGGTGGTATCGATGCGCACCACGGTTCCCTCGCCAAAGCGGTTATGCTCAATCGTGCAACCTTCGCTCAATTCGTCTGCGCTGTGAAGCACATAGTCGCCATCGGCCTGAGTGACTATGGCCGCTGGCGCGTCTTTCGAGTAAGGCTTGAATCCCGGGGGCGGCGTTGACGGGCGAAAGATGGGCATTGCGGCCTGACGATGTAAAGGCGCCTGAAACTGTCTTATTGTGGGAGCTGCAGAATAGTGGTCGTTGTCTTCACCTTTTTTCCCTATTGAAAGGAATTGCGGGTCGATATCGCTGATGAATCGACTCGGATTGGAAAACATGGTCTGCCCGTTGCGAAAACGCGACTGAGCGTAGGTGATGACGCAATTCTTCTCGGCACGCGTCATGGCCACATACATGAGCCTGCGCTCCTCCTCGAGAGCAGCGTGCGAGTCTCGGCTCATTGATGATGGGAACAAGTCTTCTTCCAGACCCACAATAATCACGTTCTTAAACTCCAGCCCCTTGGCGGCATGGATGGTCATGAGCGTGACGCAGTCGCCACCGTTTTTGCTTTCCTCGTCCTGGTCGGTCATGAGCGAGATTTGCGCCAGATAGTCACTAAGGTGCAGGTTGCTGCTACCGGCCTCTTGGTTGGTTTGTACAAAATCATTCAACCCGCTGAGCAACTCGTTGATATTCTCCTGCTTGCTGATGTTCTCGGGTGTTTTGTCGCCTTGTAGCACAGCGAGAAGACGTGTGCGCTCGATAATGGCACTTGCCACTTGATAGGCGTCGAGACGCTGTGCGTTAAGGTCGATAAAGCCTTGGATAAGTTCGGCAAACGATGACAATTTGCCGCGGGTTCCGCTATTAATCTGAAGCCCATATTGGTCGGGGTTATTGATTACCTCCCACATGCTCACGCGTGCCTCCACGGCACAGTGCTGCACACGCTCCATCGTGGTGTTGCCAATGCCTCGCGCAGGGTAATTGATGACGCGTCTCAATGCTTCGTCGTCGTGAGGATTGGTTGACAATCGCATGTAAGCCACAGCGTCTTTCACTTCCTTGCGCTGGTAAAACGACAAGCCGCCGTAGATGCGATAGGGAATGGCGCGCCGCTTGCTGCCGTGCTTATCCTGCAATCCTCCGCTGCCCAGCGCTTCTTCGAGTCGTCGCGATTGCGCATTGGTGCGATACAGGACGGCAATGTCGTTATAGTTGCATCCGGTGGCCCTTTTGAGTGAGATTATTTGGCTGGCCACCACGTAGGCCTCCTCAAAGTCGCTATAGCACCTGAAAACCTTTATTTTCCCGCCTGTTTCGTTGTCGGTGAAAATTTGTTTCCTTATTTGACCTCTATTTTTGTCGATGAGTGAATTGGCCGCATCGATAATTGTTTTTGTGGAACGATAATTCTGTTCGAGTTTGAATATTATTAAGCCCGGGAACGATTTTTGTAAGGACAAGATATTGCTGATGTTGGCTCCGCGAAACGAGTAGATCGACTGCGCGTCATCGCCCACTACACACAGTTTCTTCTCTTTGTTGGCCAATATCCTGATAATGGCGTGTTGCGCATAGTTGGTGTCCTGGTATTCGTCAACGAGGATATACTGGAAAAACTCTTGGTAGCGCTGTCGCAAATCTTCGTTGTCATTCAATAGCACAAAAGTGTTGAACAACAAATCGTCAAAGTCCATCGCATTTGCCAGACGGCAACGTTCGCAGTAGGTGGCGAAGATGTGGGCCGTAAGTGGGCGGTTGGCGCGCTCATCGGCCATGGTAAATTCGTGATTGTTGCGGTACTCCTCGGGCGAGACCAAAGCATTTTTCATACGGCTGATGTGGGACTGCAGTGACGATGGGTTGTAATTCTTGTCGTCAAGCCCCATGTCTTTCACGATGAGTTTGATGAGTGACTTGGAGTCGGCCGCGTCATATATCGTGTAGTCGTGCCTGAAGCCCAGCCGCTCGGCATTGATGCGAAGGATGCGCGCGAACACCGAGTGGAATGTCCCCATTTGCAGGCGAGCCGCCACCTGCTCGTCGGTGAGCGAGAGGATGCGCTCACGCATCTCACGCGCCGCTTTGTTGGTGAATGTTAACGCCAAAATGCGGTGAGCGTCGTAACCGTTCTTGAGCAAGTGCACAATCTTGTAAGTGAGCACGCGCGTCTTGCCCGAGCCGGCACCCGCAATCACGAGCTGAGGACCGTCGGTATAGAGCACGGCATCGCGCTGCTGAGGGTTCAGTTTTTCCAAGTAATCTTCCATTGCAATCGTTTCAACCTACAAAGGTACAAATGATTTTTCACATTTCTCCATTTTCTCAGTAACGATTTTAAAATCTTTACCGCTGAAAAACAACTGAAACTTTAAGAATTGCTATGGCGATTCGCGTCAATGCTCAATGTGCATTGAGTAGTATTTCACAGGAGTGCCCTGAGCAAGCTCAGGCATTGCGGCAAAGAGGGCTGAGAAAGTGGTTGTGGCATGTTCGTCGGGTATGGATTGGTCGACAGATAACAAGAGCAGCGTATCAGTTACAAATCGGGTATGAGAAAGCTCTTTAGTGAGAGGCTCGCAGGCGACGAAACGGCTGTCATCGTCAAGCGTGGTAATGTGGTTGATGAGTAGCCCCCGACCCGGCACAAGTGTATAAGTGGCCAACAAGCGTACCATGATTGTGGATTTAGGTGTTTAGCGACGCTGGTCGCTCGTGCGGGGTAGATGTTGGGCATTGGGATTGGGTATGGTCGGGCGTGATGGCGTGCTCGATTTGTTCACACCCTCTTTGGGCGTGAACACTTGTGGCCGGGATTCGGCGGCATCGCTGTCGCGCGGCTTGAGGATTTTCTGGGTCCTGAAAGATGTAAATCGCTGAGGGTCAAAGTGCGTGCGCAACAGTTGGATGCTGTCGAGGAAGGCGATAGTTCCCGGTGTGATTTGGTAGCCGATGCTTCCATACACGCGCTTGACAATGCGTGCGGTATCGGCTTGCAGGTCATAGCTTTTCCATCCGTCGGTGCTCATCGTGTTTGCCACGAACGAGGTGGTTCCGTCGCTATAGTCCACGGCGAGCAACACGGTGATGCGGTTGGCGGCGTTGAATGTTTTGAGTTGCAATTGGTAACGGTCGCCGCTACGGCTTTCTTGGTCGGGCCTGAGGTCGAAAGGAATGTGGCCGTGTGTGTTGCCGCCGGCAAGCACCCACGTCTTTTGTTCCTTCCACACATTGGCGGTGTCACCATTATTGGCGTACTGCTTGTGCTGTGCGGCGGGACGCTGCATTTGTGGCAAGTCGGCACCACCCATGTACCTTGAAGGAGTGCCTCCCTTTTTATTTACTTCGTCGCGCAGTTCTTTTGTGGCGTTTTGCAATACCTTGTCGTAGATGTCGAGGTTGTGGGCGTACCACACGAGCGACGTGTCGAAGTCGTGTATGGTGTAACCGTGAGCGGCCAGTACCGATTGTTTGAGCACCATGCGTGTGGAATCGTTAGGGAACTTATCAGGATTCATGCCTATGTAGGCATCGGCTTTTGCCATGTCGATGAGTACCTTTTCCATTTTGCTCTCCTTGATGATACCATTTGGGGCACGATCGCAGGCGATAAGCGCCGACAACAGGCCCAACAAAGAGATGATAAAGAGAGCGGTGACGTGTCGCATTGTGAGAGCGGAGGCTGGTTATTCTGCCGGTTGCGTTGTGTTTTTATCCTTAATTTTCTCTTCCTCGCCAGTGCTCTTTTCATCTCCTTTCACCAAGTGTTTGGAATAGAAAAGGATGAGAGTGAAGATGCTCACCGTGAGGCATGAGTCGGCCACATTGAACACCGGGCGGAAGAACACGTAATGCTCGCCACCCCAGTCCCACTCAACGAGCGGAAAGTAGAACATGTCAACAACTTTGCCGTTAAACCATGACGCGTAGCCGCCGTCGGCGGGAAAGAGTTGCGCCACCGCTGGTGCCGCGGGGTCATCAAAGATTCTTCCATAAAACACGCAATCAAGCACGTTGCCCAAGGCACCGGCTGTGATTAGGGCTATGCACACAACAAAACCGCGTGGCAGGTCATCTCGCCGACGAATCTTCCACAGGTAGGCTATAAATGCCACCGTGGCGATGATGCGGAACCACGTGAGAAAGAATTTGCTTCCCATTTCCCAACCGAAGGCCATACCGTTGTTTTGGATGAACAGCAGTTTAAACCATGACGTGATTTCCAGCTCTTCGCCATAATAGAAATGGGTCTTGACCCATAGTTTCACAACTTGGTCGACGATAACGGCCAGCACGATGATAGCCGCTGCCAGTGTGCCATGTGACAGTTTCTTCATTTGATAATATTTCAATGTGGGTACGGTGACGGACATTCATGATGGATGCCCGTCACGCGCGTTAACGTCCTTTTAGTTTTTGTTCGATTTCTTTACCTTCGACACTAAGGGTGGTGTGGGGCACTGCCATGAGGCGCTCCTTGGGGATGAGCTTGCCGGTGACGCGACACACGCCATAGGTCTTATTTTCAATTCTCACGAGTGCGCCTTGCAGCTTCTTGATAAAGTCGAGCTGACGTGCGGCGCGTTGGCTGGCCTCCTCTTTTTCAAGCGTGGAGGCTCCTTCTTCGAGCACGTTAAAGCCGGTGTCGCTTTCATTCTTCATGATGCGCGACATGAGCAAGTCGTAATTTTCGCGTGCCATCTCCATTTTTTCGAGGATAATTTGCTTGAACTCTTGCAATTCCTCATCGCTGTAACGCGATTTTTCAATGTTTTCGGCCATAGTCGTTTAAAGTTGAGGTTTATAGAATTAGTTTTTTTCGATTTTGATTTTAAGCGTCCAGCCGTCCATGTCGAGCGCGGTAGCCTCATCATCGAGAGGGGCCACGGTGATAGTGTTGGCGAGCACTTGTGTGGCGATATAGTCGCGGTGGGCGGCGATAGCCTCATCGGTGCGTTCGTCGGGCGCAATCACGACGCTGATGCGGTCGGTGATGTCGAGTCCCGAGCTCTTGCGGAGGTTTTGAATGCGGTTCACCAGCTCACGCGCCATACCCTCAAGTTTGAGTTCCGGCGTGATGGTGATGTCGAGCGCCACGGTGAGGTTGCCTTCGTTGGCCACCAGCCACCCGGGAATATCTTCGCTGATTATTTCCACATCGGCAAGGTTGATAACGGCTTGCTGGCCATCAATGTCAAGCGTGACCGAGCCCACGCGCTCAAATTCGTTTATCGCTCCTTGTGACAAGGTCGACAACTGTGCGGCAATAGCCTTCATGATTTTTCCGTAACGCGGTCCCAAAGCCTTGAAATTGGGCTTGATGCGTTTCACCAGCACGCCCTCGTCACCAGCAACCAGTTTGATTTGCTTTACGTTTACCTCTCCGGTAATGAGTGGCGCCACAGCCTCGATGTCGGCACGCTGCTGTTCGTCGGCCACGGGCACCATGATAGCGGTGAGCGGTTGGCGCACCTTGATGTTCTCTTTGCGGCGAAGGGCAAGCACCATCGACGTGATTCGCTGGGCAATGGCCATACGGCTCTCAAGCGCCTTGTCAACAATCGTCTGGTCTGGTGTGGGGAAGAGGGCGAGATGCACACTTTCGTTCTTGCCGGTGAGGTCGCGGTAGAGCATATCACTATAGAAAGGAGCGATGGGAGCCATCAACTTTGATATGGTTACAAGACACCGGTAGAGTGTTTGATAAGCGGCCAACTCTCCGTTCCAAAAGCGCTTGCGATTGAGTCGCACATACCAGTTACTCAGGTTCTCGTCAACAAAGTCGTTGATGGCGCGTGCGGCGCGGGTGGGCTCGTAGTCGTCGAGTTGCGTGGTTACCTCCACAATGAGACTGTTGAGCAAGGAAAGAATCCAGCGGTCGATTTCGGGACGCTCAGCGAGCGGAATCTCAGGCTTTGCCGCGGGCTCGAAGTTGTCAACGTTGGCATAGAGCGCAAAGAAGGAATAAGTGTTGTAAAGCGTACCGAAGAATTTGCGGCTCACTTCCTCAACGCCTGCCGTGTCAAATTTGAGGTTATCCCACGGCGAAGAGTTGCTAATCATGTACCAACGCAGCGGATCGGACCCATATTTCTCGATAGCGCCAAACGGGTCGACCGCGTTGCCCAGGCGCTTGCTCATCTTGTTGCCGTTCTTGTCAAGGACAAGGCCATTGGAAATGACGCTCTTATAGGCCACACTGTCCTTGGCCATTGTGGCGATGGCATGTAGGGTGAAGAACCAGCCACGCGTTTGGTCCACGCCCTCGGCGATAAAGTCGGCGGGGAAGAACGTGCCGTTATCAACCTGCTCCTTGTTCTCAAACGGATAGTGGAGTTGGGCAAACGGCATCGCGCCGCTATCAAACCACACGTCGATCAAGTCGAGCTCGCGCTTCATGGGCTTGCCGCTATCGCTCACGAGGATAATCTCGTCAACATAGGGGCGGTGCAAGTCTATTTTGTTGTAGTTGTCGTCGCTATAATCGCCGGGGACGAAACCTTTATCCTTGTAGGGGTTCGATGCCATCAATCCGGCGGCCACGCTTTTCTCGATTTCGTTATATAACTCTTCGATACTGCCTATGCAGATTTCTTCGCCGTCCTCGCTGCGCCAGATTGGGAGCGGGGTGCCCCAGTATCGGCTGCGGCTCAAGTTCCAGTCGTTGAGGTTTTCGAGCCACTTGCCAAAGCGTCCGGTTCCGGTGTGCTCGGGTTTCCACTTGATGGTGGCATTGAGCTCGCTCATGCGTTCCTTGCGCGCCGTGGAGCGGATAAACCAGCTGTCGAGCGGATAGTAAAGCACCGGCTTGTCGGTGCGCCAGCAATGCGGATAGTTGTGCACGTGTTTCTCAATGCGGAAGGCGGTGCCATCCTGTTTCATGCGCACGCTCATGTAGATGTTGAGATCCTCATCGCTGCTGGCGGCTTTTTCGTCATATTTCCCGTCGACGGTATATTTTGGATTATAAGCGTTCTTGACCCAAGCGCCGGCATATTCCTTATAAAGGTCAACATTGACAAACTTCTCAACAAACTCCTCGTCGAGGTCGTCAAGCGTATAGTACTTGCCGGTGAGGTCGACCATGGGACGCGTTTCGCGTTTTTTGTTAATCATGTAAAGAGGCGGCACACCGGCGGCGGCGGCCACGCGGGCGTCGTCGGCGCCAAAGGTGGGTGCGATGTGAACAATACCCGTACCATCCTCGGTAGTCACATAGTCACCGGGAATGACGCGGAAGCCATTGTCGTTGGCCACCAATTCGTCGCCGTTTTTCTCCACGGGTTTCACCCACGGAAAAAGTTGTTCGTAATGAATCCCCACCAGGTCGGCACCGGTAAATTCGGCAATCACGCGGTAAGGCACTACTTTGTCGCCCTTGGTATACTCATCGAGCGGTTTCTCGGCTCCTTCGGCCTTGAAATGAGCGCTCACGAGGTCTTTCGCCAAAAGGAACGTGGCAGGTTCTCCGTTATAGGGGTTATAGCTTTCCACGGCCACATAGTTTATTTTGGGTCCTACGCACAATGCGGTGTTGCTGGGTAGCGTCCACGGTGTAGTGGTCCAAGCCAGAATGACAATGTGGCGCCCGAATTTCTCGTCGGCTTTCGATTTGATGAGCTCGATAGCTTTGTGTCCGTTGTCCTTTACGGTGAATTGGGCTGTCGCCGTTTGGTCCTTGACGTCGCGATAACACCCGGGTTGATTCAACTCATGTGAACTCAAGCCGGTACCAGCGGCGGGCGAATAGGGCTGGATGGTGTAACCTTTGTAAAGCAACCCCTTGTTGTATATTTGCTTCAAGAGCCACCACAATGTCTCGATATAAGCGTTCTTGTAAGTGATATACGGGTCTTTCATGTCAACCCAGTATCCCATCTTGTGGGTGAGGTCTTCCCATTCGTGGGTGTATTTCATCACTTCCTTGCGGCATGTGGCGTTATACTCATCAACACTGATTTTCTTGCCGATATCCTCTTTGGTGATGCCAAGCGATTTCTCCACACCCAGTTCCACGGGCAACCCGTGGGTGTCCCATCCGGCTTTGCGCAATACCTTGAACCCTTTCATTGTCTTGTAACGGCACACGATGTCCTTGATGGTTCGTGCCATCACATGGTGGATGCCCGGCATACCATTGGCACTGGGGGGGCCTTCATAAAACACAAATGATGGCGCACCCTCACGCACAGCGATGCTTTGCGCGAATACGTTTTCTTCGTCCCATTGCTTGAGCACATCCTTGTTGATGTCGCTCAAATTGAATCTTTTATACTCTTTGAATTTACTCATATTTCGGTTTGTTGTTGATTTTCGTTAATTTGTGGTTTTGAGCGACCGCACAGCTTACAAGCGAATAGCGCGAACGCCGATGACAAGACAGTAAGCAAAAGCGCTACACGCGCCGCCCATACCAGCGACTGGTCAATGTCTCCGGCGCCAAAGAGGGCCACAACCGCCACAAGGATAAGCATTGGCGCCAATTCCATTACGAGGGGGCGCCACAATGGTACAACAACCGGCGACGTCTTCTCGCCTCGCTTACCGAGCAAAAATACGGTTAAGACTATGAGCACCACAGCCACGAAAGCTTCTACATAAACGCCGAGGTTCGCCATCGAAACAAAGATGGCCGCCAGCGCGATGATACGCTTGATGGAAAAGCTCTCTTCGGTTTCTCTGAACCAGCTAAGATATTGGCTACCAATGAAATCGTTTTCGCGCAACATCAGCACATCCCATCGGGCCATAGCGGTCAATAGGGCTGTTGCCGAAGCAAGATAAACAATGTGAATGGTGAGCTCCATCATGAAATTGCTAACTGTTGTGAATAAATAATCCGCAAAGTTAGCAAATATGATTGAATTAACAATTCAATCTCACTCAAAACTTATTCACAAGCGCCGAAATGCCTCGTGGTATATTAGGTTGTCGATGGTGATTTGACTGATAGTGTCGTAACAGCGGTGACAGCGCTCGGCCACCTTGTCGCGGGGATTGGTCGTGGCCAACCCAACTACAGTGGCACCACTTTGCAGCCCAGCCTCAATACCATTAAAGGAATCCTCGAAGACAAGGCATTTATCTATTTCGCAATCAAGTAGATTTGCACCAAGGAGAAAACAGTCTGGCGCTGGTTTTGGGTTGGTCACCATTTCACCTGTGACAATAGTGTCAAAATGCTTTTCAAAGTAGGGGTGTTGCTCGTGAAGCGACATCATTTTTTTGTTGTCGCTGCTGGTCACCACTGCGCATTTCACACCACGGTCGTGCAGTGCGTCGACAAATTCGAGTGCGCCCTCGAAAAACTCATAGCGCATATCGTGCTGGAATCCGTCAAGCATGGCCACGATTTCGTCATGCCGGTTCTTGGGGAAATAGGTGTTGAGTATGTGGCCAAGATTTGAACCTTTTATTATTGCCTCAAATCGTGGCACGCCTGTGGGAAACGCCAAGTCAACCTCATGCCAAAAACGGGTGTATAGCCCCTCGGTGTCGAGTAGCACACCATCGAGATCGAAGAGTGCGCCGGCAAAGAGGAAAGGAGTATTGCTCATCACTTATAATTGAATTTTTCGGCAAAATTACGAAAAAAAAGTTTTTTTTGGACGGATTTACACAATATTCGGCATTATTTGCCATTTCTATTTGAGGGATAATCCTTACCTTTGCGGTGGAATATGATAAAAGAATTACAATTTAAGGTGAGCCCACGAGTAGCCCACGACAGCGAAGAGCTGGCGCATTTTGTGGCTAGTGAGCTGGCGGTGTCGCAGACACGCCTCAAGGGCGTGAGAGTGCTCAAGCGTTCTATCGACGCACGCAAGCTGCCGGTGATGGTGATGTTGAAAGTGCGTGTCTTTATCGATGAGCAGCCGACCAAGGACTATCTTGTGCCACCCATCGACTATCGCCCCGTCGACGGCCGCCTACAGGCCGTTGTGGTAGGCGCTGGTCCCGGCGGTTTGTTCGCCGCACTACGACTAATTGAATTGGGCATAAAGCCCATTGTACTGGAGCGCGGCAAAAACGTGCGCGACCGCCGTGTGGATGTGGCGCGCATCTCGCGCGAAGGTCTCATCGACCCCGATTCAAACTATTGTTTCGGTGAAGGTGGCGCCGGTGCTTACAGCGACGGCAAACTCTACACACGCAGCAAGAAACGAGGTAGTGTGGAACGCATCTTGGGCATCTTTCATCAGCACGGCGCCGACGAGAGTATTCTTGTTGACGCCCACCCCCATATCGGTAGCGACAAGTTGCCCGGCGTGATTGAAAGCATGCGCCAAACCATCGAAGCCTGTGGAGGCGAGATTCACTTTAACACGCGAGTGGTAAAATTGCGTGTGCGCGCTAATTCAAACGAGGTCGTGGGGGTGACCTGCTCCGGCGGTGAGGAGTTTGATGGCCCAGTAATACTCGCCACCGGCCACTCGGCTCGTGATGTGTATGCCATGCTCGACGCGTGCCATGTGCAACTCGAAGTGAAACCGCTGGCGGTGGGCGTGCGCTTGGAACATCCACAACACCTCATCGACCAAATACAATATCACAGCAAAAGCGGCCGTGGCGACTACTTGCCGGCCGCCGAATACAACTTTGTCACCCAAATCGATGGACGTGGCGTGTATTCCTTCTGCATGTGTCCGGGAGGTATTGTGGTACCAGCGGCAAGCGAGCCGGGCCAACTCGTGGTTAACGGTATGTCACCAAGCCGCCGTAACACTTATTGGGCAAATAGTGGAATGGTCGTGGAGCTCAGGCCTGAGGATATTCCCGCAGCTTACTCTTCTCACGGCTCATTGGCCATGATGCGTTTTCAGCACGACTTGGAACGCCGGGCATTTGAGCAAGCCGGCAACTCGCAGGTCGCCGGGGCGCAACGAATGAAAGACTTTGTTGAGGGAAAGCCGTCAAAACTCTTACCACCTTCTTCGTTCGCGCCCGGATTGCAGCCGTCGAGGCTCGAGCGGTGGCTACCCACTTTCGTGGGCGAGCGCCTCAGGAAAGGTTTTGCCCGCTTTGGCCGTGTGGCTCGTGGTTTCCTCACTAACGACGCTATCGTCATCGGGGTCGAGACGCGCACATCGTCGCCGTTGCGGGTGGCGCGTAACGCGTTTACACTCGAGAGCGTGACTCACACCGGACTCTATCCGTGTGGAGAGGGAGCCGGTTATGCTGGCGGAATCGTGTCGAGTGCTATCGACGGCGAGCGTTGCGCCGACGCATTATACCGGCGGTTAACTGCAATGAATAATCAACGTTAAATAACCATTAATAATATTAATTTAACCAACAATGAAACAGATTCTTTTTATGGCAATTTTAGGACTGGCTTCCATGTCGATGAGCGGTTGCTCCAAAGGAGAACAAAACAGTGCAAATCAAAATGGCGACACCAAGACGCTCGTAGCTTATTTCTCGGCTACCGGCATCACCGAGGGCGTGGCTAAGGACCTTGCCGAAGTGACAGGTGCCGACCTCTACAAAATAGAGCCCGAACAGCCTTACACAAGCGCCGATCTTGACTGGCGCAACGAGCAGTCGCGCTCGTCGGTTGAGATGAAGGACAAAACTTCACGCCCGGCTATCAAGGGTAAAGTGGAAGATATGGCACGCTACGACACCATTTATGTGGGATTCCCCATTTGGTGGTACACTTGCCCCACTATCATCAACACGTTCATGGAAAGTTATGACTTCAAGGGAAAAACCGTGATTCCCTTTGCCACATCGGGCGGCAGCACCATCGACAAGTCATGCGAAGACCTCAAGACGGCTTACCCCGAGGCCAACTGGAAAGAGGGACGCCTGCTTAACAATGCCGGCAAGGAGGACATCAAGGCGTGGACCTCGAGCGTGAAATAAAACACGTTGCCCACCCGTTTTATCTTAACGCCACGTCTATGGTTGCGACCATGGCGTGGCGTTTTTACGACTTGTCAAGCGGCTTTTGATCCATTGTGAATAAAAAAATGAGTGAAGATTGTGCTGGATTGCGCAAAAAACGCTATATTTGTGCCACTAATTAACATGACCCCGATGAAATACCTTAGTTTGCCCGACGACAAGCCTCGCTTCCTGCCTTTTTACTTGGCGGCTGAAGAGTATGTGGCGCGCCATTTCGGCGATGAGGTGTTTTTTACATGGGTGGTACCCCCAACGGTGATTTGCGGCCGCAATCAGTCTATTGAGCTTGAAGTGGATTTAGACTATTGTAGAGCTCATGGTATTGAGGTATATCGCCGCAAGAGCGGAGGAGGCAGCGTGTTTGCCGATGGCGGCAACATCATGTTCAGCTATGTGACCTCGAGCGACAATGTGTCTATGACCTATTCGCGTTATACAGGGGCTGTAGTTGCCATGTTGCGCGGCCTGGGGCTGAACGCGAGCGACACCAGCCGCAACGACATCCTTGTCGACGGCCTCAAGGTGAGCGGGAACGCCTTCTACCATCTTCCGGGTCGCTCCATCGTGCATGGCACAATGCTCTTTGACACCGATATGACGCACATCGCGCGTGCTCTCACGCCCTCACGCGCCAAGCTGGAATCAAAGGGAATCAAAAGTGTAGAGAGCCGTGTGACAATGCTTAAGCGCTATCTGCCGTCGATGACGGTCGACGTCTTCCGAGACTATGCCGTCAGCCATATTTGTGATGGCATTCTCTCGCTCACCGACGATGATGTGCGCTCCATTGAAGAAATAGCACTCAGTTATCTGGAGCCATCTTTCAGATGGGGAAAAAAGTCGGCTGTCGCCTCAACCACAACCACACGAATCGATGGAGTGGGGGAAATTAGCATTGACGTAGAGGAAAAGATCGGAACAATAAACAATGTGTTTCTCACCGGCGATTTCTTCCTGCTCGGTGACCTTGACGGCGAGCTGTTGCCGCGATTGCGGGGAGTGAAAAGAGACTCGAAAACGCTCGAGGCCGCCTTGGCCGACATCGATGTGTCGACAATTATACGAAATCTATCAAATAACCAATTTATAAACCTTCTAACCGAAGACCAACAAAAAAACTATGGATGAAATGAAAAAGACTTGTCTGCACGACAAGCACGTGGCACTCGGTGCCCTCATGAGCCCCTTTGGCGGCTTCGATATGCCCATTCAATATGCCGGCATCGTCGAAGAGCATAATGCTGTGCGCAACGCTGTGGGCGTTTTTGATGTGTCCCACATGGGTGAGGTGCGCATCACCGGCCCCGAGGCCAAAAAGTATGTAAATCACATCTTCACTAACGACATCAACGTGATGAAAGCCGGCGATGTGCAGTATGGCATGATGCTTTATCCCGATGGCGGAACTGTCGATGACCTGCTGGTTTACAAAGTTGACGAAAACGAGTATTTCCTGGTTATCAACGCTGCCAATATCGACAAAGACGTGGCATGGATTAACGAACAATCGCAGGGCTATAACGTGAAAGTCGACAACCAGAGCGAGTACTACGCCCAGCTGGCCGTACAAGGTCCCGAGGCCGAAAAGACATTGCTCAACGTGCTGCAAATTGATGCTACGGCACTCACGTTCTACACCTTCTTCACCATGAAGTGTGACGGGGAGGAAATCATTGTGAGCCGCACCGGTTATACCGGCGAGGACGGCTTTGAGATTTATGCCGGCCACGACGTGATTATCGCCATGTGGGATAAGCTCATGGCTGCCGGTGTGCAACCCTGCGGCTTGGGTTGTCGCGACACGTTGCGCTTCGAGGTGGGCCTCCCGCTCTATGGCGACGAGCTCAGTCCCGAGATTTCGCCCATCGTAGCCACGCTCGGTTTCTTTGTGAAGCTCGATAAGGAAGAATTTATCGGCAAAGAGGCCTGCGCGCGTCAAAAGGCCGAAGGCTCAGCGAAAAAGCTCGTGGGTCTTGAACTCAAAGACAAGGCCATTCCACGTCACGGCTACGAAGTACTTCAAGGCGACAAGGTGGTGGGCTACGTAACCACCGGTTACCGTGGTATCTCGGTCGACAAGAGTCTCGCCATGGCGCTGGTCGATCGCGAGGCCGGCGCTCTCGATAACGAACTGAGTGTGCGCATTCGCAAGAAGGTGTTCCCCGCCGTGGTCGTGAAGAAGAAATTTTATAAAAAAAGCTACAAGAAATAACGAAATTTAATCATAAAACTAACCAATAAATTTTTTTAAAATGAGTAAAATTATTGACGGATTATACTACAGCGAAACGCATGAGTATGTGAAAGTTGAAGGCGAAATGGGTTATGTGGGTATCACCGACTATGCACAGCACGAGCTGGGCAACGTGGTTTACGTCGACATGCCCGAGGTGGGCGACGAGTTTGAGGCCGGCGACGAATTTGGCGCAGTGGAAAGCGTCAAGGCTGCCAGCGACTTGAACACGCCCGTAGGTGGCACCGTGGAAGAGGTGAACGAGGCGCTTGAAGACGAGCCGGGCCTCATCAACAAGGACGCGTTCGCCAACTGGATTATCAAGCTGAAACTCGCCGACGCCGGCGAACTCGACGGCCTGATGGACGCTGAAGCTTACCGCAAATTCATAGGGGAGTAACACATCACCACACAATAAGATGGCTTATAAGTATTTCCCGCACACGCAGGACGACTTGGATGCGATGCTGGGACGTTGCGGCATGAAAAGCCTCGACGACCTGTATCAAGACATCCCCGATGAACTCGTATTCAAGCGCGAGTATGATTTGCCCGACGCGATGAGCGAAGCCGAAGTGCGTCGCTATTTCAACGAGCTGGGGCGCAAAAACGTGCAGCTCACGTGCTTTGCCGGCGGTGGCTATTATGACCACTATTCGCCGTCGGTCATCAATCACATTCTCGATCGCAGCGAATTTCTCACGAGTTACACGCCCTACCAGGCCGAGATTTCGCAAGGCACGCTGCAATATATTTTCGAGTATCAAACGATGATGGCACAACTCACCGGTATGGAGGTGAGCAACGCCTCGATGTACGACGGCACCACGGCTGCCGCCGAAGCCATGATGATGGCTGTGGCAAACGCCAAGAAGCGCAACCGCGTGCTGGTCTCGGAAACAGTAAGTCCTATAGTGCGCCGTGTGCTTCACACTTACGCTAAATTTCATGGCGTGGAGCTCGACACAATACAGGAAAAGGATGGTGTCACCAGCTTCGATGACCTCAAGAACAAACTCGCCGAGGGCAACGTGGCCGGAGTGATTGTAGCCTCCCCCAATTTCTATGGCATCGTGGAAGATTATACCGGTTGGGCCGATGCATGCCACGAAGCCAAGGCATTGCTTATCATGCACTGCAACGCCAGTGCATTGGGCGTACTCAAGACGCCCGGCGAATGGGGTGCCGACGTGGCTGTGGGCGATGGCCAGTCGCTGGGTATTCCTTTGAGCTATGGCGGTCCCGGCGTTGGATTCCTATGCACGAGTAAGAAACTAATTCGCAAAATGCCTGGACGCATCGTGGGACAAACTACCGATGCCGCCGGACAACGCGCTTTCGTGCTCACCCTGCAGGCCCGCGAGCAACACATCCGCCGTGAGAAAGCCACCAGTAACATCTGTTCCAATCAGAGCCTGATGGCGCTCTATGTGACCGTGTATCTTTCGCTCATGGGCCGCAAGGGCTTGCGCGAAGTGAACGAAATGGGCTACAGCGGTGCCCACTACCTGGCCAAGCGCTTAGTGGAATCGGGCAAATTCACGCTCGCTTACCCCGACAAGCCGTTCCTTAACGAATTTGCCGTTAAGACCGATCAAGACCTTGACTTGCTGGCTACTGTGGGGGCTCTCAACGACATCAATATCGGTATCCGCATTGCCGACGATACATTGCTGATATGTGTCACCGAGCAACGCACGCCTGATGAGATTGACCAACTCGTCGAGGTTTTGACCAACCCGCTGTCGACCAAGTGTGACTGTGACGACGATAATTCACCACAAGAATAAAGGAGGAGCACGACAATGAATAATCAATATTACAGTAAACTCATTTTTGAGCTTTCACGCGAAGGACGCCAAGGATATTCGCTTCCTCCCAACGAGTTCGTGAATTTTAAAATCGAAGACCTGCCCCGGCAATTATTGCGCCAGGAAGGACCTAAACTCCCCGAAGTGGACGAACTCACCGTGGTTCGTCACTATACCAACATGAGCAACAACAACTTTGGTGTTGACACCGGTTTCTATCCTCTGGGCTCGTGTACCATGAAGTACAACCCCAAAATCAATGAGGATATGGCTGTGCACCCCGATTTTGTGGGCCTGCACCCCTTCCAACCCGCCGGCACCGTAGATGGTGCGCTCGAGGTATACTACAATTTGCAGCACAGTTTGGCTGAATTGTCGGGCATGAGCGAGTTCACGCTCAACCCTTATGCGGGAGCGCACGGCGAGCTCACCGGACTGATGGTGATGCGCACTTATCATGAGAGCCGCGGTGAAACACAACGCCGCAAGGTGATTGTTCCCGACAGCGCCCACGGCACTAATCCGGCGAGCGCCGCAGTGTGTGGCCTCGAAGTGGTGACCGTGAAGAGCCTTGCCGATGGCACCGTTGATGTGGACGACCTGCGTCCGCTGCTCGACGACACCGTGGCTGGCATGATGATGACCAACCCCAACACGCTCGGCATTTTCGAGCGCAAAATTGCCACTATCGCAGCAATGGTACATGAGGCCGGTGGCTTGATGTACTATGACGGGGCAAACTTGAACCCGCTGCTGGGACGTTGTCGCCCCGGTGACTTGGGCTTCGACATCATGCACATCAACTTACACAAAACGTTCTCGACGCCTCACGGCGGCGGTGGTCCCGGTAGTGGCCCCGTGGGTGTGAGAGCGGGTCTTGAGCGCTTCCTACCCAATCCACGCGTGGTTAAGGTGAGTGATGACGAAACCGACGGATTTATGGTTCAACATGGCGACGATTCGTTGGGCTACGTGTCGGGCCATCTGGGTAACTTTGGCGTTATCATGCGCGCCTACGCCTACATTCTCTCGCTCGGACGAGAAAATGTCAAGCAGGTAGGCCCGCTGGCTACACTCAACGCCAACTATGTGAAGGAGTCGCTTAAAGACGTGTTCGAACTTCCCATCGAAGGCGTGTGCAAGCACGAATTTGTCTTCGACGGTCTCAAGGACAAGAGCACCGGCGTCACCACACTTGATGTGGCCAAGCGCTTACTCGACTATGGCTTCCATGCCCCCACAATCTATTTCCCGCTCTTGTTCCACGAGGCAATGATGATTGAGCCTACCGAAAACGAGAGCCGCGAAACCCTTGACGCCTTTATCGAGGTGTTGCGCACCATAGCACGTGAGGCACGTGAAAATCCCGATATGGTCAAGACCGCGCCCCACAACACGCCAGTACGTCGTCTCGACGACACCAAGGCAGCCCTGGAGCAAATCGTCACCTACAATTTCGAGGCATAAACTGATTTGTTGACAAGCCCGCAAAAGGCATCCTAAAACGTGCCCCCTTCACAGCGACTGTGAAAGGGGCACGTTGCAAATAGCTATGAATAGATTAAAGGTGGGGCTTTTGTTTGGATAAAGGGAAACTATTACTGCATATCCTCGTCGGCAAACTCGCCGAGCTCGCCCAATTCCTCTTCGTTGAACTCGGTTTCACCATAGAACTCCTCGTCGATTTCATCAATCGATGTGTCGATTTTGGCTATCGGCTTGGGCTGCTCGATAAATGTGTCGGCGCTTTCTTTGGGAGGACGGCCCTCTTTGCGCTGGCATAAGGGATCGTGCATCGTTTTCTTGGGGAACGTGTCGACAAGCACCATATAAAAATAGCGTTCGTTGAGATAGTCAAAGACAAATTTCATCTTCTGACCCTCTTCTTCGATAAGTTCGTCGAGATTGGTCTCGTCCATGAGCCATATATCCTCGTCACTATCGCTGCCCATATCCACGTAGGTGACCTCTTTTTCTTTCACCCAATCCTCGTCGCAAATGTAGAACGAGTCGATTTGTCCTTTGTCGTAGCCGGCGGCCTCAAGGATAGTATTGCGCAAGCGCATGAAAGTGTCGCTACTGTCAATGACAATCTCGAGCTTGAAATTGGCGGCCTCTTCCGACCCTACAAGAAATTTATATACCATAGAACTGTGAAATTAATTTTCAAAAAACATTACTTGCTCAATGACGTTGCGAAATTACTAAAAAATAATATGGTGCAAACAAATTTGCCTCTTTTTTTTTCTCGCTTAGAAAATAAAACTTATTATGCAAGCATTTTCCAGGGAAATATCACGTCACAATTGACAATTTGCGCTATTTGAAGCGATGAGTGATTGTGTGCTTATCACGGGCAACATTACTCGCGTGGCGCAAATGAAATGCGGGCGCGCACGCGAGGTGTCTCGTCGACCACAATATCAAGCCGGCAGTCGTTCATCGCATTATCATCGATGACAACAATGGCTTGATTGTGATAGCGGCATTCTTTCACAAATGACATCTCAAGACGATGCGCGAAAAAGCCGCGGTGAAAATCCAGGTCAAACTGGTTAAGGAGCAACTCCACGTAACGCACCGTGTTCACGTGGCTGTTGATGTCGCAGTCGGTGTAAGTGAACTCATGAGTGGCGGTACGCGTGGGAGTGATATTGGTCATGCGCCGTTGCGGGGCGATGGGACATTGCTTTGTGGGTAAAGCGTTACGACTGATGTACTCAAGTTTAGTTATGTCAACGCTAACGCGCGTGGTGAAGTCAATCACGCACCAAATGGTACTCGCGTAGCCCAATACGGTCCCTTGCTCGTCGGCGATTTCCATGTGTCGCACCGAGAAGTGACGATTATATTCCTCAATCCATGTCGAGAGACTGTAGTGCTCGTTTACGCGTGGCATGCGCCGCATCTCCACGGTGAGGCGAGTGAGCACCCATCCCTGGTTGTCGCGCACGAGGCGGTCATAACCCACTCCCCACGCGTTGGCGTGCAAGGTGGCTATATCGATGATTTTTGACACAAGCAGACTCATGGGCATTTCCTGTTGCGGATTGCACTGGTCGGCGGTGAGATGATACACTTGCTTGAAAAGTTTAATGTCGTTATCCATAAAAAGATATATTATAATGGCTGCAAATTTCGTCAAAAAAACAATTATGACCAACTGTTTTTGTATAGTAATGTCTAAAAAAGATTAAATTAATTGTCGATTCATGAGGAAATCAGTAATTTTGCGCCCAAAATAAAAAACATCAACAACCATGTTCAATTTATTCGGCCGCAAACCCAAGGAGCCCACTACGCTGTTTTATCATACCGATGTCCATAGCCACATTCTTCCGGGTGTGGACCATGGCGCACAAACCGTTACCGACTCAATAGAAATGTTGCGGTTGCAGGTCGAAATGGGCATCTTACGCGTGATGTGCACATCGCATGTGACAGCCGAGACTTTCGAGAACACGCCCGAAACACTCACGGCTGCGTGCGAATTGCTTAAGCGGGCGATTGTCGACGAGGGCTTGCCTGTGGAGATCTTTGCCTCGGCCGAATATCGCATCGACGAGTATTGGTCGAGCGAATATGCCGCAGGCCACGTCCTGCCCATGCCGGGAAATTATTTATTGCTTGAGAATTCTTTTGTGCAGGAGCTCATTGAGATTGATGAGCTGATGTTTGACGTGCAGGTGAAAGGATATCACCCCATCCTCGCGCATCCCGAGCGATATCGCTATTACAACGCTCATCATGAGCGTTATGAGAAACTCCACAAGGGCAATGTGAAGTTCCAGGTGAACCTGCTGTCGCTCGCCGGCTACTTTGGCAAGGCGGCCAAGGTGAACGCCTTGTGGCTGATTGAGCACGGCCTGTGCGACATGCTGGGCAGCGACATGCACAGCGTGGAGCACGCGCTTATCATCAAGGACTATATCGCCAGCAAGGAATGGCGCAAACTGGTCGAAAAATACGACCTCACAAAGCGCATTAAGAACGACATGGTCAAGTAGCGGGGTGGGGGAGATTATCACCCATCTGCTTTAACCATTCAAGCACTTCTCCCACCAGATAGGTGCTTCCGCCCAGGAAAACGAAATCGCCGGGTAACGCTTGTGCCATGGCATGGCCAAAGGCATCGATGCCGTGGTCATAACTCTCGCCGTTGAGTCCCAACTCTCGTGCGCGCTCGGCAAGGGCGCTTGCCTCAAGCGCCCGATGGCTGTCGGGTTGCGTGAAATAGTAGCGCGCGTTGCGCGGCATGAGCGCGAGAATGGAGTCGATATCCTTGTCGGCGACAAAGCCGATGACCATGTGCAACGTGTCGCACTCCACATGTCGCAACTGCGTGGCCAAATGTTCCCATCCGCCCATGTTGTGCCCCGTGTCGCACACCACAGTAGGCTCCTTGCCAAGCGTCATCCAGCGAGCCCGTAGTCCCGTGAGTTCGCCTACATGAGAAAAGGCCTCCTCCACATCATTCATTCCCAACGCGAAACCGAGACTGCTCAGCACTCGCAAAGTTACTAAGGCCGTATTGATATTGGCCACTTGGTATTCGCCCTTGAGCTCGCATGTGAACGAGCCAAATCCGCGTGTGGTCACTTCCATTTCGTCGGTGCTCATGAGCACTTGGGGGCGATCACAGGCAAAAATGATGCGCGCGTGACAAGCCGCCGCCTTCTCCTCAAACACCTTGCGTACTTCTTTGTCGTCGCACTCGCCAATTACCACCGGTACACCTTCTTTAATAATGCCGGCTTTTTCGGTGGCTATGAGCGGCAAGGTATCACCAAGAAACTGGGTGTGATCGAGACTGATGTTGGTTATAACACTTATCAATGGCGTGATGATATTGGTACTGTCGAGACGTCCGCCCAAGCCGGTCTCAATCACAGCGATATCCACCTGTCGCTTAGCGAAATATTCCAGCGCCATGGTCGAAGTGAGCTCAAAAAACGAAGGACGAAGGTCAAGACCGCTTTTAAAGTATCGATTCATGAAATCGACCACGTCGTCCTTGCCAATCATGCAGCCGTCTACCCTTATGCGTTCCCTGAAGTCGATGAGATGCGGTGACGTATACAATCCCACCCGGTAGCCTGCTTGCTGCAGTGCTGCGGCAAGCAGGTGGCATGTGGAACCCTTGCCGTTGGTACCGGCCACATGGATGGTTTTATATTTCTTGTGAGGTTCTCCGGCCCATCGGTCGAGAGCAAGGCTCGTCTCAAGACCGGGTTTGTAGGCACTGCCACCCTGTCGCTCGAACATGGGTAGCTGTTTGTAAAGAAATTCTATAACTTGCTTGTAATCCATTGCTTGAAATCAATATATAAGAAATCCCGCCACACCGGCGGCGACAATCACGATAATAGGATGAAGTTTGGCAAAATAAACCGCCACAAACGATGTGACACAAATAACAATCGAAATGATTTGCTCGTCGGTGGCATAACCAAAGTTCTCCCTGTTCATCAACAGCAAAGCCGCGCTTGCTATCAGTCCCACTACCACCGGCCGCAGCCCCATGAAAGCTCCTTTTATAATAGCGCTTTGCTGGTGACGGGAGATGAAATGGCTCGCCCATAAGGTCAACATAAATGGTGGCAACACCACCGTGAGCGTCACCACAAGCGAGCCCCACACACTACCTGTGGCCACATAGCCGATATAGGTGGCACTATTGATACCTATTGGGCCGGGAGTCATTTGCGAAATAGCCACGATGTCGGTAAACATTTGTCGACTCAGCCAACCATTGTTAACCACTTCGCTTTGAATAAGCGATAGCATGGCATAGCCTCCACCAAAGCCGAAAAGTCCTATTTTGAGGTAGGCCCAAATAAGTTTTAGATAAATGCTCATTTGGCGCCTCCTTTCGTGTTGGGTATAACACGGCGCACATAATACACATATCCGCACACAGCGCCCAGCGAGATGAACACAAGAGGGCTCGAAATAACGGGCAATCCCGAGTATATGAGCAAGGCAACGCCAACGGGAATGAGTACTGTTTTCCATGTGATGCCGGCGGCACGCGCGGTAGTGAGCACAGGAGCCACTATCAGGGCCACCACGGCGGGACGGATACCCTTGAAAATTCTTGAAATGATTTCGTTGTTCTTTATCGTGTCGGGCGTGAGGAACACGGCAATGAGAAGGATGAGCGTAAATGACGGAAGGATACCACCCACGGCCGCCGCTATGCTTCCTTTGAGGCCACGCAGGCGGTCGCCCACCACCACGCTGATGTTCACCGCCAAGATGCCCGGCATGGACTGTGCCACAGCCAGCAAGTCGAGGAACTCGTCGCGTGGTATCCACTTGTGACGTTCCACTACTTCACGCTCGATAATCGAAATCATGGCCCATCCGCCGCCAAAGGTGAATGCGCCTATTTTCATAAAAGTAATGAAAAGTTGCCAATAAATTTTACACGACATAGCCGAGACTTACCTTTATTGATACTTATTTCCCGGCAAAATTAGAAAAATGTGGTCAACAAACGGCAAAAAAATGCGCAAAAAACGCCAAATAGTTGTCGCATTTGAAAATTATTACTACTTTTGCACAGGATTTGGCACTCATAATTGCTTAGACAGGTGCTTTAGTCCATTTCCTTACAATCCTTATTAAGTATTGTTTTGTGCACGGGTTCACTACATTTCTTGTTGTAGTAGAATAATTCCCGCTGGCACATCGATTGCGAAACTATTCTTTCCCCTTACATTTTTTATATGTATAACATTAATGATTTAAACTCAATGGCCGACGACGCGCTGCGCTCGCTGGCCAAATCGATGGGTATTAAGAAAACCGATTCGGCCGAACGTATGGACCTCGTTTTTCAGGTGCTTGACCAGCAAGCTATTGCCGAATCGCTCAATGGCGAAGACAAGCCTAAACGCAAACGCGGCCGTACTGCCAAGAAAGACAAAGCTGCCGAAGAAAAACCCGTCGCACAAGAAGAAAAAGTTGTCGATCCTGTCGATGATGACAATAAAAAGAAAACACGACAAAGAAAAAAGAAAACTAACGACCAGCAAGCCGATGACAAATCGGTTGAGGTCGTGACAGCGGTTATTCCCGATACTCCCGAGGTGAAACCCAAGAGACGAGGACGTCCTCCCAAGAATAAGCCGGTAGAGGAAACTACTGCTGCCCAAGAAACAGTAGCCGAAGTGACGACTCCTGAGCAACCTGAAGGTGCACCGGAAGAGCAACCGAACAAGCGCGGACACCGCAAACGCATAGAGAAAGTTTTGCCCCAAGACGAGACTTTAAATGAGGGCACTGAGCCTGCAGCCGAGAACGCTGCACAACCGCTACCGCAAGAGACCGCACAGCACGAACCTACTCAAAAAGGGAAAAAGCGTGGCCGCAAATCGCAAGATGTGGTTGATGCGCAACAGCCCGAAACGAGCGAGCAAAGTGTTGACATGACACCTGCAGTGCCCGACACTGAGCAACCGCCAAGGCAACCGCAAGGCAAAGCCGGAAATGATATATCGCTTGGCTCGTTCTTTAATAATGGCGGTGGCGTCACTTTCAAGCCACGCACGAAAGAAGAGCGTGAAGAAGCCGCACGAAGGGCCGAGGAAGAACGACGGCGAGCTGCTGAGGAGGCCGCACGGGCTCCCATCACTATCGAAGAGCCCAAAGCTGAAAATCAGCAACAACAGCAGGGCAAGAAAAAGAAGAAGAACAAGGGCAATCAGCAGCAACAACAGCAACAACAGCCGGCTCCTTACAATACGCCTTACGACTTCGAGGGTTTCTTGGAAGGTACCGGTGTGCTCGACATCACGCCCGAAGGCTATGGTTTCTTGCGCTCGAGTGACTATAACTACCTTGCCTCACCCGACGACATCTATGTAACCCAACAGCAAATCAAGAATTATGCTCTCAAAACCGGCGATGTAGTGGAATGTACCATACGTCCCCCACGCGAAGGTGAGAAGTATTTCCCGATGACGGCCGTGAGACTCATCAATGGCCGCACACCCGAGTTTGTGCGTGACCGCACGCCGTTTGAACATCTTGTACCCCTGTTCCCCGATGAGAAGTTTGACCTTGAAAGTCATCGCCGCCAGAACATATCGACGCGCATTGTTGACATGTTCGCGCCCATTGGGAAAGGACAACGCGGTCTCATTGTGGCACCGCCCAAGACGGGTAAGACGGTTTTACTCAAAGATATCGCTAACGCCATCTCGGAGAATCACCCCGACACTTATATGATTATCCTGCTCATCGACGAGCGGCCCGAGGAGGTCACCGACATGGCTCGCAGCGTCAATGCCGAGGTTATCGCCTCGACCTTCGACGAGCCTGCCGAACGTCACGTGAAAATTGCCGACCTTGTCCTGCAAAAGGCGAAGCGCATGGTAGAATGTGGTCACGACGTGGTGATTCTGCTCGACTCGATTACGCGTCTGGCCCGTGCTTATAATACCATCGCGCCCGCCAGCGGCAAGATTTTGTCGGGAGGCGTTGATGCCAACGCGCTGCAGCGCCCCAAGCGTTTCTTTGGCGCGGCACGCAATATTGAGCATGGCGGAAGCCTTACCATCATTGCCACGGCACTCATCGAGACAGGCTCGAAGATGGACGAAGTCATCTTCGAGGAATTCAAGGGTACCGGCAACATGGAGTTGCAGCTCGACCGCAAACTGAGCAACAAACGCATCTTCCCGGCTGTCGACATCATGGCATCGAGTACGCGCCGCGATGACCTATTGCTCAAGCAAGATACCCTCAACCGCATGTGGATTCTGCGCCGCTTCCTGGGTGACCGCACTTCGGTCGAAGCCATGGAATTTATGAAAAAACGCATGGAAATGACTCGCAACAACGAGGAGCTCCTCCTCACGATGAACGAGTAGCGCATTAAAGTGCAAGGCGCGTTTAAAGTATTAAGTGTTAAATGTTTAGCGAGCAGATTATCGCAACATTTAACACTTTTACTTTAGTTTTTGGGATGTTTACTTTTATTCGGGCATGACACACTGACCGATTGGGTAAAACGCAGGCGACAACTCGCTGGAGTCGCCGCCTGTTTCGTTTTCCCGAGTAGAGGACAAGGTGTGACCGTTTTTTAAGCTTTCTTCTTGCGATTGCCGTAACGGCTGAGGAACTTGTCGACGCGACCTGCGGTGTCGACGAGCTTCTGCTTACCCGTGAAGAAGGGGTGAGACGAGCTCGTGATCTCGAGCTTTACCAGAGGATAGGTCTTGCCATCGAGCTCAATAGTCTCTTTCGAGTTCACTGTGGAGCGGACGATGAAAGTCTCTTCGTTCGACATATCCTTGAAAACCACGTCGCGGTAGTTGTCGGGGTGAATACCTTTTTTCATTTTAATTTTAAACGTTTAAAATTTTACAATCATGCGGGCGAGTGGTAAAATCGCCCTTTTCTTGTAATGGCGGCGCAAAATTACTACTTTTTCTTTATTCCCACAATCATTTGTGAGTTTTTTTGTCGAATTTTCCAAAAATAATCGTAATTTTGCATTTGAAATTACATCAGTCACCTCATTAACTATTCGGCTCATGGCTAATACAGTACAGGAATATGACCAAGTGTCGGCTCAGTGCCGCGCTCTTTTCATCGACAAAATGAAGGATTACGGTCCGTCGTGGCGCATTTTGCGTCCTGCCAGCGTCACCGACCAACTGTTTATTAAAGCAAAGCGCATTCGCACACTCGAACTCACGGGCGAAAGTCGGGTGGGCGATGATGTGTGGGGCGAATTTATCGCCATTGTCAACTATGGCATAATAGGAATTATCCAGCTTGAACTGGGCTTTAGTGATGATATCGATATCAGTGCCGACAAAGCCCTCGAGCTCTATGATAAGTATGTGAAGCAAACCAAGCAACTCATGCTGGCAAAGAATGCCGACTATGGCGAGGCATGGCGTGGAATGAGAGTGAACAGTTTTACCGACCTCATCCTCACTAAGCTGGAGCGTACCAAAGAAATCGAGAATCACGGCGGCCACACACTGGTAAGCGAAGGCATTGCGGCCAACTATCAAGATATGGTGAATTACGCTGTTTTCGCTCTTATCAAGCACAACAATGGCGAAGCTTAAACGAATCTTAGCCTCATGGTCGCGCCATGGGTGGCACGGCTTGGTCGTTTATGTGCTCCGTGTATTGCTCGGTGGCTTGTTTATTTTCTCGGGATTTGTAAAAGCCATCGACCCTTGGGGCAGTTTTTACAAATTTACCGAATACGTCCAGGCGCTACATGTAGGAGTGAGTGGCGGACAAGTGTTGTTCTTGGCTTTCGCCGTGGCTATCATTGAATTTGTGCTGGGCGTGTGTCTGTTGGTGGGCTGCTATCGTCGTGGAGCGCCCATTTTGGCGCTCACGTTTATTGGCGCCATGCTACCGCTCACGCTTTATCTGGCCGTGACCGATGCCGTGCCCGATTGTGGGTGTTTTGGCGATGCCTGGGTGCTTAGCAACTGGGCCACATTCACAAAGAATATCATCTTTGCCGTCTTGCTTTATTACCTCCTGCTCTTCAACCGGCGCTACCCTTCGTTCTACGGTCCGGCTGTACATTGGGTGGTTGGGGCGCTCTCTTTCGTCTTCGCGCTGGCTGTGTCGCTTTATGGGTATTTTGAGCAGCCTTTGCTTGATTTTAGGCCTTACAGGGTGGGGGAGAGCGTAGCGTCAAAAAGCGAACAGGCCACACCCGCGCAGGATGATGTGAATTATTTGTTTGTATATAAAAAGGACGGACGGCAGGTTACATTCACTATCGATAGTTTGCCCGATGAGGAGGATGGTTGGGTTTTTGTGGAACGAAAGGAAGAGGGTGGAGCTGCAACCCCTCCTGCTCAGCAAGCAGATAAACAGACATTTGCGATTTTTGACGATGGGGTAGAGGTAACCGATGATGTGCTTTTGCCCGAGGGGGATGTCATGTTGTTGTTGTTCCCCGATTTGCGAAACGTAGATATTTATTCAGTCTATCCCGTGAACCGCCTTGCTGATGCTGCCAGCACTCATAACGCAAGTCTGGTGGCACTCACGTCGGCCACATCCGATGTGGTGGCTTGGTGGAACGACATTTCGATGGCCTCTTATCCCATCTACACCAGCGATGACAGCGACATCAAGATGCTGGCACGCGGCAATCCTGCTGTAGTATTCCTTCACGACGGCACAATAGAGTGGAAGCGAACTCTTTCTTCGCTTGACGTGGAGAAACTCGACAGCATCGACGACCTGAAGGCTTGGGGACAAGATTTTGACCCCACGACGACGCTTCGCAAATTAGCGACGTATTATTTGCTTGCCATGCTGGCGCTTCTCATTCTTAACCGTGCCTATCCGTTGTTGCGACTGCTCTTGAGCAAGAAGCGCAAAACAGAAGATAAAAACAGGACAACAGCGATAGAAGAAGAAATCGATGCAGAGACAACAACATAGGACTCTAAAACTTTCCAATCAAGGAACAAAATTCATTCTTGTTGGTATTACTGTTTTTACAAACGCTACATGAGATAAGACAAAAATTCGTTTAAGAAAGACGCTATCATAAAAATGAAAATTATTAATGATGGCATCCTGACGATCGTTTGTAAAACAATGACAATGGAAATGCCATAATTCGATCATGAACCATCATTTTCTGAAAATATTCAAGTCTCACGGCGTTAATACGGTCTTTTGCAACAACATCTCACATCAATATCAACCACACAGAAAAAATCATAATACATATTATGTTAAATTTCTGCACGGAGAATTTATTTTTACGCAATTAAAACCTCCTCCTTCTGTGATGTAATAAGGAAGTGATAAAAGTGATATTAGGAAAAATGAGAGATTATTCTCTTTAACCTTCTCCTTGACCTTTTCCTTGACTTTCTCATTAACCTTCTTTTAACGTTAAACGTTAGTTGAACGTAAAGAAGTAAAAAAGGAAAGAAATCATTTTTCTATCGGCCGCGGGTTTTGGAATATCCGTGCTCAACGCGATATTTCCTCACGTCGGCGAAAAGGTCGGTGGCGTAAACAAAATTATTTAGGTCGTCGTTTTCAACGTTATAAATCTGGTCCTTATTTCCTATCCAGCCCACATGACCTTTGTTGATGAAAACGATGTTCTCGCCAATTCCCATCACTGAGTTCATGTCATGGGTGTTGATAATTGTTGTGATATTGTATTCATGCGTAATGTCGCTCAACAAATCATCAATGACGATTGATGTTTTAGGGTCAAGTCCGCTATTGGGCTCGTCGCAAAATAAGTATTTGGGGTTCAACGCGATAGCTCGAGCGATAGCAGCGCGTTTCTGCATGCCACCACTCAGCTCGCTGGGATATTTTTCCTCGCTGCCGGTAAGGTTGACGCGGTCGATACAAAATTGCGCGCGCTCACGTTGTTCTTCGTGGCTCATGTCACTGAACATCTTGAGCGGGAAAATGACATTTCCCATCACGGTTTCGCTGTCGAAGAGCGCCGAGCCCTGGAATAGCATACCTATTTCTTTGCGCAATTCCTTTATTTGCTTCTTGTCCATGACGATGATATCGCGTCCGTCATAGAGTATTTCACCGTTTTCGGGCTTAAAAAGTCCCACTATACTCTTCATCAACACGGTTTTACCCGAGCCACTCTGTCCAATTATCAAGTTGGTTTTTCCGTCGTAGAATTTGGCGGTGATATCGTGGAGTACTTGCCGCTCTCCCCCATCGAAGAATTTATCTATATGCTTGACTTCAATCATGAGTGAAATTTCTTTACTGTAACATTAACTTAGTGAGCAACACGTCGGCCACAAGAATCATGATGTTACTCATCACCACAGCGTCGGTACTCGCCTTACCTACTTCTACCGAGCCGCCGTTGACAGTGTAACCATAGAACGAGGAAATGCTCGAAATAATGAAGGCAAAAAACAGCGATTTGATGAGCGCAAACCACACGTACCACTCAATAAAGGCTGTTTGAATGCCGTAGATAAACGTGTCGGGGGTTTCAATGCCAGTGAGTACACAAATTATATATCCACCGAACAGACTGGTTACCATGCAGATGACCACAAGGAACGGCATGATGGTGATCATTCCAAGTATCTTGGGCATTATCAGGTAATTGGCACTGTTAACGCCCATGATGTCAAGCGCGTCAATTTGCTCGGTGACGCGCATAGTGCCAATTTCGCTCGCTATGTTCGACCCTATCTTCCCGCTTAATATCAAGCAGAGAATCGTTGAGGAGAACTCAAGAAGAATGATTTCACGTGTTGACAGTCCCACCGTGTAGCGTGGCAGGAGTGGGTTGCTCATATTGATTTTGATAAGAATCGTACACAGCGACCCGATGAAAATCGACACTATTAATATTAGTGGAATGGAATCGATACCAAGCTTATACATTTCGTTGATATAACGCCTGAAAAATTCTTTCCACTTGTCGGGGACACCGATGCTCGTCCACACCAACGAACAATATTTGCCAAAAACTTCAAGAGATTTAAAAAGAACCATAAATATCGTGCTTATCGCTCATGCGAATGGTTGTGAATGCTACATTTTTGCATGCAAAGGTAGGCAAAGCGTTGCGATTTACAAAATAATTCCCTATCTTTGTCGTTCTATTTAATGAAAATGATAACGCAAAACTATCGCAAAGCTTTTTCGACCAAGGTGTCTTGGTTATTGTTGGCCGCTTTCCTGCTCATGGGGCTGTTACTCGTGGGGATGGTAATGCTTGTCATTACCGGAGGCCATACCGAGATGACAAAGGAGCAAACCGCGATTTCCTCGGTGCTGCAAAATATAATCGCTTTCATTGTGCCCGCAGTGGCAGTGGCATTGCTGTCGAAAATGGTCGATGGCGTTGGCCTGTGGCATCGGTTGCGGCTCGACAAAGCGCCTGCGCTCAAATGGGTGGCAGTGATAATTGTGATTTATTTCGTGGCACTTCCGGCTATGAATTGGATAACCATGTGGAACGAAGGATTGCGCCTTCCGGCATCGATGCAAGGGATTGAGGAAACATTCCGCGCGGCCGAGGATAAGGCACAGGAAATCACCACCCAAATGCTCCAATTTGGTTCGTTGCTGAATATGCTGGTCATGCTGATGATTGTGGCGGTGATAACCGCGCTGGGCGAAGAGTTGTTTTTCCGCTCGGCGCTGCTGGGTAGTGCACTTGACCGTCATCCGCGCCGTGCCCACCTGTTAGTGTGGACAGTGGCTATCATCTTCAGCGCGTTCCATTTCCAGTTCTATGGCTTTGTGCCTCGCATGTTGCTTGGCGCATGGTTTGGCTACCTGATGTTGTGGAGCGGTTCGGTGTGGGTTCCAATCATCGCACATGCGTTTAACAACGGGATGGTGGTTGTCGTCTCTTATTTAGTTGAAGAAAAGATTTTTTCGGACAATAAACTCGACACGATTGGCACCACCGATGACGCTTCGTTTCCTTGGTTGGCCCTAGCGAGTGCAGTTGTTACCATCACGCTTGTAATACTCGTGTATCGCACGATGAGGTCAACTCCCCCACCCTACAATCCAGAATTGACTGATGATTAAAACACCGTTCTCTACATATCGCCTGATAGCAACCGCCGTGCTATTGTGCTTAGGCACTGTGTGCGCATGGGCTTATTCGTTTATGGAGCGAGGCATCGCCTATAATGCGAGCGGCAACCGCGCTGTGGTGACGAGCACGAGCGACATCACACGCAATTACTATGGTTTGCTCTCGGCACGCATTCCGGCATACGTGGTGCACGATGGTACGTCTTACCAGGTGACAACGATTAACGACCGCGCATTCATGGGGTGCCCCACTCTTACCTCGATGACGATTTTGCCCGGCGTGAGCCGCATCGGTTCGCAAGCGTTTCAAGGCTGCTCCCGCTTGTCGTCGATAAGTATTCCCCAGGGTATAATCGAAATCAACGATGCTACTTTTGCGGGATGTTCGTCGTTGAGCCATGTGCAGATGGCTTCTACGATAACGTCAATAGCCGCCGATGCCTTCAATGGTTGCGCCAGTCTTGGCTCGGTCACTTTGCCATTGGGCCTGAACTTACTCGGCGAGCGCGCTTTCAAGGATTGCGCGACGTTGCGTGAGGTAACTTTGAATAGCCGCGTTCGTGTAATTAACAAGGATACGTTTGCCGGGTGTTCCTCGCTTGAGGCCGTTAGGATTCCCGACAACGTATGGTCTATTGAAGAACGTGCCTTTGGCGATTGCGCATCGCTGTCTACAGTCAGATTAGGCATTAATGTGAATACAGTTTCTCACCGGGCATTTGAGGGCTGTCACCGATTTGCGACGATTGAGGTGGATGCCTCCAGTCCTTATTTTAACACACTCAACGGGATGCTGACCGATGTGGATCGCAACAAACTGCTATTATGCCCTCCGGCCTATGTGCAGGTCGATGGCCATATATCCCTGCCCACCCGCTTGGTGTCGATAGGTGAGTATGCCTTTGCGCAAAATTCCCGGTTAAAATCAATCACATTCGGCAGTGCCCTGGCCGAGGTTGAGCAATATGCATTTGCCGGCTGTGCATCAATCGACACGATAGCTTTTCCTACGGCCACACGCTACTTCGGCGACCGCATCTTTGAAGGTTGTAGCAAGTTAGGCATGGTTCGCTTCGGTAACAGCGTGGTCAGTTTCGGGTCGGCTTTGTTCAACGGGTGCGACAACATGAGGATTCTCCATATACGCGAGCGCAATCCCCAGCTTATTGATATCGCCCCCGACGCATTTGATTACATCAAGGAGCAATGTACGCTCTATGTACCATTGGGCTTGAGAGAAAGATACGAGAGTATGGAGGCTTTTCAGGGGTTTAAGGCTATCGTCGAGGAGGCGGTAGAGTTGAAAGGCGACATCAATGGAGATGACATTACCAATGGTGCCGACCTCACCTTGCTATTCGGTTATTTGCTCGATGCTGATAATCGTGGCTTTGACCTGCAATATTTTGACGTAAACGAAGACGGCACCATCAATGGTACCGATGTCACCGAATTATACAACATCCTGTTGCAATAGAATTCAACAGGGATAACACAAACTTAACAAAGAATCGATTATGAGGAAATTTATACTAATCGCGACCCTTTTTGTCTCATGCCTGTCGATGCTGGCTCAAGATAGCAACGACACCGTGACCTCAATGGTGAGCGGGAACTGGACTGCCACTTATTATGGCAACACCTATAAAGGGAACCGACGCAACGCCAATGGCGAGCCATTCAACAAGAATGCCATGACATGCGCCGCCCCCAAGAAGATACCCTTCGGCACGCGTCTCAAGGTCACCAATTTGGCTAATGGCAAGTCGGTGGTCGTGAAGGTGTGTGACCGATGCGTGGGAAGTTCCATTATTGACCTCACCCATGGCGCATTCGGCAAGATCGCCAGTTACCGCGATGGCCGCGTGAGGGTGAAAGTAGAAGTCGTCAAGTAGCAAAACGCACTCGACGACTTCAAGCATAATTTTAGATGTAGCTTTTATCCTATCGCTTGTTGGTGATGGGACGAAATTCGCGTTCGGGAATCAAGCCCGATCGGAAGGCGGCAAGCAACATCTTTAAGTCCTCAATTTGGCTTATCAACTCTTTTCCCTCGTCGGTGTTCTTCACCAGCATGCGGCTATTGGTCATTTCCACAAGTTGGTTGGTCGACTTGATGTCTTGGCCTTCTTCCACAGCTTTTCTTATTGAGGTGAACGGCTCGTGTTGCACGAGCTGGAAGCCGCGTGAGTGATACACTAGCGTGTAACCGGCAATGCCGGTTTCGGGTTGATAGGCTTTTGAGAATCCGCCGTCAATCACCATGAGCTTGCCATTGGCCTTGATGGGATTCTCGCCCTTAATAGTCTTGACCGGGACGTGACCGTTGATGATGTGGCGGAAGTTACCTTTGATGTCAAATTCATCAAGAATGCCGTCACACACTCTCTCGTCATCGCGCAAAAGGTAGTAGAAACCTTTAGTCTCCTTGTGTGTGGCCTTATCGGCAATGAAGTAGCGCTCGAAAGTGGCCATCTTGTCTTTATCGAAAGCCGGCGAGTCCTTACCGCACCATAGGTACCAAATATAATCGTTGGCATAGTCGCTCTCCTTTTTGTCTTCACTGCCATAATATGCCACGCGGATTAGCGCTCCCACGCGTTCAAAAAGCGCGCGACCCTTGAACTTCTTACCCATGATGACCACATCCTTCAGGGAGCCATCTTCGTTGAGGGGCATTGAAGCGTGGAAAAGCAGATTGCCGTTAATCACTTTGTAAATGCAACCGTTGCGGAATAGGCAGTTGATGTGGCGGCGCAACTTTTCACTCGACACGAACGAGTTGTGTAGCTGTTTCACCAGTTCCACCTCTTCGGGCGACAAGCAGTAAGGTTTGCTCCAATCCACCGTGGGGAAATTACAATCGGTAAGTTCATATTCCTTCTCATTGATGGTGATGGTGCCTTTCTCGGGGTTGATGTGATGTAGCAACAAGCGATCTTCCATCTCAAAGTCGGGGTTACGCCTAATAGCCGCCGCCTCAAGTTTGAACTGGATGATGGATATTGCCTTGTGCATGCGGGCTATGAGAGCCTTTTGTCGCTCGTTCTCAATGGGTGTCTTCGACTGGAACATGGCGCACTTGTCGTCGCCATACACGTCCATGGCAAAGGTGGCCAACGGCAACAGGTTGATACCATAGCCATCCTCGAGTACCGAGTGATTGCCGTAGCGCAAGGCGATGCGCACTACATTGGCTATGCTGCAGTCGTTGCCAGCCGCCGCACCTATCCACAAAATGTCGTGGTTACCCCACTGAATGTCAAAATTGTGGAATGTGCAAAGGATGTCCATAATCATGTGCGGCGCCGGACCGCGGTCAAACACGTCACCCAAGATGTGCAACTTATCAATAGTAAGCTGTTGGATAAGATAACACAGCGCAATGATGAAATGGTCGGCGCGTCCGGTTGAAATGATTGTGTGGACAATCACGTCGACATATCCTTGCTTGTTGGGATCGGTACTACTCTCGTGAAGAAGCTCCTGGATGATGTAGGCAAAGTCGACCGGCAACGCTTTGTGAACCTTGGAGCGGGTATATTTTGACGAGACATCGCGGCACACTTTCACCAGGCGATTGATGGTAATGAAATACCAGTCGCGCAATTCGTCATCGTCTTCCACATCGCTTTTAACAAGTTCAAGCTTGCGCTCGGGGTAATAAATGAGCGTACATAGTTCCTTTTGCTCGCGTCCACCGAGGGTTTCCTTGAACAACTCTCTAACCTTTCGCTTAATGGTTCCCGAAGCGTTTCGCAGCACATGCTGGAAAGCCTCATACTCTCCATGCAGGTCGGCAAGGAAGTGCTCAGTCCCCTTAGGCAGGTTCAAGATGGCTTCAAGGTTGATAATTTCGGTGCTGGCGGTGGGAATATTCGGAAAATTGCGCGCCAGGAGTTTCAGGAATCTAAGGTCTTGGGAAGAAGTTTTTAGGGCGTTTTTGTTCATAATGCAGGTTATTTAGTTTTCAGGCAGGATAGTTAAGATTTTCTTCTTTTAGCTCGTTAAGTACTTCGACGAGATATTTTCGGGCTTCCCAGCGTGCCATGGGCAGGTTGTTGAGTGTATAGTTGCCACAATCGTGGACGTTGGCGCCGGGAACATCGCCTTCATAGTTAGCTATATACTCAAAGGTCTCCTTCACAACGGGAACAATGTCGGATGGGTTTAAGTCTCCCTTGACAAGTAAATAGTTGCCTGTACAACATGCCATGGGTCCCCAATACAGGATTTTATCTTTCCATTGTTGATGGCTGCGTAAGAAAGTGACCGCGAGATGCTCTATCGTGTGCATAGCGCTTTGGCTAATCGCCGGTTCGCGATTGGGGAGTTTCATCCGTATGTCGAAGGTGGTGACAACTCCCCCACCCTCTATTTGGTCTTTGCGGGAGACATAAATGCCTCTCAACAATCTCGTGTAATCTATTTTTAGTTCGTTATTCTCCTCCATATCATTCAGTTGACTACAATGACTTTAAGATATGCTTTAATACATCAAATGTATGTTGCGGCGCTTCGGTCCAAAAATCGTTATACTCGGCCGCGTTGTCGTGCCCCACCCCCGGAGAATCACTAATGACACGCATGCTGAAGAACGGAATCTCACGCAAATAGCACACCTGGGCGATTGCGCCCGACTCCATATCGACGGCGAGCACCTCTGGGAATTTCTTTTGTATAGCTTCAACTTGGGCGATGCTATCAACAAACTGATCGCCGGAGCAGATGAGTCCCACCTTGATATCGTGGCGCGACGGAATTTTCTTCAGCATATCGGTGGGCGCTTCGTAGTAAAGTGGTAGCCCTTGCACAGCTCCCGGGGTGGTTTCGGGACCACACCACACATCGTGGTAAGCCACGCGCTCGGCCACTACGATATCCATGACGTTCACCTGCTTGCTGGCACCGCCGGCGACACCGGTGTTAATAATCATGTCTACGTCAAAGTTGTTGATAAGCGTTAACACCCCTACCGCGGCGTTCACTTTTCCTATACCGGTTTTCAGCGCGATGATGTCGTGCCCCGACAAACGTCCACAAGTGAATCTATAATCGTCCACCATCACGTTCATCATGTTCTCCAATAAAGGCTCAAGCAAACGCAGTTCCTTGTCCATTGCTACAATTATTCCAATTTTCATAATCAACTCACCTTATAAATTTTATTTTTGGCGTAAAATTACTATTTTTCCTTATCCCGACCAAACATTTGGCGCCACATTTAGGCGATGAGGCTATAAGTCATCGATTTTCGCGCTACCCAACACGTAGTATAGGCGACTCAGCACCTGGCGCACGGTATCGGTCTTCAATCCGTGTTCATAAGCCTTTTCCACAAAGGGTAAAGCCTGGCGATAAAGTTCGGTGGCTTTGTCGGCGCTCTTTTGCCGATCGAGCATCATGGCCCGCGTATAGAGCACGTTGCCCACATGGAACGATGCGTTTACATTGTCGGGATCGAGCTCTAAAGCGCGACGATAGTAGGGCTCGGCCGCGGCATGACCGCGCTGCGCCTCGATAAGTTGCCCCATCAGGTCGACGTACTGCGCATCGTGTGGGTGAAGTTCCATCGCGCGCGTGAGCAAAGCCATGGCACTATCAAATTTCTTTTCTTTCAAATAGTCATTGATGAGGATGTTCACATACTGACTATCGGTAGCGCCATAGCGTGTGAACGCGCGGTTGGCCACCTGCCACAAGGCTTTCTTGTCGCCGCTCGCCCGCAAGGCGTCAATCCACCCGTCGTAAAGTTGCTTGCTTTCGTAGCCCAACTTGAGAGCGTCGTTAAAACACGTCACGGCATCGGTATCATTTCCGGCATGATAAGCCGCAAGCCCTTGAAAGAAACGATAGTAACCCACAACGGTATCGGGGACATTGACATGTTGCTTAACAGCCGCAGGTGCCTGCGCCAAGTCGCAATAAATTCCCCAGGCCTCATAGGCCTTTTGCCATTGTTCGCTCATGAAGAAATCACCACCTGCGGCACCGAAATCGACAAGATGGGCAAGCTCTTCCTTCATGATTCGGCCCGAATAGCGCGTCTTAATCTTGGGCCTTTGTGTACGCTTATCGAGCATGGTGTTCCCATCCTTGTCGCGTAGAATGACAGTGTCGAGCAAGAGCGCTTTAGCCATCATTTCGTGGCCTTCGAGCAGGGTCGTTGCGGCGTCGGTCTTGTCGATTTCTTTTCCGGCAGCTCGCGTTTTCATGAGTCTGTCGTAAAGATTGAACTTTATTTTACCGGCAAGCATCCAGGTGTCGGCCTTATTCTTGGTGTCGTCGTGGCTAAGGGCCGGCTCCAGTTTTTTAGCGGCCCGACGATAGTCGTCGGCACTCACTTTGAGCGAGGCGATGTCCTTCTTGACCTGCTCTACCAGCCGTTGCTGGGCTTGGGTCGAGAAGAGGCCCATTAATATAAGGAGTAAAAGGGTGTTGAAACGCATCCTATTAAAAAAGCTGTGCATGACCTTTAATGAAATCAAATCATGCACAGCCGATTATTTGTTTGAATAATTATTTCAAGAGCTCAAGTTTGTACTTAATGTCGTCAATGAATCGACCGGCCTGCGTGTTCTCGGCGTCGAGCGATTTCACTTTCTCAAAGATGGGAAGCATCTTCTCGTACATGGGAACCAACTTGGGTGCCAAATCTTTGTCGGTGGCATTGGGGTTGTTGTCAATCACATCTTGTGCTGCTTTGTACATGCAACGGCCAATGTTAAGATAAGCGTCGGCAAAATTGGGGTCAAGCTCAGCGGCTTTCTCGTAGAAAGGAAGTGCGGCAGCCATGCCCTTGTCTTGCTCGGTCACGAATCCCTTGATGTCTTGATTAAAGGCGTTGGTGGGCTCGCTGGCGATGAGGCCATCGATATAGGTGTGAGCGTCGGCAATTTTCTTGTCGTCAATGTAGCGTTGCACAATATTGGCCACACACGAGTTCTTGAAATCGGGAGCCTTGTTTTCGGTATAACCCAGGTCTACGGCGCGCTTGAGAGCGGCAAAAGCGTTTTCGTAGTCTTTGAGCATGTAAGCCGAATAACCCTCGAAGAAGCCCACTTCGGCACGCGCCTCCTTAGTGGGAGTGAGTCCCATGCTGGGAGCCTCAAGAATCTTGGCGTAAGCGCTGAAAGCTTTATAGGAATTGGTCCAGTCTTCGGCTTGAAGCGCGGCATTACCAATGCTTGCCACATCGGTGACATGGTTCACGAGCAGGGGCACGATATCCTTCGAGAACTTGGTCTTAATCTTGGGAAGACCCGTTTTCTTGTCAATTTTATACTGACCATGCTTGTCGGTCTCCTTGACGCTGTCGAGAGGCAGCGCCTGTTGAAGCAGCGCCATGCCCTCGAGCAGATATTGGGTGCGCTCGCCCAGCGTGGCATCGGGAGCCCCGGGATTTTGCACCTGTGCCTTCAATTGTTCTTCGGCCAACTTGTCGAATTTCTCAAGCGCGGCCTTTCCTTGAAGGAACAAAGATTGTGCGTCTTGTGCTTTTGCGGCTCCCGCAAAGAGTGCCACACACGACAAAATCAAAAATGCTTTTTTCATAACTTTTAAAAAATTTGATATTGGTTAATGTTTTTGTTTATTCACTCTCCTGCTCTTGAGGGGCGTCGTCACCCTCTTGAGTATTTTGTGGTTCTATTTCTTGTTGGTCAAAAAGCGTGGGCTGATCATCCTCAACAGGTTCGGGAGCGGTTTGCACCTTGCAAACCGAGGCGATTTGGTCGTTCTTTTTCTCGAGGTTGATGAGGCGCACACCCTGCGTGGCACGCCCCATGAGTCGAAGGTCGGCGACGCGTAGCCTGATGGTGATGCCGCTCTTGTTGATGATCACAAGGTCGTTATCGTCGTTCACATTCTTGATGGCGATGAGCTTGCCGGTTTTCTCGGTGATGTTGATGGTCTTCACGCCCTTGCCGCCGCGGTTTGTCACGCGGTAGTCTTCAAGTTTCGAGCGTTTGCCCATACCTTGTTCCGATACCACGAGCACATCGTCGCGTGCCGAACTACGCATGCAAATCATGCCTATCACCTCATCGTCCTCGTTGTCGAGCCGCATGGCTTTCACACCGGTTGCGGTGCGTCCCATAGCGCGCACCGTAGTCTCGCTGAAGCGGATGGCACGACCGTTGCGGTTGGCGAGAAGGATTTCGCTGTCGCCCTCGGTGAGGATGGCGCCAATGAGTTGGTCGTCCTCGCGAATGTTGAGTGCGTTGACACCAATGGAACGCGGACGCGAGAACTCGCTCAAGCGCGTTTTCTTGACAATGCCTTTCTTGGTGGCGAACACGATATAGTGATTCTGGTTATATTCGGGATCTTTAAGTTTTGTGGCGCGAATAAAGGCATAGATGCGGTTCTCCGGACCCAAGTTGAGCAGGTTCTGGATAGCGCGGCCTTTGCTGTTCTTGGTGCCTTCGGGAATCTCAAACACCCGTAACCAGTAGCAACGGCCCAACGCGGTGAAGAAGAGCATGTAGTTGTGGTTAGTGGCTTCATAAACATACTCGATGAAGTCCTCATCGCGCGTGTCGCTGCCCTTCGACCCTACTCCACCACGATTCTGGGTGCGGTATTCGCTAAGCGGCGTACGCTTGATGTAGCCAAAGTGGGAGATGGTGATAATCATGGGGTCGTCGGGATAGAAATCCTCGGCATTCATTTCCTCGGCCGAGTATTCAATGGCCGTGCGGCGCTCGTCGCCATATTTGTCCCTTACCTCGATAAGTTCGTCCTCGATAACCTTGCGGCACACGTCGGGGTTATTGAGAATGTCTTCGAGATGAGCAATGGTCTTGAGGAGCTCTTCCAACTCGGCGTGGAGCTTGTCTTGCTCCAGGTTGGTGAGTTGGCGCAGACGCATTTCGACGATGGCGCGCGTCTGCAGGTCGTCAAGATTGAAGCGCTCACCCAAACGCTGACGAGCTTCCTCGGTAGTCTTGCTCGAGCGGATGATGTGAATCACCTCGTCAATATTGTCGCTGGCGATGATAAGTCCCTCGAGGATGTGGGCTCGATCTTTAGCTTTCTTCAGGTCGTACTGCGTGCGGCGAATAACCACCTCATGGCGATGCTCGAGGAAATAATAGAGCAACTGCTTGAGGTTCACGGTCTCGGGACGGCCGTTCACGAGGCACACGTTATTGACGCTGAACGACGACTGCAGCTCGGTCATCTTGTAAAGCTTGTTAAGAAGCACACTCGAATTGGTGTCTTTCTTCACATCGATGACGATGCGCATACCTTGACGGTCGCTCTCGTCGTTGATGTTCGAAATGCCATCGAGACGCTTATCTTCCACAAGACGGGCTATATTTTCAATGAGCTCGCGTTTATTCACATTGTAAGGAATCTCGCTCACAATGATTTTCTCGCGACCATTCTCGGTCTCGATTTCACATTTTGCCCTCACCACGATGCGGCCGCGACCGGTTTCGAAAGCGTCTTTCACACCTTGATAGCCGTGGATGATGCCGCCCGTGGGAAAATCGGGGGCTTTGATGTATTGCATGAGCTCGTCAATTTCGATGTCGGGGTTCTCGAGCATCGCGAGGCATGCGTTGATGGCTTCGGTCAGGTTGTGGGGCGCCATGTTCGTGGCCATACCCACAGCAATGCCCGACGCGCCGTTCACCAGCAGGTTGGGAAAGCGGGTGGGCAGTACCGAAGGCTCACTGAGTGTGTTGTCAAAGTTAGGGTCGAAATTCACAGTGTCCTTGTCCATGTCGGTCATCATCTCCTCGCCCATCTTAGCAAGACGCGCCTCGGTGTAACGCATGGCGGCAGGACTATCTCCGTCGATTGAGCCGAAGTTACCCTGGCCGTCGACAAGCGGATAGCGCATGGCCCAGTTTTGTGCAAGGCGCACCATGGCCAGATAGACCGATGAATCGCCGTGGGGATGATACTTACCTAAGACATCTCCCACAATGCGCGCACTTTTCTTATAAGGCGCATTGGAGAAGTTTCCGAGTTTTTCCATGCCGAAGAGCACGCGTCGATGCACGGGCTTGAAGCCGTCACGCACATCGGGTAAAGCTCGAGAAACGATAACGCTCATTGAATAGTCAATGTAGCTTGTTCTCATCTCGTTCTCGATGTTGATCTCTATGATTCGATCGTTATTCATCATGCATTTGATAGTTTTTATTATGTTTCGTTTAAAACATACAAAGATACAAATAAAATCGATACCAAGCCCTATTTTGACCAATAAATTAACTCAGAAATCAACAATTCGCTTATTTACAACCATCTACAACAGCTTGTCATCGGTAAAAAACCAAGCAGAACCTGTAAAAAAAAGTGTATTTTTGGGTAAATATAGCCACTTTTTTCGTAAATTTGCCCAGTTTACTAACAATACAAACCACCGCCCAAACTATGTCAATGAGTTATTATAGCACGACTAAGCGAGCCGCGATGATAGCGGCAATGATTATTATTGGCGCCACATGCGCTGTGGCACAGCGTTTTGCGATTTTGAGCGATATTCATGTGTCGCCAGGCAACGAGAACGAGCGTCAGCTACGCCTTGCAGTTGAAGAGATTAACCGTGACGACGCGCAGGCCGTGCTCATGACCGGCGACCTCACCAACGAGGGCAGTGACGAGCAGTTGCGCAATGTCAAGAGCATCCTCGATGGTATCAACAAGCCCCTCTATGTGGTGCCCGGCAATCACGAAAACAATTGGAGTCAAAGCGCATGCAAGACTTTCGTCGACTTGTGGGGCAACGATCGCTTTGTCTTTGAGATTGACAGTCTTGTTGTTATAGGTCTCAACTGCGGCCCGTTCATGAAAATGGGCGACGGACACATCAAGCAGGAAGACCTCGCTTGGCTTGAGCGCGAGCTTCAGGCCCGTGTCACGCCCGGCAAACGAGTGCTCAGTATTAACCACTATCCACTCAAGGACGACCTTGACAACTATGTAGCTTATCACGATATTTTGCGTCGCTTCCCCGTGGTTGCCCATCAAAACGGCCATTATCACCATTGGGAGCACTATGTGACCGGAGGCATTAACGGAGTGATGGTGCGTGCCCTTGACATGCGTGACGGCAACTACGGCTATTCGCTACTCGAGGTGAGAGGCGACAGTACGTTGGTGTGGGATAAGCGCTTGGGCATGGAACCCGAACTTAAATTCGCCTTTGCTCGCGACACCCGGTGCCCACTTGACGCCATCGATGTGCCGGCGCCGCTCACTCGCGTGAGCGAGGGCCGCCTCACAGTGGAACTTGTGCACCGCGATGAGGCGTCGATATTCACGCGCTTATCGGTAGATAAGGAATGTATTTATTTTGGCAACTCGCTGGGTCAAGCGAAGGCAATCGACAAGACGTCTGACAAATTGCGATGGCTCTACCCCACCAATGCCATGCTCTTTTCGCGTCCCGCCGTCAGTGGGGACATGGTTGTGATTCCCACAGCCGACAAGCGACTCTTGTGGATCAACCGGCGTGACGGAAAACTGCTGTGGAGCCATGAGGCTGACGGCCCCTATGTCGCCGATGGTGTGGTCCACAAGGGGATCCTTTATCAAGGCGGCTACATGGGATTTGAGGCATGGGACGTGAAGACACGTCGTCAACTGTGGCGCTGTGGCGACATCACCAATTACTGCCAGGCCGAACCTGTAGTCGATGGTAAGGACGTGTTTTTCGGCGCATGGGACACAAGGTTACGCTGTCTTGACCGTCTGGACGGTCATCTCAAGTGGCAATGGGACAACGGAAAGTCGGCTCGCCTCTACAGCCCGGGCAATGTCGTGCCTGTAGTCACAAAGCAGCGAGTGGTTATTGTAGCCCCCGACCGCCACTCAACAGCTATCGACCGCAAGACGGGAAAGGAGGTGTGGCGCCACTACGACAAGGAGGTGAAGGTGCGCGAGAGTTTGGGGCATAGCCGCGACGGGCATGTCGCCTATGCCAAGACGATGGATGGCACGCTTGTGGCCTTCGACACGCGTTCGGCTGATTATCGTCAGCTATGGGAGGTTGACTTGGGCTTTGGATATGAGCATGCGCCTTGCATTGTGCTTGAGCACAAAGGACACATATTTACAGGGTCGCGACGCGGACGCCTCACAGTGCTTGACGCCAAAACACACCACATTGTGCTTGCCGCCCAACTTGGAACGAGCGAGGTCAATGGCTTTGACATCGACCCAACCACAGGCCACATCTATTGCTCGCTCATTGAGGGAACTATTTTCCGCATCACCGTTAAGTGACCCGCAAAAGATATTGCATGCTTTAACTCATCATCTGCCCGTTGATTGTTTCACGATTAGCGGGCAGTGAGTATTTTATAGATGAGTTCTTTGAGAAGTTTGTAGGAATCTTGACGTGACCCGATGCCCTTGCTACGGCAGTCGCACTGACGCAGGTAGGAGACGATGTTGACACAGGCTTGAGTGGAATATTGCCGTGCCGCAGCCTCAAACTTGCCGATGCGGAATGAGCTTTTTGAGCCTGTGGCGGCCATCAGTCCAGCCGGAGATCGGTCTTTGGCGGTGCGAAAGAGCAGTACGGCGGTGAAAAACGAGAATAGCATTCCCACGGTCACCACCACGGGATTGTTTTTGGGATTGCGCTCGTAGTAGTCGACGATACGCAATGCTTTTGGGGCATTGCGGTTGATGAGCGAATCCTCAAGTTCCCAATAGTTGTAATCCTTGCTGATACCTATGTTTTTCTCAATGAGCTCGGGAGTGATGACCTTGTCGGGCCCCACGAGCATGGCGAGCTTGTCGATTTCACCAAAGAGTCGCGACACGTCATTGCCGATGTTTGTGGCGAGCATTGACGAACTTTTGTCGTCGATCGAGCAACCCAGTGATTTGGCATAGTTCTCGGCGGCGGCTTGCACAGGGCGCCCGTCGCGCAGGCGAGCCGACTCATATATCACGCCACATTGATTTTTCTTCACCTCATCGGTAAACTCTTTAGCCTTGATGGTCCCGCCCTTAAAGCAAATAACAAGAATGGTGCTGTCAAGCGGATTTTGCGCATAGAACTTGAAAACGTTCAGTTCATTGGCATTGCCCTTGTTGTTGTTTTTTCCTAAATTCTGGGCCTCACGCAACACCACCACTTGATAGCGCGACATGGCCGGATATTGTTTGCAAGTGGCTATGAGCTGCTTGGCGTCGGCCACGTCAACGCCATAAGCTATCGTGAGGTTAAAAGCTTTCTCGTCTTCGGTGAGCGCGCTGTCGATGATAGCCTCCTGCAATTTGTCGATATAATAAGGTTCCTCGCCATGAAGGATATAGATGGGCTTGAACTTGCGTGCTTTGATATCCTTCATGAGCGAAAAATAAGTGATACTTTCTTTTTTTGCCGCCATTGATGTGTTGTCGTTTGAAAATAATTTGTAAATTTACAACGAATTTTTCTCTTACGCAAATCCTTGTGTTGTGGTTAAACTAAATCTTCCTGAATATCAATTTAATATAAAGAGGACAAAAAACGGCGCGCAAATCTTCGACAGGCTTCGTGGCCGTTTTGTGGCCCTCACCCCCGAGGAATGGGTGAGGCAGCACTTCGTCGACTTTCTTATTGAGGAAAAGCAGTATCCCATGGCACTCATGGGTAATGAAATATCACTTGAACTTAACGGCGTGAAACGGCGCTGCGACACGCTTGTGGCCGCAACCGACGGAACGCCGCTCGCCGTAGTCGAATATAAGGCGCCGACGATAACCATAACCCAAGCGACTTTTGACCAAATCGCGCGCTACAACATGGTGCTGCGCGCCAAGTGTCTCATGGTGAGCAACGGCATGAGCATCTACTGCTGCCTTTTCAATGGCGAGAGTGGCACTTACTCGTTTTTGCGGGAGATCCCCCCCTATCCCATTCTGTTAACCCTTTAACCCATTATAAAGAAATGAAGATTGGCATCATACAGCAACAGAACACCAGCCATGTGGAGCTGAATCGAATTAACCTGCGCAAGAAAATCGAAAAGTTGGCCCAGAAGGGCGCACAGCTTGTCGTGTTGCAGGAACTGCACGACAGTCTTTACTTTTGTCAAACCGAGAACGTCGAAAACTTCGACCTTGCCGAACCTATTCCGGGCAATGCCACCGAATTCTACAGTCAAGTGGCGAGGCAGTGCGGCGTTGTGCTCGTATCCTCGCTTTTCGAGCGGCGTGCTCCCGGGTTGTACCACAACACAGCAGTGGTGTTTGAAAGCGACGGGACGATAGCCGGCCGCTATCGCAAAATGCATATCCCCGACGACCCTGCCTATTACGAGAAATTCTATTTCACGCCCGGCGACATAGGCTTCCGCCCCATCGACACTTCGGTGGGAAGACTGGGTGTGCTCGTTTGCTGGGACCAATGGTATCCCGAGGCCGCGCGCCTCATGGCGCTACGGGGTGCGCAATTACTCATCTATCCCACGGCAATAGGCTACGAGCGCACCGACACCAACGCCGAGCAGCAACGGCAACGCGAAGCATGGATTACCGTGCAACGCGGTCATGCCGTGGCCAATGGCTTGCCGGTAGTTACCGTCAACCGCACGGGACATGAACCCGACCCGAGCGGTGCTACCGGCGGCATCGTCTTTTGGGGCAGCAGCTTTGTGGCGGGGTCGCAGGGCGAAATACTCTTCAGCGCGCCACAGGACCAAGAAACCGAAGCCATCGTCGACGTGGATCTCGAGCGTTGTGAGCGCGTGAGACGCTGGTGGCCTTTCTTGCGTGACCGCCGCATCGACCATTATGGTCCCATCGTTGAGCGATACCTTGATTGTTGATTGTAAGGTGTGAAGTGTCATCCTATTCAACAAAGAGTTAGGCAAGCACTTCACATTTATTTAGTTGTCATTATTCTCGAGGCGTTCTTCGTCTTCGGGGGTCCAGAGCGGGTTCTCCTCATCCCAGTCGTCCCAGTCATCAAACCCGAAGAAAGCTTCGTCGGTGAATTCTTTCATCTCTCGACCCTCCTTTTTGGTGGGGCGACCGGTGCCCTTTTGCCTATTGATAAAACCATTGATGCGGGCCATTTCGAGCAAATGGTACTGGTCGGGCGGAGTAATGTTTTTAAGGTAGTTAGGCACCAACTTGGCTCCCACACGATTTTGCAGCAGTCCCACAACCTGAAAGGTAAACGTGATGGGGGGCTTCTTCACCTCAATCACGTCGCCCACCTTCACCACGTGGGAGGGTTTCACATTTTGCCCGCCCATTGTCACACGCCCCAGCTTACATTGGTTGGTGGCCAATGAGCGCGTCTTAAACACGCGCGTGGCCCATAGCCACTTATCTATCCTTACCTCGCTCATTTGTTATTGTAATTACACATGGCAAACGACAGGCCGCTCAACGCCCACGCTTTCACGGCCTCGACAGCCTTTTCCAAGCGCTCGGGAAGTGCCTCACGCTCTTCGGGCAGGAAATGCCCCAGCACATAGTCAACCTGAAAGCCTTGAGGAAAATCGCCGCCAATGCCAAAACGCAGTCTCGCGAAATTTTGGGTGCCAATCATCTGCGTGATATGCTTCAAGCCATTGTGGCCGCCATCGCTACCCTTCCCTTTCATGCGCAAGGTGCCAAAGGGCAATGCCAGGTCATCGCACAGCACGAGCAAGTCTTCAAGTTCCACCTTCTCCTTGTTGAGCCAGTAACGCACAGCGTCGCCACTCAAGTTCATGTAAGTCGACGGCTTGAGTAACACAAGCTGCTGGTTCTTGAGGCGCATCTCGGCCACGGCGCCATAACGTTCGCTCCTAAAAACGATATTGGACGCCGCGGCAAGGGCGTCCAATATCATAAATCCTATGTTGTGGCGGGTCTCGTGGTATTCGGCACCAATGTTTCCCAGTCCCACAATCAGTTTTTTCATCGCCTGATGAAGTGGTAAAATGGTTAAGCCTCTTCCTCAGCCTCGCCTTCCTCGGTGGCTGCGGCAGCGCTACCACGGGTGGCGCGCACGCCGGCAATCACGAGGTCCTTAGCGCTCACGAGTTCGTACTTGTCAAACTTGAGGTCGCTAACCTTGATAGCGTGGCCAATTTGCACATCGTCCACATTCACAATCACGCGCTCGGGAAGGTCGGGATACAAGCCTTTCACCTTCACCTTCTTCATGCCCAAGTAGAGCTTACCACCAGCCTTCACACCGGCGGCATGTCCTTCGAGCTTGACGGGGATTTCCACCACCACGGGCTTTTGGTCGTTGATCTCAAGGAAGTCGATGTGAAGCACGGTGTCCTTCACCTTGTGCCACTGCACATCCTTGACAACAGCCTTCTTAGCCTCACCATCGATGTTGAGGTCGACAACGAACACGTCGGGCGAGAAGATGAGCTTGCGCACATCGGCTTGCGACACAGTAAGGTCGGTAGTAAGCACAGCCTTGTTGTCACGGCCAATGGGAACGACTTTTTCGCCCTTGCCGAGCTTGCCGTCGTACTTGCCATCTTTCAATTCAACCACTTTACCGCCATTGAGCACAGCGGGGATAAGGTTAGCTTGACGCAAAGCCTTGGTGGCTTTCTTTCCCAACTCCACGCGAGGTTGGGCATTCAATTCGTAAGTTTTCATCTAATTTAATTGTTTGTGTTACTAAAAATTAAGTCTGTTTGCGCTTAATTTCCCATCACACGGGTCCTAAAAGCGGCGCAAAATTACTGCTTTTTCCTCATTTGAGCAAGGCTTTAACCGAAAAAAACGCTTTCTATCGCCTCTTTTTGTGAATTTGCGCACTTATGGGGTAAAATGCCAAGCGATTAGAAGGCTTTGAAACTCATGTCAAGCGATTTCACCGAGTGTGTGAGTGCGCCCACCGAAATGTAGTCAACACCGGCCTCGCCATAGTCGCGCAGCGTGTCGAGGGTGATGCCGCCGCTCGATTCGGTTTCCACGCGTCCATCGATAATTTTCACGGCTTCCCGAGTGAGTTCGGGCGTAAAATTGTCGAGCATGATGCGATCAGCGCCGCCATTGTCGAGGGCCTGCCGCAACTCGTCGAGATTGCGCACCTCGATTTCAATCTTGAGGTCTTTACCGTTTTCGCGACACCACTCATGGGCACGGTCAAGCGCCTTGCCTATGCCGCCGGCGAAATCCACGTGATTGTCTTTGAGCAAAATCATGTCAAACAGGCCGATGCGGTGGTTGCAGCCGCCACCAATTCGCACAGCCTCCTTTTCCATAATGCGCATGCCCGGCGTAGTTTTGCGCGTATCAAGCACACGGGTCTTAAGACCCTTAAGGCGACTCTGGTACACACTCGCCACGGTGGCGATGCCGCTCATGCGCTGCATGATGTTGAGCATGAGGCGCTCGGTTTGAAGCAGCGAGCGCACTCGCCCCTCAACGATAAAGGCGATATCGCCGGGTTTCACGTGCGTTCCATCGTCAAGGTAGACAGTCATCTTGAGATCGGGGTCGAATTTCTCAAACACACGGCGCGCCATTTCCACACCGGCGAGAATACCCACTTCCTTAATAATAAGACGCGAGCGTCCCATTTCCTCGGCAGGTATACAGCACAATGTGGTGGCGTCTCCGTCGCCGATATCCTCGGCAAACGCGAGGTCAATCAATTCGTCAATCAGTTCTTCTTTGGTTTTCATTACTTTTAGTGAAATATGGTGAATATTTTGGCAAATATAGCAACAATTGCCGAATTATCCTTAATTTTGCAATTCATTTTTATATTATTGGCATGAAAATAGTACTCGCGGTCGTGGGCCGCATGAACAGCAGCTATCTCAACAAAGGCGTCGACGACTATGTGGCGCGCCTGCGGCATTATGTGCCATTTGAGATTGTTCACATCGATGACGCCAAGCACACGCGCAACCTCACGCAAGACCAGCAAAAACAGGCCGAAGGACGGAATATTCTCGCTTTCCTCGACCGTGGCGACCATGTGGTACTTCTCGATGAGCGGGGAAAGATGATGCGGTCGGTGGAATTCGCGAGCTATATCGAGCGTAAAATGACCACCGTGCAGCGCAGGCTCGTCTTTGTGGTGGGAGGCCCCTACGGCTTTTCGCCCGAGGTGTATGCGCGTGCCGACGGCCAATTATCGCTTTCGCTCATGACCCTCTCGCACGAGATGATTCGTCTCGTTTTTACCGAGCAGCTCTATCGCGCCATGACCATCCTGCGCAACGAGCCTTACCATCACGAATAAAAACAAATCACGATGAATAAAAAGGTATATATCATTCTCCTCACGATTTGGGCTTGCGCGTCATGGAGCCCGCACGCGAGCGCTGTACTCAAGGAACAGTCGCTGGGTAAGACGCTAAGCGTGCTGTGCGCTGAACTCGAACAAGTGTATAACGAGCAGCAGCAACTCTTGCAAATCTACGACCAGCGCACCACCTCGCAACACCAGCAGCTGGTGCGCACCATGCAGCAAATCGACCAGGTGTCGATCATCCTCTACTCACAAAGGAGCGATTTCACTTTCGATATGGCTTACGCGTGCCAAGAGGCCACCAATCTTTATAAGAACAACCAAGTGTCGCACATGCCTTACCAGACCATACTCTCGCTGCTGCGCGACGAGGTGGAGCGATACGACAGCCTGGTGAACGTGCTCAAAAATATGCCGCCCATCATCACCGACACGCCACCGGCGGCTCAAAACGCGGGCCAAAGGACACAAACCGCCGCGGCAGTCAACGACACCATCGATGTTGACAGCACGGCCACCGCGCTCGCCGTGGCCGCCGTCGACAGCCTCGTGCAGGCTATGGACATAGAGGTGCGCGACCAGACGCGCGACCTCTTCCTGCTCAGCGAGCATGAGCAAAAGTTGAGGGAACGTTGCCTGTTCTACGCCAATGAAATACGCAACAACCTATTTACGGCTATCGAGAAAATAAGTAACGACCAGCATTACTACGACTTGGTCACGAAACGTCTCGAAGCCATCAACAGCTATGCCTTGAAACGCTACGAGGAGTTGCGCAAGAGTATCTTCGTCAACGGCGGACAGAACTACTTTCAAGTGCTCATGTCGTTGCCCGAAATGTTGAGCCGCTCAAAGAACGACGTGAGCGATAAATACCTCACCCTAAACGGCGACGAAGGCACCGTCAAGAGCGACTGGCGTGGACCGGTCATCATTGGCGCATCAGTCTTTATCCTTTTCTATATCGCTATAGCCACACTGCTGAGCATCATCATCCTCAGGTGGTTGTTGCCACGTCGCATCAAAGAAACCGACACTTACCGCGGCAAGCGCGGCCTGATAGGTGTGGCGTGTGGTGTGTTCCTGTTTGCTGTGAGCATCAGTATTGCCAATAAATTCATTTACAACAACTTCATTTCGATGGCAACCGGGGTAACCATCAATTTCGCGTGGTTGCTCGAGGTGATATTACTATCGCTTATTATCAGGTTGAGTGGCATCCAGCTCAAGGCCGGGGTAAAGGCCTATACACCATTCCTGCTCATGGCCTTTATTGTGATCGTGTTCCGCATCATGTTCATCCCCAACATTCTTGTCAACCTCCTCTATCCGGCCTTGCTGCTCATCTTCACCATTTGGCAAATGATGGCGTTGAGACGCCGTCACACCACCAAAGTGTTGCCCGAACACGATGTGCTCTTCGCCGGAATCTCGCTGGTGGCCATGATTGCGAGTTGTGTGCTGGCCTGGGCCGGATACACCCTGCTCGCGGTTCAGATTATGGTGTGGTGGTCGTTCCAGCTGGCATGCATTCAAACCATCGTGTGCCTCTACCACATTGCCCGCCTGTTCGAGAAAAAAATCCTCCTGAAGCGTGTTATAGGTAGCGACTACAGCAAACTCAAGGATAGCGAACGTGATGCCGTCTTGACGAAGATGCGCAAAGGCGACTATGTGAACAAGACATGGATCTACGACCTTTTCACCAAGGCGGCACTTCCAGTCTTGGCCGTGCTGAGCGTGCTGTTCAGTATCATCATGGCCGCCAAGCTGTTTGACATGCAAGAGCTTTTCGCCCACGCCTTCTTCTACAATTTTGTCGACAAAACAGGCATGTTGCAATTGTCGCTTTACAAGATTGTGCTTGTGGTGGGAATGTTTTTCATTTACCGCTATGTCAACTACCTGGGACATAGCTTTTACCGCTACTACAAGACCCACCGCAAGAAAAAGAACCCCAATTATCGCGCCAACCTCACGCTGGCGAACAACATCATTTCGATTGTGGTGTGGGGCAGCTTCTTCGTGTTTGGCCTTGTGCTCTTCCAGGTGCCCAAGAGTGGCATCTCGCTCATTTCGGCGGGTCTTGCCACCGGTCTCGGTTTTGCGATGAAAGACATATTGGAGAACTTCATTTACGGCCTCAGCCTCATGTCGGGGCGTGTGCGCGTGGGTGACTATATCGAGTGTGACGGCATCCTGGGCAAGGTGGAAAGCATTTCTTACCAGAGCACGCAAATCATCACACTGGATGGCTCAGTAATCGCGTTTCTTAACACGTCATTGTTCAACAAAAACTTTAAGAATCTCACACGCAACCACAGCTATGAATATGTCAAGCTGCCGGTGGGTGTGGCTTACGGTGTGAAGGTCGAAGAAGTGCGCAACATGCTCATCAATTCACTCAACAAACTCATCGTCAACAAGGGCAATCGCTGCATCATTCAAAAGAAGCAAGGCTTCAAAGTGGCGTTCGACGACTTTGGCGACAACTCGGTGAACCTGCTTGTCACCTTCTGGGTACTTGTGGAGGAAAAAATCGGTTTTGTGTACAAAGTGAAAGAGACCATTTACAACACCCTGCAAGAGAACAACGTCGAAATCCCGTTCCCGCAGAGAGACATTTATGTGCGACAGCTCCCCGACAAGGCTTGACCAAACAACGCGCGTCGCGCTTATCGACTTTTGCGGCACCGTGGTTGACTTCCCCACAGCGGTCGCTTTCACCCGCTTTGCGACCGCCGAGATTCCCACTCGGCACGCGCGTCGCGCCGACCGCGTTATCACTTGGCTACACCGCTTGCGCGTCACCGGCCTGCTTCGTCACCTCTTCCCGGCCCTCTCGGTGGTAAAGCGCCTCAACGTCTATAAACTCAAGGGGTACACACGCGACCAACTTGACGCTCTTGCCGCCCGCTATTACGAGGAACGCATCAAGCCGCATCTCATCGCCGAGGTGCTCAACGAGCTGGAACTGTTGCGCACCCGCGGCTATCGCCTCATCATCGTGAGTGGCGCCCTTGACGCTTATGTCAATGTGTTCGCCCGTGAGATGGACATCCACGATGTGCTTTGCACGCGACTTGAGTATAACGATGAAGGAATCTGCACCGGCCGCTTCAACGGACCCGACATTATGGGAAAAAGAAAGGTTGAGGCCGTATATCGTCTCTTGGGAGAAGATGTTGACCGCACGCAGTGGGTATCATTCAGCGATATGCGCGAAGACCTTCCGCTGTTGCGTCTCGCTCCCAATGCCGTCGTTGTCTCACGAGACTTGCCGCAAACCTGGGCCACTCGCCTCAATCTTCGCCAAATACAATATCATGCAAAAAATGACAAGTGAGTGGCATAAATTCATCCATCATCCGCTCTGTTGCATTTAACTGAAATCATTTCAATTCCTTACGCCATTTCTATCATCAAGATTATTTCCCTGTAGACTTGAATTAATGCATAAAAAACACAATTAATTTAAAAAAAATTCACGAATACTATAAAAATTTCGCTTTTTATAGTATAAATTTTAAAAAATTATTAATAACTTTGCGGTTGTGATTAATCGCCTCTTTTGGGGAGGCAGAGTTTATTAATTTTTTAAAATTTGTTTCATTATGAGAAAAACGATTACGCTTTTGCTCGCTGCGATGGTGGTCATGACCGCTTTCGCACAAAAGGAAGGCCCGCAGCGTCAGGCTCCCAAGCTACATTCGCTGCCCGCCGCCTTTGAAAAAGGTGCCGCTAAGACTCAGGGTATTAATTCCCTGCCGGCCAGCGTCATGAAAACGTCTTTCACGGCCGACTTGAAGCGCGACAACGCGGCAGTTGACCAAGTCAATAGGCCCCGAAAGGCGACTACGGTCATCACTACGGCTCCCGAAGGAGAGACCAAGTTCTACAATCGTGCCGGCAATGCTTATTACTCAAGCAATGGCACGGCAATAGCCGATACCCAGGAAGGCATGCTCACTATCGTGTATGCCGCCAACAACGAGGTGTATCTGCTCGACCCGGTCTGCTATCTCAGCACCGGCGCCTATGTGAAGGGTACTATCAGTGGAAACACCATCACTGTGCCTCTGCCCCAAACCGTGTACAACACCTCTAACGGTTACAACATGGAAATCGCTTGGGTAAACATTCCGGCCGACGCCACTTCGCCGATCACTCTTTATGACGGCACCACACTGGCCGACCGCGAGACGACCGAAGCCACTTATACCATCGACGGTAACACCATCACGCTGAACGGCAGTAGTGCCACTCACCTGCTGGGCGGTGTGTGGGACGACGATGAAACGTGGTACGGAGCAGGCGACTACAACAGTGTTTACACCGAGACCCAACTCGAAGATGTGGTCACGCCACCCGCCGGCGCAACGCCCGAGACTTACTACTATTCCGGTAGCTCTTACTATTCAAGCGCCAGCCATAGCTTCAATTCGACTGTTCAAGTCGTGAAAGACGGTAATGACGTCTATATCCAAGGCCTTGCCACCGGCGATGCCGACCGCGTGATTCTCCCCGAGGCATGGGCCAAAGGTACGCTCAATGGCGCCACGCTTACCATTCCTGCGGGACAATTCATGGGCCTCTATGGCGGTTCGCCCATCTATCTTGTGGGATATACTTCGGGTGTTGAGGATGTTACGTTCACCTACGATGCCGCCGCCGACAGCTTCACGCTTAACAACATAATGATTGTCAATACGCTTAAAGATAATGTTTCTTACTACAGCTACACCGAGAGCGGAGCTGTCATCTCGAAGGAAGCGCCCGAGCTTCCCACCGTGGTCGAAGTGCCCGATGGCCTGCAGACCGAAGCGTGGGCATTCGTAGCAAAGGAATTGTCGTTCGACGACAATGACGAGCCCGTCTATGAAGACGTTACTTGGGAAGTCCAAGTGGGCTTCGACGGTAACGACGTGTATGTCCAGGGTATTAACAACGAATACTTGCCCGAGGCTTGGATCAAGGGTGTGCGCGATGGCAATCAAGTCACCTTCGCCACCGGCCAATACTTTGGCGCTTACAACTACTGGGGTACGGATTATGACATGTACTTTGTGGGCTATGGGGCCAACGGCAGCATTGCTGATGCCACCTTCACTATGAATGCCGAAGAGAACAAGCTCACTTCGGAAGACTGGGTGCTTATCAACGGCGAAAAAAGCTCGCTTAATTACTATAACATCTACACCGAGCCCACAATCACCAAGATTGCGGATGTGGCTGCCATGCCCGTTACGCCTGAGGTTACCGAGGTCAAACTTACCGACACCAGTTACCCCAAGATTAACCTGAACGTTCCCACTGTGGACGTGGATGGCAATCCGCTGATCACTTCTAAACTTTATTATAAGGTGTATACCGATGTGGAGGGTGAAATCGCAGAGTATATTGTCTCGCCCGAGGATTATGAATATGTCACGGAAGAGATGATTGAAATCCCCTACAAATTTAACGACGATTGGGACATCTATCCCGGTGGCGACCCGTTCTATGTGTATGGCAACTTTGCCGACTGGAATCGCGTGGGTGTGCAGAGCATCTACTATGGTGGCGGCGAGCGCAACGCGACCGAAATCAGCTGGTTCACCATCAAAGAATACGCCGCACCTCAACTCTATGTGCTGGGCGACTTCCAGGGCTGGAAGCCCAACGAGGGCCAACAGATGTCTTACGACGCCGAGACCAGTACCTATACTGCTATTATCAATACTGAGGCCGAGGGCTGCATCAAGTTCACGACCCAGCTGAGCGAGACCGAGGAGTGGACCATCGACGAGTACCTGTGGGGTGCTGTGAGCGAGGGCGACTTCATCGTGGTGAAAGAGCAACTGGGTGCCGACCTCACGCTCGTCGCTCAGGGCGAAGCCTTCCGCCTGCCTGCCGGCGAGTGGACGCTGACCGCCAACCTTAAAGAAGGTATTCTCGTGATTGAAGGCGAATGGCCCGCCGAGGCAATGTACGTTGCCGGCTCGTTCACCAACTGGGCCGACGGAAAGGTCGCTATGGCTCAAAACGAGGATGGCCTCTACACCCTCGAAGTTGAGATGGAAGAGAACGCCGAGTTCAAGTTTATCGACGAGTTAGGCCACTGGTATGGTGGTGTGACCGACGGTAACAACTTCATTATTACCGAGGAGCAAATCTCCCAGGGTACCGCACTCACACTCTCTAATCCGGGTATGAACTTCGTGATGCCGTTCGCCTGGAAGTACACGCTCACCGTTGACCGCGCTAAATTGACGCTCGTCATTGAGGCCAAGAACGTTGTGAGGGGTGACGTGAATGGCGATGGTATCGTGAGTGGTGCCGACGTGACCGCGCTCTATGGTGTCTTGCTTGACGAGAAGGAAGTGGCCGGTAACGCCGATGTGAACGGTGACGGCAACGTGAGCGGTGCCGATGTGACCGCACTCTACAACCTGTTGCTCGAGAACGAGTAAGACCTGGCATTCCCGCTATGGCCTTGCCGCGCAAGACCATAGATAAATAGACTTTTTCATGTGGCGGCCTTCGCGCGAAGGCCGCCACTTTTTTCGCATATTAAGGTAGTCATTTACCACAATTTTAGCATTTAGACATTTCTTTATTTTTCAGTTGATTTTGGTGACAAGTGATTTCTTTCGTTAGAAATTTTCATAAAATAATCAAAAAAAGCTACCCGATTTAGTAAAAATTGTTATAACTTTGTGGGCGAACCGATAAAGCAGCCCGCTTTTAGGGCAATTTTTATTAATCAATTAAACATTTATTTAGTTATGAAAAAAACAATTACGCTTTTGTTTGCCGTGATGGTGGCCATGGCCGCCTTCGCGCAAAAGGGAGCGCCGCAGCGTCAGCTCACAACCCATTCGCTGCCCGTTTCCTATCAAAAGGGTGCGGCAGTGAAAGCTCAAGGTCTTGAGCGCACTGCGGTCGCGATGTCGAACAAAGCGATTCGCAAGGCATCGGCCGACGATGAACTCGTCACTCCTCCCGAAGGAGCAACCGGCGAACAGTGGTACATTGCCGACGGCTCTTTAAACGTCAACGGAAGTAGCGGTTGGGTCGACTACACCGACAATGCAAGGACCATCACCGTGATTTTCGCCGACAACAAGGTCTATATCCAAGGCCTCGCCTACTGGTTTGAGTCGGCTTGGATTGTGGGTGACCTCGATGGCACCACCGTCACCTTCCCCTACTCCACGTTTGTGGGTGAGGATGACTATGGCGCAGAGTTCTTTGTAGGCACCAATGACGTTCAAACCGCTTGCCCGATCGTGTTCACCTACGATGAGGAAGCCGGCACACTTACCAGCCAGACCACCTATATGGCCGAGGCTACCGAAGATGGCGGCATGTCATGGTACACCTACTACGATAATCTCGTGCTCTCAAAAACCGCTCCCGAACCCGATGTGGTGGTCGAAGCTCCCGCCGACCTCGTTACCGAGGAATGGATATTTACCGCCAAGGACCTTTCGTTTGACGATGACAACAATCCCGTGTACGAAGATGTCTCGATGCCCGGCATTAAGGTGGGTTTCGATGGCGACGACGTGTATGTGCAAGGTCTTTGCCAATATCTTCCCGAGGCTTGGGTCAAGGGTGTGCGCAATGGCAACGAAGTGACCTTTACCACCGGACAATTCTTTGGTGAATATTCCTCTTTCTTTGGAAGTTACAAAATGTACTTTGTCGGTTACGGAGCCGACGGCATCAGTGATATCACCTTCACGATGAACGCCGATGAGAACGAGCTCTCAAGCACCGACTGGTGGATACTCAATGGCAAAAAGAGCGCGATTAATTATTTCAATATCTTTACCGAGCCCGTGCTCACCAAGGTTAAGGAAATGGCGGCTATGCCCGCTCTGCCCGAGGTGACTGCCGTTAACCTCACCGGTTCCTACCCCTCGATTACGCTCAATGTTCCCACTGTTGACGAGAACGACAACCCGATGCTCACCGGCAAGCTTTACTACAAGGTTTATACCGATGTGGACGGTGTGATTAGCGAATATGAGTGCACCACCGCCGACTACAGTGAGATTCAGGAGAACATGATTGAGATTCCTTACAGCTTCTCCGATGATTGGGATATCTATCCCGGTGGAAGCCCCTTGTATGTCTATGGCGATGTCCTGAACTGGGACCGCGTGGGTGTGCAAAGCATCTATTACGGCGCCGACGAGCGCAACGCCACCGAAATCAACTGGTACAAAATCAATGTGGACCTCTTCATCGCCGGCTCGTTCACCGAGCCCGCATGGCAAGAGGGCAAGCAGCAGCTGGTGAAGGGCGAAGACGGCCTTTACACCATCGATGTTGAGCTTCCCGAGAATGCCGAGTTCAAGCTCATCGACAACTACGATGACTGGTATGGTGGCGTGACCGATGGTAACAACTTCGTGATTACCGAGGAGCAAATCGCCCAGGGTACCGCACTCACTCTCTCGAACCCGGGTATGAACTTCGTGATGCCCGTCGCCGGCAAGTACACCATCACTGTCGACGTGGCTAACATGAGCATGGTAGTCACCAAGACTCCCGCCAAGCTCTATGTCTTGGGCGACTTCCAGGGCTGGAAACCCAACGAGGGTCTGCAGATGACCTACGATGCCGCAACCAAGACCTACACCGCGACAATCACTCCCGAGGCCAAGGGCTGCATCAAGTTCACGACCCAGCTGAGCGAGACCGAAGAGTGGACCATCGACGAGTACCTGTGGGGTGCTGAGAGCGAGGGCGATTTTATCGTGGTGAAAGAGCAACTGGGTGCCGACCTCACGCTCAAGGCTCAGGGCGAGGCCTTCTTCCTGCCCGCCGGTGAGTGGAAGCTGACCGCCAACCTTGAAGAGGGTACGCTGGTCATCGAAGGCGAATGGCCCGCCGAGGCAATGTACGTTGCCGGCTCGTTTACTGACTGGGCCAACGAGAAAGTTGCCATGACCAAGGGCGAGGATGGTCTCTACACCCTCGATGTTGAGATGGAAGAGAACGCCGAATTCAAGCTCATCGATGAGTTGGATCATTGGTACGGCGGCGCGACCGACGGTAACAACTTCGTTATCACCGAGGAGCAAATCGCCGAGGGTACCGCGCTCACTCTTGTGGAACCGGGTATGAACTTTGTGATGCCGTTTGCCGGCAAGTACACGCTCGTCGTTGACCGCGCCAACATGACGCTCGTCATAAAGGCCAACAACGCCGTGAAGGGTGACGTGAACGGTGACGGTGTTGTGAGCGGTGCCGACGTGACCGCGCTCTACGGCGTGCTGCTTGACAACGCTGAAGTGGCCGGTGAACCCGATGTGAACGGTGACGGTACCGTGAGCGGAACCGACGTGACCGCTCTTTACAACCTGCTGCTCGAGAACGAGTAAGACTTTGAAATGCCGCTATGACCTTGCGGCGCAAGACCATAGACAAATAAACTTTTTCATGTGGCGACCTTCGCGCGAAGGCCGCCACTTTTTTCGCGACAGTTTTCGGCATTACGAAAATTATCAATAAAAAAACTTAATGTGGCACTTGAATGAAAAATATTTTGTAACTTTGTAAGTTAATAAGAAAAGGACAATAATTAATCATCACATAAAAATTTGTAACATAATGAAATTCAACATCCAAAGCAAGCTGTTGCTCCAGCACCTGCAAGCCGTGAGCAAAGTGGTCAACTCTAAGAACACCCTGGCCATTCTCGACAATTTCCTGTTCAACCTTGAAGGCGACAAGCTCATCGTCACCGGTAGCGACCAGGAAACGACGCTCACCTCGGCCGTGCAAGTTACCGAAGCCGAGGGCAATGGTAAATTTGCCGCCAATGTAAAGCGCATGCTCGACTTGCTCAAGGAACTTCCCGACCTGGGCCTCAGTTTCAACATCAACGACGAGAACCTCGAGATTGACATCCGCCACCAGAATGGGCACAGCCACTTCATCGGCGTCAATGGCAACGAATTTCCCGCTAAAGCTCCCAGCGAGGAAGAGCAAAGCGTGCTCACCCTGCCGGTGCAAAAAGTGGTCGAAGGTCTTCAGCACACCATCTTCGCTGTGGGCACCGAGAGCCTCCGCCCCATGATGATGGGTGTTTACTGGGATATCAAACCCACCGAGATTGCCTTCGTGGCCACCGACACCCACAAACTGGTGCGTTACAAGCAACAAAACCTGGCCATTGACATCGAGAAGTCGTTCATCCTTCCCACCAAGCCCGCCACCATTCTGGCCTCGGTGCTCGAGAAGAAAGAGGGCGATGTGACCATCAGCTTCGACTCGAAGGGCGCCACGTTCCAAACCGAGGACTACACGCTGTCGTGCCGTTTCATCAACAGCCGCTACCCCAACTATAATTCGGTCATTCCTCAAGACAACCAATACGAGGTCAACGTAGACCGCGCCACCTTGCTGTCGGCCATCAAGCGCGTGTCGGTGTTCTCGAGCCCGGGCGGCCTGGTGAAGCTGCAACTGGCCGCCAACAGCCTCGTGATGACGACCCAAAACATCGATTTCTCGACCAGCGCCGAGGAAAAGGTACAATGCGAGTATGACGGTGTGGAAATGACCATCGGCTTTAACGACTCAAGTATCATCGATGTGCTCAATAACATTAACAGCGAGAGTGTCACCATCAAGCTCCTCGACCCCTCGCGCGCCGGCTTGTTCCTTCCAAGCGAGCAAAAAGAGGGCGAAGACCTGCTCGTGCTACTCATGCCCATGATGATTTAAAAACGACAGATATAAGCCATGCAACTACAGCTCAAGCGCCCACTGGTGTTCTTCGACCTGGAGACAACGGGCCTGAATATCACCCAAGACCGCATTGTCGAGATTTCCATCGTCAAGGTGTATCCTCAAGGACAAACTTCGCCCGGCGGGGAGAACCCTGAGGTGAAGACACGACGCATCAACCCGGGAATTCCTATCCCCGAACAAGCGTCGAATGTGCACCACATCACCGACGAGGATGTGAAGGATTGCCCCTCGTTCAAGCAAATCGCCAAGAGCCTTGCGGCTTTGTTCGAGGGGTGTGACATCGCCGGCTTCAACAGCAACCGTTTCGACATTCCCATGCTGGCGCAGGAATTTGCCAACGCGGGCGTTGACTTCAACTTCGAGGACAAGCGTTTCATCGATGTGCAGACCATCTTTCACAAGAAAGAGCCCCGCAACCTGGTGGCCGCTTATAAGTTCTATTGCGACAAAGACCTCACCGAGGCCCACTCGGCGCAGGCCGACACCATGGCCACTTATCAAGTGCTCATGGCGCAACTCGACCGCTATCGCGACCTGCCTAACGACGTGGAAAAACTGGCCGAATTCTCGACAATGAATCGCAATGTGGACCTCGCCGGGCGCGTTATTCGCAACGACGAAGGCGTGGTTGTGTTCAACTTTGGGCAACACAAAGGCCAACCCGTGGAAAAAGTGCTCGCCGAAACGCCGCAATACCTCGATTGGATCATGGGACGCGATTTCCCCGAAAACACCAAAAAGGTGCTGCAAAAGATTTTCACTCAAATGAAGTTGCGCGGCAACAACAGCAACATTAAACTGAAATAATCGCAAAAAGCCATTCTCATGCTACAAGGCAAGCACATCGTTGTGGGTATTACCGGAGGAATCGCGGCCTATAAGACCGCTACGCTTGTGCGCCTCCTCGTTAAAGCAGGTGCCGAGGTTCAGGTGATTATGACACCCAACGCCCGTGAATTCATCACGCCGGTCACGCTCTCGACTCTTAGCGGCAAGCCCGTTATCAGCGAATTCTTTACCGCCAACACGGGCCAATGGAACAGTCATGTGGACCTGGGCCTATGGGCCGATGCCATGGTCATCGCTCCCGCCACCGCCTCGACAATCGCCAAGATGGCCCATGGCGTGGCCGACAACATGCTTGTCACCACTTATCTTTCGGCCAAGGCACCGGTATTCTTGGCGCCAGCCATGGACCTTGACATGATGGCCCACCCCACCACTCGCCACAACTTAGATTTATTGCGCGGCTATGGTAACCACGTCATTGAGCCTCGCGAGGGCGAGTTGGCGAGTCATCTCGTCGGCAAGGGCCGCATGGAGGAGCCCGAAAATATCTTTGCCGTGCTTGACGCGTTCTTTGCCTCGCGACAGGAGCTTGCCGGGAAAAAAGTACTCATCACGGCCGGCCCCACGCATGAAAGAATCGACCCGGTGCGCTTCATCGGCAACTATTCATCGGGAAAAATGGGGTTTGCGCTCGCCCAAGAATGTGCCGACCGTGGCGCTCATGTCACGTTGGTAACCGGTCCGGTAGCATTGCGGCTCGCCCACCCGCTCGTAACGCGTGTGGATGTCACCAGCGCCGACGAAATGCACCAAGCGGTAATGGAACACTTCGGCGAGCAGGATGCCGCCATCTTTTGCGCCGCTGTCGCCGATTATAAAGTGGCAAATGTCGCCACCAAGAAAATCAAGCGCGAGCACAACGAGAACCCCATCATTGAGCTTGTGAAAAACCCCGACATCGCTGCGAGCGCCGCCGCATCGAAACGATCCGGCCAGGTCACCGTGGGATTTGCGCTTGAAACCGACAATGAGGAATTCAATGCCCAAGACAAATTGCAGCGCAAGAATCTTGATTTCATCGTCCTCAACTCGTTGCGCGACAAAGGAGCCGGTTTCCAAACCGATACCAACAAAGTGACTATCTTTACCCGCGAGGGCGACACCCTGCGCTACGACACCAAGAGCAAGCGGCTTGTGGCCGTCGACATCGTCGATTTACTAACGAAATATATGTCCCGATGAGACTCTCTTTCCATTCTTTCTTCACTCGTTTCGCCCTCATCGTCCTCACGGCGACTTTGGGCTTGTTCTCTCATGCCGAGGAACTTAATTGTAAGGTGGAAATCAATGCCCAAAAGGTGAGCAATGCCAATAAGGAGATTTTCAACACCCTGCAAGAGGCGTTAAACGAGTATATGAACACCACCAAGTGGACCGACGCGCAATTTGCCACTAATGAGCGCATCGAGTGCCGCTTGTTTTTGACCATCAGCTCCTATGATGACGCCACGGGCAAGATGTCGGGCGACTTGCAAATCCAGGCGATGCGCCCCGTTTATAATAGCTCCTACACTACCACGGTCGTCAACTTCAAGGACTCGAAAATCGACTTCACTTATGAGGAGAATGAGCCGCTCGTGTTCAACGAGGTGGAGATGCAGAATAACCTTACAGCCATCTTTAATTTTTGGGCTTACATGATTATTGCGCTCGATTGCGAAACTTTCGCGCCTAATGGCGGTGACCCTTATTTTGAGAAGGCGGCTAATGTGGTGAGGCTCGCGCAAAGTTCTAACGAAACCGGTTGGAAAGCGTTTGAGGACACCAAAAACCGCAGCGCGGTGCTCAGTGCCTATACCGACAAATCGACAAGCGACATCCGCGCCATTCTCTATAATTATCATCGCAACGGTCTCGACATGATGGTAACCAGCGTCGATAAGGGACGCGCGGTAATCACACAATGCCTCACGACCGAGTTGAAGAAGGTATTCGACGCGCAACCCATGAGCGTGTGTCTGTCGATGTTCAAGGACGCCAAACTCGACGAAATAGTCAATATCTACTCACAAGCCAACTCGACCGAGAAAGAGAATGTGTATGAGGCACTTTATGCCTTGTGGCCCACTGAACTTGAGCGCTTAAATAAAATCAAGGAAACGCAGAATTGATATCGACTTCATGCTTCAACGACTGCTTATCACGAACTACGCGCTTATCGACCACCTCGAGATTGACTTTTCGCAAGGGCTGACCATCGTTACAGGAGAGACCGGCGCCGGAAAATCCATTATTCTTGGGGCCTTATCATTGATTTTGGGCGAACGGGCCGATTCACAGGTCACGCGCGACAAGAGCAAGAAAACCATAGTTGAGGCGGTAATCGATGCGGGTCGTTTCGACCTCTACTCGTTTTTCAGCGAAAACGCGCTTGACAATGATGGTCCTGAATTAGTGATTAGAAGAGAAATAGCACCATCCGGACGCTCGCGAGCACTTGTCAACGACAGCGTGGTGCCGCTCACGGCTTTGCGCGAACTCATGACACGGCTTGTCGATATCCACTCGCAACACAGCAACATGTTGCTGGCACAACCCGCTTTCCAGCTGAGTGTGCTCGACAGCATAGCCGGTAACACGGCACGACTGAGCGAATATGGCTCTCTTTTCAATGACTATCGTCACGCGGCGTCAGCTCTCGTCAAGGCGCAAGAACTGGCGGCGAAAGCACACACACAAGAGGATTACCTACGCTTTCAGCTCGACCAACTCGCCGAAGCGCAGCTTGAGCCTGACGAGGACATAGAACTCGAAGCCGAACAAAAAGTCCTCGCCAACGCCGCAACAATTCGCGAAAGCTTGTGGGACATCAATGCCAATATTGACAGCGAAGAAGACTCGACCCTGCAACGCCTCAACCGAGCCGCCAACCAGCTGGAGCAACTCGAAGGGACACTTACCGAAGTCGATGGCATGAGTGCAAGGGTGCGATCGGCCCTTATCGAGCTGCAAGATATCGCGCAATCGGTCAACCATATTTCATCCTATGTGCAGGACGACCCTCAACGGCTTGAATACATTGAGGAGCGTCTCGACACCATCTATTCGCTGCAAAGAAAACACAATGTGGCTAATCTCGATGAGTTGCTTGCCTTGCAACAAGACCTCAAGCGACAGCTCGATGAAATCGACAACAGCGAAGAGCGCATCGTGCAACTGACCCGCGAGCGCGACAACTTGCTCGAAAAGGTATGTGCCGCGGCCAAAGAACTCTCGACAGCGCGGCACGCGGCTGCAAAAACCTTCGTGAGCCAAGTGATGCCACTCGCCCATGAGTTGGGCATGAAAAACCTCGCTTTTGAGATAGCCTTCAGCGAAGTAGCGCCCTGCACCACAGGCACCGACGCCGTGGAATTCAAATTCGCTTTCAACAAAAACCAGCCGCTCATGCCGGTGAAAGATACGGCATCGGGCGGTGAGATATCGCGCCTCATGCTATGCGTGAAAGATGTGATAGCCCATTCGGTGGATATGCCCACGCTCATTTTTGATGAAGTTGATACCGGAGTGAGCGGAAACGTGGCCAGCAAAATAGGCGCGCTCATGCACGACATGGCACAACGTTTACAAGTAATCGCCATTACCCACCTGCCGCAGGTAGCGGCTTATGCCGACGCACATCTGCTCGTTGCCAAGAGCGACACCGATCAATCTACCGTCACCACACTCAAACGTCTCAACGACGCCGAACATGTGCAAGAGATAGCACGTATGCTCAGTGGTGGCACCATCGGTCAGGCGGCTATTGAAAACGCACGTCAGCTCATTGTCGACAGTCATTAACCAACCTTTTGGCAAACAAAAAAATAGCCGGTCTTCAAAGGCCGGCTAAATAATTATTATGGTTCAGTGAAACGCTTATTTGGTTGACGGTGTCACGCCGAAGAGCGAATCGACAAATTGAACAAGGTCGTCGCCCTGCAAGCCGCGAGAGAGGATTTTGCCGCTGCCGTCGAGAATCATGATGTGGGGGATTCCTTGGATACCGTACATCTCGGTCTCATCGCTCGACTGGTGGTTGTTCTTCATTATGGGCCAGGGGAGTTTCATTTGCTCAATGGCCATTTCGGTGTCTTCGGGTTCGTCCCACACGGCAACGCCTACAAATTGCATGCCCTTACCGTTATATTTCTCATAGAGTGGTTTGAGCGTGTTCTTTATTTCGCGCCGGCACGGGCCGCACCAACTGGCCCAAAAGTCGACAAGAGTGTATTGTCCGGGTTTCAAATAGTCGCTTAGGCGCGTCACATTTCCCTTGGTATCGGTCATGGCGAAGTCGGTGAATTGCTTTCCCTCGGCCGTCTCCTCCACGGCGCGCAACGATTTGAGCGTTTTTTGCACGCGCTTGAGCGACGCATAGTTTGCCGGAGCGTCTTTCAGCATTTCGATGAGTTCGTTATAATCCACTCCGTCGCTAACCGTGATGTAGTTGCAAAATGCCCATTGTCCCACCACATTATCTTTGTTGCGCTCATAGCCACTGTTTAAAGCATTCTCGATTTTTGCGGGAATAAGCATGGCATCCATTTGGGCGGTTTGCTCGTCTATTTCGCCATTCTTGAATTTCTTCTCTATATTCCGGTATTCTTCCACCGCGGCATTGATTTCTTTCAAGATTGAGGCAAGATTGTTGTTGAGTGCTGTGCCGCTTGTGATTTCGCTATCGGCATCAAGTTGGATTTGTCCGGTTTCAACCACCACGTCAAGTTTATAATCGCCACCGATGACGCGAGCCATCACCGGCTCGGCGACTGTACCCTTGAAAACAATTTTTTCTTGATTAGCCTTGGCAATGGCGAGAGTGTCGCCGGTATCGAACGAGACAAGGCGGAACTCTCTCCCGTTATCGGCCTCGCCAAGCGAGTTCACAGTGAGCACATATTGTCCTGCCCAGGCGGTGACAGACATCGCCGCCATCATGAGTGTAAAAAGATACTTTTTCATTGTCATTATTCAAATAATAATTTATTTGTCGCAAAGTTACACAAAAAAAATAATTTTGCGTAAATTTGTCGCATATTATTCACAATATGACAAAACAAGAATTATATCACCACGTATTGCGACAGCTTGAGGCACTCATTGAGGGCGAGAGCTGTGCGGTGAGCGTACTCGCAAATGCCGCGTCATTGTTGCACGAGGCAATGGGCGAACGTTTTTTTTGGACCGGTTTCTACCTCGTCAACAGCAACGAACTTGTTCTTGGACCTTTTCAAGGTTCGGTGGCTTGCTACCGGATTAAATGGGGCCGGGGCGTGTGTGGCACCGCATGGGAACGCGATGAGACGCTTGTGGTGCCCGATGTGGAGCAATTTGCCGGGCACATCGCCTGCAGCTCGCTCTCGCGTAGTGAAATCGTGGTACCCCTGCATGATGGCAACGGCGAAGTAACCGGTGTACTTGATATTGACAGCCGCGAACTCGATGCCTTCGATGACATCGACCGCAAATTTCTTGAAAAAGCGGCCGAAATGATTTCGTCACACCTCTTTTAGCGCTTGAATGTCATGAAAGTCTCAATTCTGGTTCCAGTCTACGGCGTGGAAAAGTATATTGAGCAATGTGCCCATTCGCTCATGGAGCAGACCTACGACGATATGGAATATGTTTTCGTAGACGACTGCTCGCCCGATGACAGCATCGCCATTCTTAAGCGTGTGGTCGCTCAATACCCGCAACGAAGCGGGCAAGTGCGCATCATTCACCATGACCACAATCGCGGTATTGGGGCGACGCGCGACACCGCTCTCACGGCCGCCACCGGCGAATGTTTTATATATGTTGATAGTGACGATTATGTGGACAAGCGGTGCGTGGAGTTGCTCGTCAAGCGCATGGAGGAAACCGGTGCGCAAATGGTGGACGGCGGCTATGCCATTTCCCGCGACAATATGGTCACGCAAACAACGCCTCCCTATGGCGGCTCGCGCCATAGCTATGTGTGCCGGCTATTGTGCCAAAACTTGCTGCATAACCGCATTTGGGGGCGCCTCATTAACCGCCGTGCCATGCTCGACAATAACTTGCGCACCATTGAGGGAATCGATTATAGCGAGGATTTCATGGTTGCCACACGCCTGGTGGCCGCGCTCACACGTGCTGGTGTCGAGAAAACGCTCTATTACTATCGCGACGACAACAGCGGCTCCTATACCAACACGCTTTCGCCGCGTCACCATCGTTCTTACTTGCGGTCGTGTGCCATCGTGCTTGATTTTTTCGGAAGAATTGAAGAGTATCGTACGGCAACCGATTTCTGTCGTCTTGCGGTAATAAGGCATGCGCGACGATTTGGAGTTGATTTTAGCGAGGTTGAAGAATTATGCCCCGACGCGTTCAAGACCGGCCATGGCTATGCCACGCTCATAGCCAACTTGTTGCGCGCGCCACGTGTCCCCTACTCCATTACTTGTTTCATTTATCGGTTTGCGCGCCGCCTTTTCTTATTTTCGCTTTGAGAAACCGAATGCAATCCTCAAGCATTTTCACCTTGAGAAGTTTCATCACCAAGAAATAAAGGGCTGCGGCAATGACAATTCGCACAATGAGTAGCACCGCCAAATTTGTGATAAATGATGTGGCAAGCCACGTGAGGGTCATCACGGCGGCCGAAATGAGAGCAAACGGCACCACATCGCGCAAAGTCTCGAGAAGAGTGACACCAATCAAGCGATGCGCCGTCCATTGCCATGCCAGCAGCCACAGGACAACAAACACCGTGTAAGCCTCAACCATGGTCAACATGCCCAAGCGATGGAACGCGACAATAACGGCTATTTGCAACAACACTTGAAGAGCGCTGCAAATCAAATACATATCGCTGCGGCCACGGCTGATGGTCAAATTTTGGAATACCGTGTAAAGTGGCAGGAACGCGCCGGCCACGCAAAGAACACGAAGTAACTTGGAACTTTCGAGCCACTGCTCTCCTATGGTTAACAACAAAAACTCACGGGACACCAACGACAAGCCCAGCATGGCGGGGAACGCCAAAAATGCCGTAAAACGCATCATTTTGCGAAATACACGGCGCTCATGTTCTTGCTCATCGCCGGCCTCTACCATCACGGTTTGGGCCACCATGCCCACTGTGCCACTCACCAACGAGTGGCCCATTGTGGTCCACTTGTTGGCTTGAGAATAATCACCCACTTCTTTCATGGGGAACATTCGTCCAAAAATGAATGTGAGCACTTGCTGACTGAGGGTATTGAGCATCGTGGTGAGCAGGATGAGCGAACTGAACCTGAACATCGACTTCACAGGCTGCCAGTCAATCTTGAAAGAAGGCCTCCATGGCACATAGTAGAAACGTCCCAGGTTCATCATTGTGATATAAACCACCTGTTGCCACGCCAAGCTCCAATAACTGCGATAAACGAACGCGTGAGTTATGCCTACGATGCCACTTACCAGCAAGGCCGTGCAACTCACGATAGCCATCTCACGATACATCATGTTCTTTAACATGAACGCGTTTTGGGTTATGCCGAACGATGAAATCAAGAAAGCCAGGAACACAAAACGCGACAAGTCGACCAGGGCCGGCTCGTGGAAGAAATCGGCAATAAGCGGCGCCGAGAAAAACAATATTATATAGAGGATGGCGCTTATAGTGACATTGAACCAAAACACAGAATTGTAGTCACGCGCAGCAGGGTGTTTCATGTTGATAAGCCCTTGCGTGAAGCCACTACTTTGCAGGTTGCCGGCCAGAAACGTGAAAATCGTGAGCACACCCACCATTCCATAGTCGGCGCGCGTGAGCAATCGCGCCAAGAAAATGCCAATAACGAGGTTGAGCAACTGCATAGTGCCGTTGTTCAACGCGCTCCACCACATTCCTGTGGCAGTTTTCTCTTTCAAGGTTTGTGCCATCGCCTCGTTACTTTTGCGTGGCAAAGTTAGCAAAAAAAGGAGTTTCATGCAAGATTAATCGTGTTTGGACATGCGTCAAGCGCAAATTCGGTAAATAGCGCAAAAAAATCAGTAAAATAGTCACACAACAACAGAATGATTCATCGTAACTTTGCACATGATTAAGAGTAAAAATTTTTCACAAATACATTTTGATAGCGATGAAAGCTTCGATTCAAACTTTAATTGTCATGTGTGCGATGATTCTTTCGAGTTGTGCCGGTAACGACAATGAGGCCATGGCCCAGGGCACTTTGCCTCAAAAAATGCACATTACAATTGATGGTGCCACACAAGCGGTAACGCTTGTTGATAATGCTGCCACAAGAGAACTCGTCACCAAGCTGCAGAGCGGCGATGTGACTGTTACGCTTAATTCGAGCGGAGGTTTTGAGATTTGGGGAGGATTAGGGTTCTCGTTGCCCACAAGCAATGAACAAATAACCGCCCAAGCCGGCGATGTGATTCTTTATAACGGCAGCAACATTTGCCTTTTCTACGGGTCTAATTCATGGAGCTATACCCGCTTAGGGCACATCGATGGACTTACCGCCAACGAGCTGCGCTCTTTCTTGAAAGCGGGAGACAGCAATATCTCTGTCACGCTGTCGCTCAAGTCGACCACCGGTCTGAATCAAATAAAGACTAATGATAATGTGGCAGATGGCATTTGCTACGACCTTAATGGGCAAAGGGTTGAAAATCCAACCCATGGGATTTATATAATAAATGGTAAAATAATCAAGTTATAATTATATGAAGAGAACAATAATCGCTATCACGCTCGCAAGTATGGCTCTGCTTGCATTCAGCAAAACCCCAAAAAACGATGAACAAATGACGACAACATTGCAATTGACACAGGAATGGGACAAAACGTTCCCCAAAAGTGACAAAGTTAACCACAGCAAGGTCACGTTTAAAAACAGGTATGGTATCGAACTGGCCGCAGACCTATACACGCCCAAAAACGCCCAAGGGAAAATGCCCGCTATCGCGGTGAGCGGTCCTTTTGGCGCCGTGAAAGAGCAGTCGAGCGGTCTCTACGCACAGCACATGGCTGAGCGTGGCTTTATTGCCATCGCGTTTGACCCCTCGTTTACCGGCGAAAGCGGCGGCGAACCGCGCAGAATGGCTTCACCCGACATCAACACTGAAGATTTTCTCGCTGCTGTCGACTTCTTGAGCACAAAGGAAAATGTCGACCCTGAACGCATTGGCATTATCGGCATTTGCGGTTTTGGCGGTATGGCTGTCAATGCCGCCGCGCTCGACCCGCGCATTAAGGCGACAGTCGCCGCTACCATGTACGACATGAGCAAAGTGACGGTTGAAGGCTATTTCAAGAGTGAGGACTCCAAGGAGCAACGCATGGCGAAGCGCCGCGCAATGGCCGCTCAGCGTACTCAAGACTACAAAAACGGCTCTTATCAGCGAGCCGGAGGCGTGGTTGACCCTTTACCCGACGATGCTCCCTTCTTTGTCAAAGACTACTATGATTACTACAAAACCAAACGTGGTTACCATGCCCGTAGCGGCAACAGCAACGATGGCTGGAACGTGATTGGTTGCCAGTCATTCCTCAATCAACCCCTGCTCGCATGGGCGCACGAAATTGAGACACCCGTCTTACTCATTCATGGCGAGAAAGCCCATTCGCGCTATTTCAGCGAATATGCCTTTGAAAAGATGACCGGTGTTCATGTGGAGGGCAAAAGCATGAAGATGGGCAACAAGGAATTGATGATTATCCCGGGCGCGGTCCACACCGACCTTTACGACGACATAAACGGCGTCATACCTTACGACAAGATGGAAGAGTTTTTCAAAACAAATTTGAAATAAAATGAAGAAAGTAGTAGTCATATCAACCAGCATGCGCCACGGCTCGAACAGCCATGCTCTAGCGCAACGCTTTGCCGAAGGCGCCACTGCCGCCGGCCACGCCGTGAAAGTCATTTCGCTCAAGGGTAAGGACATCCGGTTTTGCATCGGTTGCCTCTCATGCCAAAAAACCGGAGCTTGTGTTTTTAACGACGATGTGCCTGCAATTATGGAAAGCGTGCTCAATGCCGATGTGGTATGTTGGGCCACACCCGTTTATTACTACGAGATGTCGGGCCAAATGAAGACGCTTATCGACCGCATGAACGCCATGTATCCAAAGGATTACCACTTTCGCGACGTGTACTTGCTGACCACAGCGGCCGAGGACGAGGTATTTATCCCGAAGCGCATCGAAAACGGCTTGCAAGGTTGGGTCGATTGCTTTGAGAAATCATGCCTTAAGGCCCATTTATTCTGCGGTGGTGTGGGCGCACCCAACGACATCAATGGCAATGCAAAGTTGCAGGAAGCCTACGAACTGGGGAAAAACATTTAAACTATGAGCGCGAATCCAACAGGAAAAGACTATGTGGGCAGCGACGCGCTGTATGCCGATGTGCAAGCGACCATGCGGTTGTGTACCGAAATGAACACCGGCTATCACACCGAGGATGAAGTTCGCGAATACTTGCGTCAAATAACCAAGAGCGAAGTGGACGACACGGTGCGCATCTTCCCGCCGTTCAACATCAATTACGGACTGACCACCCGCTTTGAGCGCGGTTGCTTCGTCAACTTCGGTTGCACTTTTTTGGCCCTCGGCGGCATCACTATCGAGGAAGGAGCTTTCATCGGACCGCATTGTGTGCTGGCCACCGAATATCATCCCGAGGACCCTGCCCGGCGTCACTCACTGCTCACGAAGCCCATTGTGATTGGCCGCAACGCTTGGTTGGGCGCCGATGTCAAGGTTCTTGCCGGAGTGAGCATTGGCGACAACGCGATTGTAGCAGCCGGCAGTGTCGTCACTCGCGATGTGCCGGCCGACACCGTGGTGGCCGGCAGTCCGGCGAAAGCACTCCGCCTCATCAAGATAGATAATAATTAATATTAAGAGTTTCTATTCAATGAGTTTAAAACATATTCTAATCACAGCTGCCGCCGGCATTTTCATGATGACCTGTTACAGCAAAACCATTCAAACCAACCACAACATGAACGTTCTTTCATTCAACGAACAGCAGGCTGCAGCCATTTCGGCCATTGCCTGCCACGAAGCACGCGGCGACCAATCGTCGCTGGCAATCGCCATTAATGACGCACTCGATGCCGGCGTTACCGTCAGTCAAATAAAAGAGGCCCTCTCGCAGCTCTACGCTTACACCGGTTTCCCTCGCTCACTCAATGCGCTGGGCACACTGCAGCAAGTGATTGAAAAACGCAAAGCCGAAGGTAAACGTTCGCTCGAAGGCGCTGAGGCCAACCCGATGTCGAAACATTACAACGCATTAAAACAAGGCACCGAGGTACAAACCAAGTTGACCGGACAACCATTCAACTACACTTTTAGTCCAGCCGCCGACTATTATCTTAAGGCGCACCTTTTTGGCGACATTTTTGCCCGTGACAACCTCACTCACGCCGATCGCGAACTGGTAACCGTGAGCGCATTGGCCGGGCTTGATGGTGTCGCGCCACAGCTCACGGCTCATGTGCGCGGCGCTTTGAACATGGGAGTAACCAAAGCACAGCTTTGCGCTATCCCCAAGGCATTGCTTACCCGTGTGGGCGCAGTCGAGGCGCGCCGGGCCGCCATAGTGATGCGTCAAGTGGGACTTAATGTAGACCCGTCGATTGAAGTGGCCGCCGACTTGAACTCGGCATGGCCTAAAGGAGCGCCAAATGATGCATACGCCCGCTACTTTATCGGTCACAGCTATCTTGCGCCGATGGAGGGTGGCATGGCCAATGTCACCTTCGAGCCGCGCTGCCGCAACAACTGGCACGTGCATCACAAGCAGGTGCAGGTGCTCGTGTGTGTTTATGGTCGCGGATGGTATCAAGAATGGGGAAAACCGGCCGTGGAACTTAAGCCCGGTGTGGTGATTGAGGTTCCCGAGGGTGTTAAGCATTGGCACGGCGCGGCGGCCAATAGCTGGATGCAACACGTCACCTACCACAAAGATGTGCAAGAAGGTGCCAGCAACGAATGGTTGGAACCCGTGAGTGACGACATTTACAACCAACTCAAATAATCAATGGTTTATAGGCTCGACAATATTGACCGGTATAACCACGACTTGGGCATCGAAACCCTGCATCCGCTGGTGACGGTGTGCAACCTCAAGGACGTGCCTAATCGCGAACTTATCGACAATGAGACCACATGGCAGTATGGCGTTTACGCCTTGTTCTTGAAGAACACTCGCAGCTGCCTGTTGTCTTACGGCCACAGAGAATATGACTACAGCGATGGGACGGTCACCAGTTTCGCCCCCATGCAAACGGTGACCGCCACTCCCATTCCGGGTATGGACCACGATGTGGTGGCGCTGCTGTTCCATCCCGAGTTGATTCGCGGTACCTCGCTCGCGAAGAGTATGGCGGATTATCGCTTTTTCGAGTACTCCTCGAACGAGGCGTTGCACATGTCGGAGCGGGAACGGACCATTTACCTCGACTGCATAGCTAAAATCAAGGAGGAAATCAATCGTCCGCTCGACAAATTCAGCCGTAAACTCATTTGCCGCAATATCGAACTGCTACTCGATTACTGCCTGCGATTCTACGACCGCCAGTTCATCACGCGCGAGCTCGAGAACAATAGCGTGATAGCGACTTTCGAACAGGCCCTCAACGATTATTTCCTCCACAACGACAACCTGTTCATGAATGGCTTGCCGTCGGTGAAAATATTTGCCGAAAAATGTTGCCTATCGGCCAATTACTTCGGCGACCTGGTGAAGAAAGAGACAGGCAGAACGCCGATGGAATTCATTCAGCAAAAGGTTATTGACATAGCCAAGAATGAATTGCACGCTACCGATCTCACTGTCACCGAAGTGGCTTTTCGCTTAGGTTTCCAGAGTAGCCAGCACTTCAACCGTTATTTTAAGCGTTGCACCGGCATGACGCCTACTGAATATCGCAAGCGCAGCCGCTTCTCGGCATAACGCGCCTTTCTATTTTAAGAAGAACTCCCCGATGGGTTGATACCCTAGTTCTTTCATCAACACATCCCAGTCGCGCGGCAGCTCGATTGGGATTGTTGAATACCCCCCACCGGGCATGATTTCCTGACTTCGGCAATGCGTCACCCAAATTTAGATATGGGTTATTTTGCTGT
>CAMVPC010000016.1 GCA_947169265.1 uncultured Prevotellaceae bacterium
AGAGCCGCGACAGGACAAACAGTCCAGCCGCGGCTCTCACCTTATATATACTCACTCGCGCTCCCGCGCGTTATACCGTAACCATCGGAAGAATGCCAGCAAAAGCCGTCATTTTTCCGATGGTTACAAATTGTAGGTTGACTATGGGGTCGATTACAGAAAAAAGTAGTAATTTTGCACGCTAAATAGACCCATAAGATGAAGCTTAAGTTTAGAGTTATATGGATGTCGGCTGTGATATGCGCTTTGGCCTTGGCGGTTTTCGCCGATTTCGGGCGTGACAACGTCGCGCTTGAAAGCGAGGTTCAGCAGCAAACAGCATTAGCGGCATGGGAATCGCAGTCACATCCGTCCCATGAGGCCACCGTGACCGACTCTACTCTGCTTTATCGCGTCAGTAACTCTCGTCCGCAACGTATCCTACCTACAAATGGTAGCCGAAACGCAAGAACCATGTTGTCTTCGGGCAATTGTGGAAGGCAATTTATTGTTAAATCCCTTTTATGTTTTTACGGCAGCAGATGCTTGTGTATTATTAAGCCGTTCTGTTTGTCGGCCTCATGCGATGATTATTTTATTGCGCTGAGGCACATTATTCGTTAGCTTGGTTGTTGATCGATCGAGGCGCATGCCGCCATAGTTAACACATTATTTATTATTTTTAATTATTTATCAACAACTATGCCAAGTATTAAAAACTTGGAGATGGCTGATGCTATCTCCTTACATAACCATGTGATAATCAAGAAATCATTGCTTTCTACCAAAGCCTATTATGAGCCAACGCAGAGTCGCATCAAGGTCAAGATTTTGTCCTACCCGGTGACTGAGGGCGAACACTTGGAACGTATATTGGATATGCCGCTTGCGAAGTGGGCCGATGAAATCAATCGCAAAGGAAAACCGCAGCCTGGCGCAATAGGCAATTTCAGACTTGAGTTATGCTTGAGTGAAGACCATCAATTTTGCGCCTTGCAATTATTCCGTTTCGCCGACTATGGTTTCCGCTCGTTAGGCGAAGCGCATTTCTTTGAAGGCAATGAGTCGGAGCAAGTCATAGAAAATCTTTTTTAAGCGATGACTTCATTGACTTTAACGATAGTTGTCGCGTTTGTCATCGGTTATTTTTTTATTGCCGTTGAGAGTGTTACCAAAATCAACAAGGCGGCTATCGCCTTGTTGATGCTGGTGGTCACATGGACTTTATTTATGCTTTCGCCGGCCGACTATTTGCCGGGAGCCGAGGGTGGGCACATGGCTTCGGTGGTCAGTGAAACTATCGAGCGTCACTTGGGCTCTACGGCCACAACGTTGTTTTTCCTGTTGGGGGCAATGACGATTGTGGAGCTTGTGGACCAAAACGGAGGCTTCAACTTTGTGCGTAGTATAATGCTGACACACAGCAAGCGCACACTACTCTGGCGCATAGCGTTCATCACCTTCTTTTTGTCGGCGATTCTTGACAATCTCACTACCGCAATCGTGATGATTATGATCTTGCGCAAGCTGGTGAGCGACCGCAAAGATCGCCTCATTTACGACTCATTGGTAATCATTGCCGCTAACAGTGGCGGGGCGTTCTCACCCATAGGTGATGTGACGACCATTATGCTATGGAACAAAGGAGTCATTACCGCGCAGGGTGTAGTCGGCGCTTTGTTTTTGCCTTCTCTCTTGTCGATGGTGGTGCCGGCATTTGTGCTTTCGCTTTCGCTGAACGGGAACTTGTCGTCGCCGTCTCAAGTGTCGCAGGCGACTCTGTCGGGCGATTTGACCGCGACACAGCGCAAGGTTGTCTTTTTCATGGGTGTGGGTGGCCTTATCTTTGTGCCTATATTCAAAAGCGTGACCCACTTGCCGCCATTTGTAGGTATCTTATTTGTGTTGGGTCTATTATGGATTATTACCGAGGTATTTTATGCTCACTTGAAAACACCTGAAGAAAAGGGAGCGATGCAGAAACGGGTTGGCCGCATACTCACGCGCATCGACATGACGACTATACTTTTCTTCCTGGGTATTCTCATGGCCGTGGCTTGCCTTGAAACCATAGGCGTATTGACAATGTTGGGCCAAGGGTTGAATACGATGTTCCATGGTAACTTCTATTTGATTACAGGTGTCATCGGTGTGTTGTCGTCCATTATTGATAATGTGCCGCTGGTGGCGGGTTGCATGGGGATGTATCAAGTGGCGCCGATGGGCGATATGGCTATCGATGGCGTCTTTTGGCAGCTCCTGGCCTATTGCGCCGGTGTCGGTGGCTCGATGTTAATTATCGGGTCGGCGGCCGGTGTCGTGGTCATGGGCCTTGAGAAGATTTCTTTCGGGTGGTACTTGAAACGCGTCTCTTGGCTGGCTTTGCTTGGTTATCTTTCGGGCATACTTTGTTACTGGGCCGAGAATGCGCTTCTTCAATAAAATCGTTAAGATAGCGAAGATAACCGCCTCCACTCGCGAGTGGAGGCGGTTTCGTTAGGAGGAGGCGTTAGCTCGTTTTTTTTCTTACAATCACTTGCCGAGTGATTGAATCATGCGCTTGATGCACTTCTGTTTTTGTTTCAGGTTGGGATGGACGTAGAGGTTCAATGTGGTCGAAATGTTGGCATGACCGAGAATCGCGCTCACCGTCTTGCAGTCGCAGTCGGTCTCGATGCATCGCGTGGCAAAGCTGTGGCGCAAGCCATGAAACTTGATGGAGGGAATGCCAAGTGATTTGTCGGGTCTGTTTTGATTACCGGGAAACTTGATGTCCCACTCCTCATGTGTGAAGTGCTTCAATTTAACACCGTACCGATACACCATTTTCAAGACAATCAGCATGTCTTTGATAGTCTTGTGACTTAGCGTTTGCTACTTTTTGACGATGAATTGTTGCACATCCTCTTCGGCGATATTTGTTTTCTCGCCAAAGAATGTCAACAAATGATTCTCCAGAATCAATGAATAAGCCGACATTGTGGATAGTTTGACAAACCGGCGCTTGTCCTTCTTCCACAACATCGCTATTTCTCGAAATGTTTTCTTCTCTGCTATAGTGATTAAGATATTTTGAAATAAGGAACTGTTTTTAGACAGTGGGGTAGTGGAGTTTGGCCTGAGGCTATATGCGTCGGGTTACAATACAAAGTGCCACGAATCGCAAGGAGGTGTTTCGTGACACTTGTCGGTTCGCTATAGGACAAGCTTATTTGTTGTCGATTTTTTGGAGTAGGGAGGGGTGAATCTCGGCGGTGATGACAGCTACTATACCCTCAATGCCTACCACGACGCGATGCTTGCTGCGAGTCTTGAGCAGCACGCCTTCGGCTCCTTCAAACATGCCGCCCATGACTCTCACGCGGTCGCCACGGCTGAGTTTCTCGAAGTCCTCTTGGATGTATTCGAGCTGTTCGTCGTAGGTGCCGGCCACCGCGATGAAGTTCTTCATCTGGTTTTCGGGTACGATGACCGGTTTCTTCGTGGCAGGGTTCATCATGTAAAAGATGGGCAACGATGTGAACGCTTTGAGTTCTTTCATCAGCGAAGGCTCGGCATGGATGAAAATAAGGTCATGAATGATGGGTACCAGCCTTTTGACACGGCGCGAACATGTAGTCACAATGGTGTGTTTCATCGGGATGAAACTCTCTACGCCGCGGGTGTCGAGGTTCTTCTTGACCTTAAGCTCCTGCCGATACGACACCCTGATGGCATACCACACTTTCTCCTCGGTGACGCTCTCATGCCTTTTGGCTTTGTCGGATATGTTCTCGTTGTTCTGCATAGTTGCCCTTAAGGGTGAAATTGCCTTTTTGTAATAGCTAAGTTCGCTCGAACCTTTTGGCGACTGCAAATGTAATTATTTAATTCGAGAAAATAGCAGTTTTCGACCGATTTTGTGACGAACACACGTCGCTCGTTCGAGGCAGTTGAACATCTAATTCGTTGAATATGACTATTCCTAGCGCAAATGACACAAAATCATAGTTTTATCTAAATAAGTCGACTTTTAACGGAAAATTTGATGCCAAGTCAAAAATAATACTTATCTTTGCATTTATAATTGTCGCTAATCGCGTACCTTAAGGATTTTGGCAAATGATTGCTTTTCCTGAATTTAATACGTTGGTTGAAGAGATAAGCGAAATGGGCAGATTTTTACAATTTGCTGTAATGCAAGATATTAAGCCATCTTGCAAGCCCTAGAGGTATATACATAACACCACTTCGCTATAAGCGACAAAGCCTATTTGGGCAAAAATCACACGTCTTATTTGATTACTTCCCGGGAATATAAAAACGAACTTTAGTTCTCAAGGCTGAGTTGCAACTCGGTATGCAACTCGGCATGATGTATGCCGCCACTGGTGATGACCGGTTTGCGGCCAATCTGCATCAGCTCATAGACGACTGGGGCGAGCTTAAGACAACCTACCGCAAGAAGAAAAACGCGGTTTATTTGCTCGAGCAATTCGAGAAATATTACGCCACAGCAAAGAAAATAAAGAAAATAGTTTGATATGAAGATAGCAGTAGCCGGAACGGGATACGTGGGTCTGAGCATCGCCACGCTGCTTGCGCAGCACAACGAGGTGGTGGCTGTGGATGTAGTGCCCGAGAAGGTTGACAAAATCAACCGCCGGCAGTCGCCCATCCAGGACGAATACATCGAGCGGTACCTTGCCGTGAAGCCGCTGAATCTCACGGCTACCATCGACGGCGAGGCGGCCTACCGCGGCGCCCGTTTCGTGATCATCGCCACGCCCACCAACTACGACCCGGTGACCAACTACTTCGACACGCGCCACGTGGAAGAGGTCATCGAGCTTGTGATGCGTGTCAACCCCGAGGCCATCATGGTCATCAAGAGCACCATCCCGGTGGGCTACACCGAGAGCGTGCGCGAGAAATACGGATCGGATAACATCCTGTTCGCGCCCGAGTTCCTGCGCGAGACCAAGGCGCTCTACGACAACCTCTACCCGAGCCGCATAATCGTAGGCCGGCCCGAAGGCGACGAGCGCCTCGACACAGCGGCGCACGAATTTGCCGCCCTGCTGCAGCAAGGCGCGTTGAAGCCCGATGTCGAAACACTCTACATGGGCTTGACCGAGGCAGAGGCGGTGAAGCTCTTCGCCAACACCTACCTCGCCCTGCGGGTGAGCTACTTCAACGAACTCGACACCTACGCCGAGATGAAAGGACTCGACACCAAGTCGATTATCAACGGCGTGTGCCTCGACCCGCGCATCGGCTCTCACTACAACAACCCGTCGTTTGGCTACGGCGGCTACTGCCTGCCCAAAGACACCAAGCAGCTGCTGGCCAACTACAAAGAAGTGCCCGAGAACCTCATCGAGGCCATTGTGGAGAGCAACCGCACCCGCAAGGACTTCATCGCCGACCGCGTGCTGCGCATGGCTGGCTATTATGATTATTACCACCGTGGCGACTACAGCCGCGACGAGGAACGTGAGTGCGTCATAGGCGTCTATCGCCTCACGATGAAAAGCGGCAGCGACAACTTCCGCCAGAGCAGCATCCAGGGTGTGATGAAGCGCATAAAAGCCAAGGGGGCCAAAGTCATCATCTACGAACCCACCCTCGACGACGGCACCACTTTCTTCGGCAGCAAAGTCATCAACGACCTAGAGCACTTTAAAGCTTTAAGCCAAGTAATTCTTGCTAATCGTTTCGACCAAAATCTCGCAGATGTAAAACATAAGGTTTACACCAGAGATTTGTTCAAGAGAGATTAAAATTCTATATAGTTTTAAGTATTCCGCATAAGTATTATTTATGAGCTCATATTTAAATCGTAAGAGTAATTTCGAACTTCTTAGAATTGTTTCTCAATTTTATATTATTCTTTACCATATTTTTTGTTTTTTCATTTATCCTAATACGGGTGTTGCTTTTCATAAAGCAATTCAAATGACATTTCATGTTGGGGTAATTGATTTTGTTTTGATTAGTGGTTATTTTGGCATAAGGCCATCTTCGAAAGGATTTATAAAGTTATTATCGATTTTTTTAGTTTATTCTTTACCTTATGTTTTTTATAAAATAACAACTGCTGCAGATCTCAAAGATATATGTTCTCAACTACTAGTTATCTCTAGATCTCCATTATGGTTTGTTAAAACTTATATATATTTATATTTGTTTTCTCCAGTACTTAATCTTCATATAAAGCACTCTTCTGTACGTCAGAAATGGTATGTCATTTTTGTTTTGTTTTTTGTATGCATTTATATGGGCATGGTTAAAGGAGATGATTCGCTTTCATCTGGTAAGAATTTGCCAAATTTTATTCTGATTTATTTACTTGGAAATATTTTAATGCAATATAAAGATCTTTTGGCTAAGATATCTCAAAAACGATGGATTATTATTTATATCGTATTTAATTTAATTTTGGTCACTTTATATTGTTTGTTCTCAAATGGTATTATAGGAAAAATTATATGGCATATCAGTTTCATATATTGTAGCCCGATTCTATTTATAAATGCGATTATCTTCTTTATGGTTTTTGCTCAAATGAACATTAAATCTAAATTCATTAATTGGACCGCAAAATCCAGCTTTGCAATCTATCTCATACATGGAAATCGTCCTTACGCATACACTTTAATTGGATTAGCTTCAGTTTATTGTGTTAATCACATTACTAATCCAATTATATTGTTTATATCTATAGTTTTGTTAGCGATTGCAATAATAGTAATTACAGTAAGTATTGATAAATTGTTGACACCATTATGGAATTTATTTGAGCGTTTAGGAAATTATATGTTTATGAGATTAAAGTTTTAAAATGATTTTGATGGCAGATTAGACAATTTTTTCTAATGAAAGAAAAATTATTGTTTTTTATTTTTGATCTTGGTCATGGTGGCGCGGAAAAAGTGCTAGTACAATTAGTCAACGCGTTACCAGAGGACAAGTATGATATTACTGTTCAAACATTATTTGATGTCGGTGTCAATAAAGATAGTATTGAATCACATATAAAACGCAAAAGAGTTTTTAAAAAACTGTTTCATGGGATGAAATACTTTGTTAGGTTATTTCCTCCTAGATTGTTGCATAAGTTACTTATAAAAGAACATTACGATTATGAAATTGCCTATTTAGAAGGAGCACCGACGCGTATAGTTAGCGGCTGCAGAGATAAAGACACAAAACTTTTTGCATGGGTTCATCTTGAGATGATAGATAAGAATAAGTTTTTTAGTACGTATAGAAATTTAAATGATGCTAAACACTGTTATGAAAGATTTGATAAAATAGCTTTTGTATCTGAAATAGCTCAAACGACTTTTTTAGAGAAAACAGGATGGACATTTTTAGAATCGGGGATTGTCCATAACACACTTGATATTCGACAGATATTGTCTTTATCCAAAGAACCAATATCCTTTGATTTAAATGCACATAATATTAATTTCTGTAGTGTTGGACGATTTGTAAAGCAAAAGGGATATGTTCGGCTTATGAAGATTTTAACCAATATTCTTTTACATGGAATAACTAATTGGCATTTCTATCTTTTAGGGGAAGGTGAACTACGAACTGAAATAGAAAAAGAAATTAAACTTGGTGGTTTAGATAATTATGTGACCCTTCTTGGCTATGACATTAATCCTTACAAATATGTTGCTAAAATGGACTATTTTGTTTGTTCTTCTTATAAGGAAGGTTATAGCACAGCTGTGACAGAGTCTATTATAGTTGGTACTCCGGTTATTACAACAAATTGTGCTGGCATGCATGAAATTTTAGGAAGAGATGCAGGATTGATTGTTGAGAATGCTGATAATGCCCTTCAAGATGCATTAGTTCATATTCTTTCGGATTCTTCATTAAAAATTAAATATAAAGAAGGATGTATTCAACGTTCTTCCATATTTTCTATGGAGAGTACAATAAAAGAATTTGAAGATTTTATTCATAATTAAATATATAATTAATATGATTCGTTGTGCTTCAGTTTCAAGTTATATGGGACCTTATATAAGTAATTATATACTTTCAGAATTAGCACTTGAGAAAGAATTTCGTAAAAAAGGTGACTATATTTTTCATGTATTTCCAAAAGATGTTGAGAACAAGGAGTGGGTGCAACTTTTCAAAGATCTTGATGCTAAGTTGTATTTCATTGATTATAAACCTGGAACATTTTGGAGTATAAAACTATTAAGAAGTATATTTAAAAAAGAAAAAGTTAATATCATTCATTGTCATTTTGGTGGATGGGATTTGGATGCAAAATTGGCTGCTCCATTTACACCAATCATTTGGCACCAAAGGATGTATGTAAACTTAAATACAAGAAAAAGACGTATTAAATATTGGCTGAAGTATAATATTTTAGGGATGTTTAAAACGCAAAATATTGCAATATCAGATGCGGTTTATGATGCAATCACGTCTATAACTAACAAAAAGACGTTTTGTGTGCCAAATTGTATAGATTTCCAAAGACTAGCTCCAGATTTAAGTTATCGTTTTCAGAGAAAAGACAAGAATCATATTTGGAAAATTTTATTATTTGGCTATTCTCCATATGTTAAAGGTTTAGATGTTGCATATAAAGCATGTGAATTATTAAATAATGAAGGCAAACTAATAGAATTGAGTGTTGTATCTCAGGATGTTTCTGATAAATATATAGAAGATAATTTCAATCCTCTTCCTAGATGGTTTAAAGTTCTAAAGCCAAGCAACAATGTTTCTGAGTATTATAATCAATCAGACATTTTTCTCTCTGCGAGCCGTTCTGAGGGATTCTCAAATTCTTTATTGGAAGCTATTTACTGTGGCTGTACTGCTATTTATTCTGACATTCCTGGGACAAAATGGGCAAAAGAATTTGGACAGACTTATGAATATGAAGTTGAATCTTATAATTCTTTAGCTTCAGCGATATTAAAGAGCATATCTAATCCCACATCAATTGAAATAATTGAGAAGAATCAAAAAGAAGCATTGCGAACCTATTCAATTGACTCTTGGACAAAGTATATTTATATTATTTTGTCTGACTTTCATAAAGAATAACAATGACAGTTAATCGAACTAAAAAAAGTGCTATTAACACATCGGTTAGTATATTGTTTGCAGTAATAAACAGTATTCTTACTTTTGTATTAAATGCAGCATTTATTAGATTATTAGGATTAGAGTATGCTGGTATTAATAGTCTTTTCTCATCAGTTTTAAATCTACTTAATATTGCTGATCTTGGAATTAGTAATGCAATATTATTCCGACTATATAAAAAGATTGCAGATGGAGATCAAGAAGGAATAGATTTGATAATAACAACCTATAAGCGGATTTGCTTTATAGTAGCGGGGGTAATCTGCTTAGGCGGAATATGCTGTATTCCTTTCCTTGATCATTTAGTTAAAGAACCACCTTCTTTTCCAGAACCATTATGGTCATTATTTATTATTGTATTGGCCAATAGTGTGGTTGCACATGCTTTGAATTTTACTAACCAGATGATTACCGCTCGACAAGAGCAATACATAAAGACTATTGTCATGTATTGTTGCAAGTTTGCAATGACTGGTTTACAACTTCTATTATTATTTATATATAAAAATATTTATATCTTTTTATTGATAGCCCTTTTATTAACAATAATAAGGAATGTTTGTTATGCTATAATTGTAAAGAAAAGATATAATGTCAGTTGGAATAGTCATGAGCATTTAGACAAAGCAGAAAAAATTAGTCTATTGAAAGATACGGGCAGCCTTGCATTCTATAAAATATGTCGAACTCTTGATGTTACAATTGATACATTCTTAATTTCTAAATTTGTTGCCATCGCTACAACTGCCATATACGGTAGTTTTAATCTTCTGATTACATTTTTGGAAGAATGTTTTGGCAATATAAATGATGGAATGATGGCGAGTATTGGAGATCTAAATGCCCAAGGAAGCAAAAAACAAGTATCAAATGTATTCTATCAGTCTATGCACTTAACATTTCTTATTTTTGGTTGTCTTACTTTACTTTTAGTTCCGCTGATATCTCCTTTTGTAAAATGGTGGATTGGCTACACATTGCCAGATATATGTATATATGTGATTCTCTTGAATTTCTTTATGGCAATGTTTGGAAATCATGTTGCTGTTTTTCGTAACTCAATGGGAATATTTAAGAAGGGATGGAAAAGGCCTTTCTTTACGGCTCTTTTGAATCTTGTTTTTTCTGTTTGGCTTACAATTAAATTTGGGTTAATAGGGACATTGTTGGGAACAACTATAGCAAGAGTCTTTACATTGCATTGGTATGACCCTTGGATAGTTTGTAAATTTGGTTTTGAAGAAAAACCTGTTAAGTACTACATTCGTTTTGTATTATATCTTTTAATAGTATTTGTTTCATCAACTATTCTATTGTTTGTCAAATTTAATTTTCCTGATCCTAAAGTTTTTATTGACTTTTTATGGCAGGGTACTTTATATTTAATAATAGCAATTATTTTAACATTCGGAATTGGTTTTTTATTTCCAGAGCAGAAACCTCTTTTGCAAAGAATAAAAAAACTTATTAAATTACATTGATAAAAATGGGGGATAATTTAAAAATGAATGAACTTGAGGCAAAATATTTGCTTCTATATCTGCTAAAGATATTTAAAACAATTTGCAAAAAAGCCTCTATAACTTATTACGCAAGTGGTGGGACTTGCCTTGGAGCTATTCGACATAAGGGTATAATTCCTTGGGATGATGATATCGACTTGATGATGCCCCGCAAATATTATGACATCTTTGTTGATACATGCAACAAAGAATTAAAAGATCCTGTTGTTATCAGAACCCGTGAGAATGACCGTTATTTTTGTGGAGAATATATTAAAATGTGTTTCAAAGATGATGATAATAATTATAGTGATTTGTCAATAGATGTATTTTTTTTAGATGATACAAATCCAAAACGTAAATTTTTCAGAGCTATTCAAAATAGGCTTTTGCTTGATCTGTATTTCATTAAAACTTTTAAGGTTTCCCGATTAGGCAAAGGACCACATTATGTGCCTCGAAATTTTTTTAGAAAATGCCAAGTCTCACTATTTGGTATGTTACCAATAAGTTTCATTGATAAATTTCACAAGCGCATTATGACAGCTGAAAAATCTAATACAGATTTTTGGGTAAACTGGGGAGCATGTTATTCATATAAAAAAGCTACATATAACAAAACTGAGTTAGGGAATCCGATCGAGATGCCTTTTGAGAATACTACCATATCTGTAGCCGAAAATCCCGAAGAAATTCTGTTGCATTTATATGGTCCCAATTATATGACACCACCTCCACCAGAAAAGAGATCGAATCACGGCATCAAACCATTTAAATGCAAATTATTAGATATTAATCAGATTAAGCAAGAGATAGGAGTAATATAATCATGATAATTGGTTATACACAAGGAACTTTTGACATGTTCCATATCGGTCATCTCAACTTACTTAAGAACGCAAAAGCACAATGTGACTTTTTGGTTGTTGGAGTAAATTCAGATGAATTAGTAAAGCAATATAAGAACAAAAGCGTAATTGTCCCATTAGCGGAAAGAATGGACATTGTGGGTGCAATTAAATTCGTTGATCGAGTGATTAAATGTGACACACTTGATAAAGAAGTGGCTTTTGAGAAAATTAGATTCCAAAAAATATTTATTGGAGATGATTGGAAAGGTAACCCTCGTTGGGAAGAAACTGGCAAAAGAATGAAATCTTTAGGCGCAGAACTTGTTTACTTGCCACATACCCAAGGGACATCATCTACAATGCTGCGCAATAAATTAAAAGATTTATAAGATGAAAGGTTTTCATTCGTGGCTTTTGTCTGTCTGGAATGACGACATATGTGAACGTGTTAATCGAAAAGCTAATAAAAACGTATTAAAAGCATCTAAATTATGGCATTCTGGCAATAAGTTTAAGATGTTACGAGCTATGCTTTTGCATGCACGCAATATAAAGCGTTATGGATGTGAGGTTTATCCTCAAGCAAAATTAGGTGAAAATTTTTATATGCCACATTGTGTGGGGGTGGTAATTGGAAGTACTACTATTATTGGTGATAACTGCACAGTATTTCCAAATGTTGTTTTTGGGGCAAGATATTCTCCAGATAGGGATAATCCTAAAGGAAGAAGACATGCTAAAGTCGGAAACAACTGTGTATTTGGAGCGAATTCAACAATAATAGGCAATATAATAATTGGAAATAATGTTTTTATCGGTGCTGGAGCGGTTGTAACAAAAGATGTGCCTGATAATAGTATAATTATTGGCATAAATAATAAAATAAGATAATAATGTGGATTTTGTTTTATTGTTTTTCGCACTAGCTATTTGTGTTGCGTGTCGTAAGGCGGGAAAATCTAGTGAATTATATCTTTCATTAGATAACTCAATGAAATTGCGTGGAATTCTTGCTTTTGCGATAGTTCTGCATCACATGTCGGAGAAAATAACCACAGGTGGAAAATTCTTTCCTCTCATGGTTCATGCTGGATATTTAATTGTTGCTGTATTCTTTTTTCTGTCTGGATATGGTTGTTTGTTTTCATATATTAAGAAAGGAAAGTCTTATCTAAAAACATTTTGGAAAAATAGAATTTTGTACCTTATTATAATATATTTATTAACAACAATAGCATATTTATTGTATTATAGAACTATAGGTCTATCTATGGGAATAAATAGTATTCTATATTCCTTTATTAATGGTAATCCTATTGCAATGAATTCATGGTACATAATTGTACAATTATTTATGTACTTATTTTTTTATATTTCATATAGCATCCCCAAAATTAATAAATGGAGTAGAATATTATTGGCATTTAGTTTACTATTATTTTTAGCCATAATATTTGAATATTGCGAATATAAATCAATATGGTATATTTCAAATTTTGCATTTGTTTTTGGATTAATATATGCTCAAGAGAAAGATTTTTTTCAAAAAATATTGGAACGCAAATGGGCGATCATTTTTATTATTATACTTATGATTCTTGCTGTATTTTCTGCTTTGCCTTTATTTTATGAAAATGACAATGTGTTTTCTGGTGTGTTTTCTATTCGACATATATCCAGATATATTTCTACAATATCGTTTGTTGCAATAATTATATTATTATTGTTTAAAGTCAGGATTATCGGTGTTTTTTGGGAAAGAATGGGTTTAATGTCATTAGAGATATATCTTTTACATGGTATGGTTTATTCATTCCTTCGTAGCCGTTTTTGTTACATAGAACAAGATGTGGTTTGGACAATCTTAACTATAGTCATTACTGTTATCATTTCATTCCCAGCTCATTATATTAATTCTTCAATTTCACAAATGATACGAAAAAAATGAGAGCGATTCATTTTGTATATAAATTATTTGGAGTTGCTTTTTGTAGATTGTGCCTTTGTTATTGGGATGTTCGAGACTTTATTTCTCCACCGAAAGAAGAATCAATACTTTTTGTAGCTCATCCAGACGATGACACTCTGTTTTTCCATACATTTATCAAAAAGCATAAACCATATGTTGTATTATTAACTGCAGGGTGGTCTCTTAGACGACTCCCTTGTTTTTTTCGAACAATGAATCATTATGGTGTAAAGTATAGAGCTTATGATATGGGAACAAGAGACAAACGTGTTTCACTATTAGAGAAACATATTAAAGCGTCTTTTTCAAAAGGAATTTTTAAGTGCTGTGCCACTCATAATGCAGAGGGGGAATATGGTCATGAGATGCATCGTAGAGTTCATCAGGCTGTTTTAAAATACTCAAAGATTCCTGTTTTCGTACCTGTTGTATCAGATTTAATAGGTAAATATCCATTAGACAGTACTGAAATAGACGAGAAGATTTATATTTTTAATTCATACTATACTACCGAAAAGTGGGTCATAGATCAATATTCTCATTGGGTGGTTAATGAAAAATTAGAGCTTTATACTTTATGATACCTGCTATTTATTATCATCTTTTCTATCTTCTATTTATTTCTTTTCTTAGTATATTAGCTTTTGCTAAATATCCCTGGGGAACTTCATTACAACCAATTATTAAAACAGATAATGTTAAATTTAGATTTGATATCTTATTATTTATTTTTTTGGTCTTTTTTATTGGTTTCCGTGACCCGTATTCTCGTGTATTTGTAGATACTGCTGCTTATACTTTGTTTTATGTGAGGCATTATTTAGATCTGTTTGAATGGGATTGGGATGCTCAAAATGTTCTTTTTGATAATATCTATTACTTCATGGCCAGTACAATTCAGTCAGTGTCATGGTTTTATTTATTAATTTCATTAATTTATTTTGGTGGCATCTGGTATGCGTGTAAAAGTTTGTTTCCAAAGGATCGATTTTCTTCTTTATTGGTTTATCTAGCTGCTTTTTCTACATTTTCTTATGCAACAAATGGAATAAAGGCTGGTGCAGCAGCATCACTTTTTTTAATTGCACTGGCTCTTAATGACAAAGATGGCAGATTAAAACTACTTTCTTATGTTCTTCTTATAATTACTATAGGATTTCATCATTCCATGCGATTACCTGTGGTTGCTTTCGTAATTTGCAAACTAATTCGTAATCCTAGATTTTATACTTTTATATGGATAGTCTGTTTCATACTAGCAGTTCTACGCATTTCATATTTTCAAGAATATTTTGTTGGGTTAGGAGAGGATATAGGTGATGAGAAAATAACTAGTTATCTTTCTTTAGATGATGGACCTGGGGAAATTTATTTTACCGGTTTAAGGCTTGATTTTATAATATACTCAGTTGTTCCAATTATTGTTGGATGGATTAGTATTTATGGAAAGTCTGTAGAATCAAATAAATATTGTTTTTTGTTAAATCTTTATACATTAGTTAATGCAGTTTGGCTTCTATGTGTTCACGTTTATTTCTCTAATCGAATAGCATATTTGTCATGGCTAATGTACCCTATTGTTTTAATATATCCTTTTTTAAGGGAGAATTGGGGAGATAATAGATATGTTATTTTTAAATATGTTGCATACGGACATCTATTGTTTACTTTGTTTATGAATTTTGTTTACTATGGATAAACCTCGTATTTCAGTAATTATTGGTATTTACAACTGTGGGTCAACTCTTAATGAGGCTCTTGACTCTTTATATGCACAGACATACCAAGACTTTAAAATTATTCTTTGTGAAGATGGCTCAACTGATAATACATATCAAGTTGCTTCTGATTATGCATCAAGACACGACAATATTATTCTAATAAAGAATAACAAGAACATGGGATTGAATTATACTCTAAATCATTGTTTAGAGTATGCAGATACTGAATATATTGCTCGAATGGATGGAGATGATATTTCTTTGCCTGATCGTTTTGAGAAAGAAATTTCATTTCTTGACGAACACCCTGAATATGCCGTTGTTAGTGGACCTATGATATATTTCGATGAAAAAGGTGATTTTCGTATTGGGAAGGGAAGAGGCGAAATAAAAAAAGAACATTTCATTCATGGCACGCCAATTTGTCATGCACCTTGTATGGCGAGAACAGATGTTATAAAAGCAGTCGGAGGATATACTGTTGATGATAAGCTTTTGCGTGTTGAAGATTATCATTTATGGTTTAAAGTTTTCGCTTCTGGATATAAATTGTATTCTTTAAATGAACCAATTTACAAAATGCGTGATGATAGAAATGCGAAGAATAGACGTAACTGGAAAACTCGAAGAAATGGTTTTTATGTAAGATATAAAGGTTATAGAATGATAGGAATACCATGGTACTATCAAATATATGCATTAAGACCTATCTTAGTATATTTGACACCTAATTTTATTTATAATCACTTTCACAGGAAAGGATAAAACAATTTATTATATTATTTAATAAAAAATTCAATGAAAGTTTTAGTCACTGGTGGTGCCGGTTTTATCGGTTCTAACCTTACAGAACATTTGTTAGAGAATGGACATAGTGTGCGTGTCCTCGACAATTTTGCGACAGGTCACATTGAGAACTTATTGCCATTTTTTGAAAAGTATCCTGAAACTTTTGAGCTTCAGGTAGGTGACATACGTAATCTTGCTGATTGCCGAAAGGCTGTTGATAGTATGGAATATGTTCTCCATGAGGCTGCCTTAGGTAGTGTTCCACGTTCGGTTAAAGATCCAATCACAACCAATGAGGTTAATATTGGAGGATTTCTTAATATGATTGTTGCAAGTCGAGATGCTGGAATCAAACGATTTGTTTTCGCAGCCAGCAGTTCCACATACGGCGACAGTGAGACTTTACCTAAAGTGGAAGATAAGATAGGCCGCCCGCTTTCACCATACGCAATAACTAAATATGTTGATGAACTTTATGCCGATGTTTTTGCACGCACATACGGAATTGAGTATATAGGTTTGCGTTACTTCAACGTGTTCGGTCGTCGTCAAGACCCACATGGAGCTTATGCAGCAGTAATTCCTCTTTTTGTAAAACAATTTATGAATCACGAGGCTCCTAATATTAATGGTGATGGCGAATACAGTAGAGATTTCACTTATATCGATAACGTGATTCAGATGAATATGCTCGCGCTTACTACAACTAATGAAGAAGCGTTGAATCAAATTTACAACACAGCTTTTGGCGAGAGAACTACACTAAATCAACTTGTTGGATACTTGCGGGAATACTTAGGAGAGTTTGATGAGCAGATAAAACATATTGAGCCCACTCATGGTCCTAATCGAGTTGGTGATATTCCCCATTCTCTTGCTTGTGTTGAAAAAGCTAAGAACTTGCTGAGCTATAATCCTAAGTTTAGTATGCGAGATGGATTAAAAGAGGCCGTTAAATGGTATTGGAATAATTTATAAATAACAAAAGTTATATGAATGATATCAAAATCTGTGTTATTGGTTTAGGTTATGTCGGACTTCCTTTAGCACGTCTTTTTTCAACAAAATACCCGACAGTTGGTTTTGACATGAGTCAAGCACGAGTAGATGCTTTGATGGAAGGTCATGATGCAACCCTTGAAGTTGCAGACGATTTATTGCAATCTGCATTGAAGAATGGTTTCAAATGTACAACTGACATTAATGCTATTCGTGATTGCAATTTCTATGTTGTAGCTGTTCCTACCCCTGTTGATGAGAATAATAATCCAGATCTCACACCTCTTGTTGGAGCAAGCACTACAGTAGGTAAAGTTATTAATAAAGGAGATATTGTCGTGTATGAGAGCACTGTATATCCTGGTGTTACTGAAGATGAGTGTATCCCAGTTGTGGAACGCGTGAGCGGTTTGAAGTTCAATGAGGACTTCTTTGCCGGCTACAGCCCCGAGCGCATCAATCCCGGCGACAAGCTCCACACAGTAGAGAAAATCAAAAAAGTCACCTCAGGCTCTACACCCGAGGTGGCCGAAATCGTTAACAACGTTTATTCGAGCGTCATCACCGCCGGAACACACAAAGCAAGCAGCATCAAGGTGGCCGAGGCGGCGAAGGTGATTGAGAACTCACAACGTGATATCAACATAGCATTTGTCAACGAGTTATCGAAAATTTTCAACCGCATGGGCATAGATACGCAAGACGTGCTCGAAGCCGCCGGCACCAAGTGGAACTTCCTGCCGTTCAAGCCCGGTCTTGTGGGCGGTCACTGCATCGGCGTTGACCCGTACTACCTCGCCCAGTGCGCCCAGCGTTACGGTTACAACCCCGAAATCATTCTGGCCGGACGCCGCATGAACGACGGCATGGGCGAATATGTCGCCAACGAGACCATCAAGCTCATGCTCAAGAAAGGCATTCAGGTACTCGGTAGCGACATCCTGATTATGGGCTTCACCTTTAAGGAAAACTGCCCCGACGTGCGCAACACCAAAGTCATCGACATCTATCGCGCCCTCAAGGAATACAACCTGAATATCACCGTTTACGACCCCTGGGCAAACCCCACAATCGCCAAACGCGAATACGGCATCGAAATCACAAACGAGTTGCCCAACCAAACCTATGATTCTGTAATTTTAGCAGTTGCACATAAAGAATTCATAGATATCAACATTACATCATTATGTAATTCAAACCACATCATTTTTGATGTTAAAGGAATGTTGGATAAATCTCTGATTGATGGAAGGCTCTAAAAAGAAGATCATTAGGATGACAACAATTCCAGGCTCTATGAGGGGATTGTTGCAAAACCAACTCAAATTTATGTCTCAACATGGATATGAGATGGTTGCATTATCATCTGATGATTCATGTTTTGATGAGATGCTTCACGAACAAGGTGACATTAGAGGGATTCGCATCAATATGGAGCGCCACACTTCGCCTATCAAAGACCTTAAAGCTCTCATCAAAATATATAAGGTTTTTCGCAAAGAGAAACCATTTATTGTTCATACTCATACCCCTAAAGCTGGCTTGCTTGGCATGCTTGCGGCAAAACTCGCAGGAGTGCCTCACAGACTTCACACTACAGCCGGCCTTCCATTACTTGTCTATAGTGGCACATATCGTAAGATACTAAATGCAATGGAGAGGCTAACTAACACCTGCGCAACTCAAGTTTTCCCAAATTCTTTCAATATGATGAAAACTATGGAAGAACTTCATTTGTGCAGTTCCAAAAAGATGAGAGTTATCGGCAATGGCAGCAGTAACGGAATTGATACTAAGCATTTCTCTGTTGAAAAAACGATAGAAGATACAGGCAAAGATAGAAGCATGTGGCGAAAAGAGCTTGGTCTAGAAGCAGATGATTTCGCTTTTGTCTATGTTGGTAGAGTTGTAAAAGATAAAGGAATTAACGAACTCGTTAATTGTATGCGCCGGCTATTGCCGCAGAACAAAAACTGCAGATTAATCATGGTTGGCAAATATGAATCAAATCTCGACCCGATTGCTCCAGAGAATGTGGAATTCTTCAAGAATGACAAATCGTCCATATTTATGGGATGGCAAAAGGATGTCAGGCCTTTCATGATGGCAGCTGATGCTTTAGTATTCCCTAGTTATAGGGAGGGGTTCCCTAACGTAGTTATGCAAGCAGGAGCAATGGGCTTGCCTTCAATTGTAACTGATATAAACGGATGTAATGAAATAATTGATGAAGGGAAAAATGGACGCATAATACCCTCCAAAAATGAAGATGCGCTTTATAGCATGATGGAGTGGTTCCTCAATAATCCTGGGGATGTTAAGAATATGGCAAACAAGTCTCGAGAAATGATAGTCTCACGATATGACCGCCAAGTAATGTGGGAAGAAATTCTTAAAATGTATAATGACTTGAAGTAATGTACAAGCGGTTTTTCAAGCGGTTTTTGGATTTTTGGATTGCACTTATTGCGCTGATATGCTTATCGCCGCTGCTGTTGGTGGTGACTGTTTGGCTGCATTTTGCTAATAAAGGAGCCGGTGCATTTTTCTTGCAGGAGCGCCCTGGCAAGGATGCCAAGATTTTCAAGATTATCAAGTTCAAAACAATGACCGATGAGCGAGACGCGGAAGGAAATCTTCTTCCTAACGATAAAAGAATAACAAAAATTGGCAACATTTTGCGTGGAACCTCAATTGACGAATTACCTCAACTAATAAACGTGCTTAAGGGCGACATGGCATTGATTGGCCCGAGGCCACTAATGCCACGATATCTTAAATTATATTCACCTGAGCAGGCTCGACGGCATGATGTGCGTCCAGGCATTACAGGTTGGGCTCAAGTGAATGGACGTAATAACATTTCTTGGACAGATAAGTTTAAGCTTGATGTATGGTACGTTGATCATTGTTCATTTTGCCTTGATTGCAAAATCATTTATAAGACAATAGTTAATGTCATCAATCGTAAAGACATTGAATATGACGGGAATTCATTAAACTCAGAGGGTTTCAACGGGCATAATTGATATGAAGAAGTTTATGATATTAGCTGGTGGCAATGATCAGGCAGCGTTGATAAAAGAGTTGAAATATCATTTTAATGGTGATGTTGAGATTATATTACTTGATATGTCATCTAACGTGAAGGCAAAATCGTGTGCAGATAAATTTCTGCAAATCAGCACGATGGATCGTGATGCGGTTCTTAAATCCGCAAAAGAGGAAAATATAGACTATATCTTAACGGCTTGTGGGGACCAACCTCTTTCGACTATGGCATATGTATCGGCAAAAATGGGGCTTCCTTGCTATTTAAGTGAAGATGATGTGCTGAATTTGACAAATAAAATCTATATGAAACGTAAGATGGTAGAGAATGATATTCCCACATCTAAGTTTCAAATTATTGAAAATATTGATGATAAAATAAATCTTGATGAATTCGAGTGGCCTATCATAGTCAAGCCTGTTGATAGCAATGGGTCTAAAGGGGTCAAGAAAGTGGAGCGAAAGGAGGATTTCCGAACATTGCTCAAAGAAGCACTTTCATTTTCTTTGTCGAGAAACGCTATAGTGGAAGAATTTAAGGCTGGAGAGGAATTGTCAGTGGATGTTTATGTAGAAGGTTCTACAGCTAAGATTCTCTTAGTGACTACATCTAAAAAGATTCGAGAGAACAAAGATTCTTTCACGATATTGCAAAGTGAATATCCTCCTAGGATTCATTTTTCGGAAACTCGAATTCTTGAGATTGTTCAAAAAATAGTTAACACATTTAATCTCCATGACACACCATTGTTGGTCCAAATGATAACAAATGGAGTTGATTATTATGTTGTCGAGTTTAGCGCCAGAATGGGCGGTGGCTCAAAGTATCATTTAATTAATGTTCTCACAGGTGTGAATATAATGAGTGTTTACGTAGATATGGTTTTGGGTAAACATCCATCTGTTACACCAAACAAAAATTGGAATAATGCGCTGATGTGTTATCTATATTGCACTCCCGGCATTTTTATGAAATTAAGTTGTTTTGACGATATGTGTAATAAAGGTATTATGCACAGCTATTTCACTTACAAAATGCCGAATTCTGAGATTAAGAAATCTACAACAAGCAGCGATCGAGTTGCTGGATTCCTTGTCGTTGGAAATTCTCGTGTCGAGGTAGAAAATAAATTAAGACTAATCAATGAAACCGTAAAAGTTCTTGACCCTACGGGTAAAGACATTATGCGGCATGATTTTTTTATTAATAGTTAAAAAATGAAGATAGCAGTTATTGGAGCTGGGAATGGAGGTCAAGCCATATCTGGCTATTTAAGTATGATTGGTTATGAGATAAGTCTATATGATATAGATGAGAATCGTATAAGCCACCTTAAGACCAAAGGCGGTATTACCTTACAAGGTAGATTGCAAGGATTCGGGAAAGTTTCATGTATTACGACTAGTTTATATGAGGCGGTAAAAGGTGCAAAGATTATCCTTATTACTACGGTTGCTAATGCTCATTCAAATGTAGCTAAAAGTATTGCTCCTTTTATAGAAGACGACCAAATTATTATCTTAAGTCCAGGAAGAACATGCGGTGCTATAGTGTTCAAGCAGACATTAAAGAACAATGGTTGCAATAAAAGAATATATCTGGCAGAGGCTCAAACGCTTGTTTATGCCTGTCGCATTGTTGAGGATGGATGCGTCAATATTATAGGAATAAAAGATGAGGTGTTGCTCTCTGCAATACCTGCAAGTGACACCGATCATGTCTTGAAAATGATAACACCAATATATCCATGTTTTCAAAAGGCTGAAAATGTTTTAAGGACAAGCCTTGAAAATATTGGTGCGATGTTTCATCCTTGTGTATTATTGTTTAATGCTGCAACAATTGAAAGAAATGAAGTATTTTGGTTCTATCGGGACATGACAGAACAGGTGGCTTCATTCATAGAGAAATTTGACGCCGAGCGTTTAGCTGTAGGCAATGCATATGGTGTTAAATTGCTTGGAGTCAGGGACTGGATTAAATTCGCTTATAATGATACTGAAGGAGAATCACTCTGTGAACGTATGCGTAACAATCCTGCTTATCATGATATAAAATCGCCTTCAACAATATTTACAAGGCAATTAATTGAAGACATCCCAACCGGCGTGCTGCCAATTATGGAACTTGGAAGAGCTGCTGGCGTCAGGACACCACTTTTAGAGTCGATGGTGAATATTTGCGAGGCATTGTTGAATATGGATTTGAGAAGCAATGGAAGAAGCTTATCAAACTTAGGATTAAAAGGATTAAACAAAGACGAAATAATAAATTATATTATTAATGAGTAACGATGTTTATGGTTTTATAAAGCCCCTTGTTGATGTCCATACAATGGGGATGTTCACTATCGCCAATCTTCTTCGCGACTGTGGTTATGTCGTTCACATTGCAAATGATGATATTAACAAGGCTATCGAGGATATTCATAAGATTAATAACTATAGCTTATTAAAAAGGTGGATAATTGATAATGGTATAACGAAATTAAGTGTTAGCTATAGGCTTGATCCTAAAGATGGTTGTGATTATTTCATGTCAGTATATGAACATTTGAGAAGTGATAATATGCTTGTCGAAAAAGGTGGAACGATTAAGAGTATATCTTTTGCTGGGCTACCTGACACATGTGACATGATTCGTTCTAAAACCGACAATATTTTGCTCTTTAAAGGCGATGAGACACCGATTGAATCTCTTCGCTTATATGGTGTTCCTGATAATATACTTCCTCCTTCCATTGACAATGATAATCCATATGACAAAATGAGGTGGGAATTTGCGGAGAAACTGATATCTTCAGAACGATACAAAATCGAGCCGGCTCTTAACCACTATGGATATCCTGAATGTGGAAAAGATAACGATAGCTATCTCCGTCGTCTGAATTATGCTAAAATGAAGCATTCGCTTCCAATAATAAGGACTCACTCCGGTCCGTATAATCCAAACAGAGAGGAAGCTTTAAAAGAATACAACTCTTGGTGTCAAGATTTAGCTCAAAGTAAGTTACTTGATGTTCTTTCTATTGGGAGTTCTCAACTCACGCAATCTCATTTTGGAGAAGATTGGGAAGGCTTGCCAAATGGTGGAGGTATTCCTGTTAATTCAGAACTTGAATACCAGATTATAAGAGATAATGCAAGGCCAATGCTTACTAGAACATACTCAGGCACAAAGAATGTTCCCGAGCTCGCAAGAATTCATGAGCGGGCTCTAAATATTTCTTGGCATGCTTTATCGTTTTGGTGGTTTGATGAGTTGGATGGGAGGGGAGATAATTCTCTCCTTGACAATCTTAAAGAACATTTTGAGGCAATACGTTATATAGCAACGACCGGGAAACCAGTTGAGCCCAATGTCCCTCATCATTTTGCCTTTAGGGGTGCTGATGATATAACGTATATAATAAGTGGGTATTTGGCTGCAAAAGCTTGTAAAAAGCTTGGTGTAAAGCATCTGATACTTCAAAATATGCTCAATACGCCTAAATACACAATTGGTGTTCAGGACATTGCAAAGGGAAGGGCGATGTTGAGACTTGTAAGAGAGCTTGAAGATTTAGATTTCTCTGTAAGTTTACAACTAAGAGCTGGATTGGATTATTTTGCACCTGATTTGGAAAAAGCGAAAGTTCAACTAGCCGCAGTTACATGTATGATGGATGATATTGAACCGGAAAACGATAATAGTCCTGAGATTATACATGTGGTTAATTACAGTGAAGCGGTCAGATTAGCAACGCCACCTATTATAAAAGATAGCATCAGGATTACTTTAAATGCTCTTTACGAATATAGGAATGCGCGTAAGCTTGGGAAAGTGCCAAATATGAAATATGACCTTGGCACAATTAATCGAACAGAAGCTTTGTATTCAGAGGCAAAGAGCGCTATTATGCTATTGGAAAATAATATTCCGAATCTTTATACTCCAGAAGGATTCTATAAAGTCTTTATTGAGGGATTTCTTCCCGTGCCATACCTGATGGATCCCAAGAAAAAATTTCCGAAAGCGACAAGATATCATACAGCGATTAAGAATGGAGGTATAAGTGTTGTTGATGATAAAGGCACTATCTTTAATACCGCTGAAAGATACAAAAAGATTATCTCAAACATGGAGATCTAATTTAAGCTATTTCAAGAAATAGGATTTGGATGTGCTTGGCGCACATGAGCGAGAGCGGAGCCGAGACGGAGTTTTCCCAAGACACGATGTAACATGTATTGAGTGATATCTTTAAAATCAGAATCTGCTATCGTGTAAATGAGTGTTTCTTTATCCATCATAATTCCGGTTTATAACGTTGAGCGATACCTTCCTGTTTGTCTGGAAAGTATCGTTCAGCAGCATTTGGCGGATTATGAGGTCATCATGGTGGATGATGGCTCCACCGACGGCTCTGGAGCGATATGTGACGAGTTTGCGGAGCGTTATCCTGAGTTTAGGGTAATTCACAAGGAGAATGGAGGAGTTTCCGCTGCTCGAAATCGCGGGATTGAGGAGGCTAAGGGTGAGTATATATTGTTCCTCGACTCAGACGACTTCTTGGTTCCTGATGCCATTAAACCTTTGCTTGAGCTTGCCGGGGATAATAAACTTGACGTATTGGGCTTTGGCTATCGTGTGGTGCCTGAAAATGTGGCATCCGCTCCACCTGCCGACACAGAGGAACCGCAACACATACAGATTCTTGATGGATTTGAATATATCTCTCGTTACAACTATACAGCGCAAGTTTGGTGGTATCTTGTGCGACGTGAACTTCTAATTAAGAATAATCTTCGGCTTCCTGTTGGCCATGTGCTTGAGGAGGCTGCTTTTAATATGCGCCTGTTCTTAATGTCGAAATGTCTTGCCCAAGTCCCAAATGTTGCTTACTGCTACCGTAACCGCGCATCCAGCATTATGCACATTGCCGACAAGGAGCATGTGTCGAAGATGCTTGCTGATTACATCTTTGCGGCAAGCAGCATGAACGAGGCAATTGAAGAATACCGAGACAAGCTGCACGGTGAGTGCTATGAACGCTGTCGCACACGCCGCGACAGCTATGTGATGTTTGGAGCCCTACGCGCTTTCAAACTTGGAAAAGTGAAAGAATATCTGCAAGAAGCCAAGCGAAATAATCTGTACCCTTTTAAGAAACTGAGTGAGGTTGACTATCCCGGCCTCAAGTTCAAACTGTTACAATGGTGCGTATCAAAGCCTCGACTGCTGATGACACTAAGCCACATCTATAGATTCTTAAACTAACCGTAACTGTTACAATTTATGAATAATATCTTAATCTGTTCTGCGGGTCGGCGGGTTTCGCTTGTCAAGGAGTTTCAGCAAACAGCTGCCGACGTAGATAAATCAATAAAAGTATTTGCCTCAGATATGCGTCCCGACATGGCGGCCGCATGCTTCGTTGCCGATGCCGCATTTCAGGTACCTCCCTTGTCGGATGAAAGATTTATCGACACGCTGCTGTCGATTTGTATATCCAACAATGTGGGAATCGTAATTCCAACCATTGACACGGAATTGCCGCTACTGGCAGCCAATAAAGAGGAGTTTGCCTCCCATGGTATTCATTTAGTCGTGAGCTCGCCAGAATACATCGCAAAGTGCTGCGACAAGCGTAGCACGATAAGGGTTTTTGAAAAATACGGCATCCGCACACCGCGGCATATCGATCCCAATCATCCCGAGTTCCCGATGTTTGCAAAACCCTACAACGGCTCAAGCAGTAAGAATGTGCATGTTATCAAGAGTGCCGATGACTTGAGCGAGAGCGTGGCTAATGATTCTAAACTTATGTTCATGGAGTATATCAACAAGAATGAATATGTCGAGTTCACTGTTGATATGTATTATGGCCGCGACAATCATGTGAAAGCCATCGTTCCGCGCGAGCGCTTTGAAATTCGCTGCGGCGAGATCAGCAAGGGCTTGACACGAAAGAATTTCCTTGTCGGCTTCTTGAAAGGGCGTGTGGAGTATCTACCTGGTGTGGTCGGACCGGTGTGTATCCAGTTGTTTTACCGTGAGAGCGACAATGACATTGTCGGAATTGAAATCAACCCACGATTTGGAGGAGGCTATCCGTTATCCTATCATGCGGGAGCCAATTTCCCTAAAATGATATTTGAAGAGTATTTGCAAGGCAAAATGATGAACTATTGCGAAGACTGGCGCCACAACCTCACGATGCTTCGCTACGATGCCGAAATAATTGTTGAATCTTAGGCTTGATATGTCATGATGCTAAGCATCATCATTCCTTTATATAACTGCGCCGCCTATGTTGAGCGGTGCATTCTCTCTATCTATGCGCAAGGCCTTAATGAGCGTGACTTTGAGGTGATAGTTGTCAATGATGGATCAACCGATGGAGGCGAGAAGATCGTCGAAGAGCTTGCAAAGACACGCCCCAACCTTTTCTTGCTGAGTCAGGAGAACAAAGGGTTGTCGGTAACACGCAATCGTGGAGTGGAGGTGGCAAGAGGACGTTATGTGCAATTCCTCGATGCCGACGATTATCTCATTCCCAACGGTATGCCAAGATTGCTTAAAACCGCAGTTGATAACAATGTTGACATTTTGGTGTTCAAAACCAAGAGAGTGGAAGACACTATCGCACTTGGCTTGCCCGAACACAAAGAAGTTCTTAACGAGAACTACAAAGTATCTCCTGTCTTGACAGGTTATGAAGCTGAGATCTATGAGTCAATGCCGGAGTACATATTCTCGGTTAATTATATGTTCATGAGACGGCAGATGTATATAGACCACAATCTACGTTTCGCCACCGACATGGCATTCGGAGAGGACGGTATTGTTTCGATGCAGCTCTTCATCAACGCAAATCGGGTGATGGTGACTGACTGCCTCATTCACCGTTATGTGAACAGAATTTCAAGCTTGTGTAATTCACATGCGAAAAAGATTCACGTGAACCGTATAAGATGCTACAAGAAGGCGGCGATAGAGTTTCATCGCATTAACGAGACCCACAAGGATCGCTCCGCACAAGGATATGATTTGCACCGCCAGCGCATAAATCTATTCATTTTCTTTTACCTTTATGGCGCGATGAAAGATGATATTCCTACCTCCGAACTTATTGCCGAAATAAAAGAACTCAGAGAACATGATTTATATCCTATAGGAACATTTGAATATTTTGGCTATACAGGTTTTAAGAACAAGTTCCTGATTGCTTTCTGTAACACGGGTGGACTTTTCACATTGTCCCACAGAATCCTACACTTATTTAGATGAAGGTCATAGTATTCGATCTTGACGACACGCTCTACAAAGAGATTGATTTCCTCAAGTCGGCCTACCGTGAGATGGCTGAGAATTTGGGGCGTCCAGAGATGTATGACTATATGTTGCGACTATATCGTGATGGCGACAATGCATTCAAGTGTGCCATAGAAAAATATCATTTGCCGGTTACGATTGAACAATTGCTCGAAATATACCGAACACACAAACCACACATAGCACTTGATGATGCTGCGAGAACGACGCTTGCTACACTAATGTCACGCAGTATCGTTTTGGGGCTGATGACCGACGGACGCTCAGTAACTCAGCGCAACAAGATAGAGGCATTAGGTTTAGGGCATTGGATTGGCAACGAAGATATACTGGTTTCAGAAGAGTTCGGTTGTGGAAAGCCCGACGAGCGTTGCTATCGTTATTTCATGGACAAGCGCCCTAATGCCAGGCACTACTACGTTGGCGACAATCTCAGCAAAGATTTCGTGATGGCAAACAAACTGGGCTGGACCACGATGTGCCTGCTTGATGATGGAAGAAACATTTTCAAACAAGACTTCACTATTGAGACACAATATTTGCCGAAATACAAAATTAATACCTTAAAAGAAATACTGAATTTAATATGAAAGAGAGTTGTGGCTCGTTGCGGAGCTGATGGCTCGGTTTAAAGAATGGCTATGGAAATTGGCTGGGTTGTGCCGGCTTTTTGTTGATGGGAAATGGGCGTCTTCCGGGGGGGTGGGAGGCGTTTTTTATGTTTTTGGTGGGTGGGTTTGGCGTTTTGGGTTGATTTCGCTATCTTTGCGGTTTTGAGATTGTTAACGTAAGTTGATTTTTCGAGAAATCGCGCTGTTATGATTGCTTTTTGGAAATATGATGCCGGGTATCGGCAGGTCGGCGAGTGGGAGCCCGGGTGCTGGATCCGTGTGGCTAATCCCACGCCCGAGGAGTTGCTTGTGCTGGAACGTCGTTGGGGCGTGCCGCTCGACTTTGTGCACGATGCCGAGGATGCCGAGGAGCGTCCGCGTCTCGACCAGGATGAGGACTGGCTCATGCTGATAGTGCGCGTGCCCAGCAGTAGCGTGGACGACGATGGCGACACGCAGTTCCACACACGTCCGTTGGCGTTGTTGATGCGTGGTGATGTGTTTGTCTCGGTGAGTTTCTTCGCGTGCGATGTACTTGCCGACTTTGTGGCGTGGAGTAATCGCCGCCGTCAGCCCGAGCGCCGCCGTTATGACCTGATGCTGTCAGTCTTGCTCTCGAGTTCGGTGTGGTACTTGAAGTACCTCAAGCAGATGAACGTGATGATGAAGAATACCGAGGAGAGGCTCGAGCAGTCGATGGACAACGAGGAGTTGCAAAAGCTGATGGGTTTGGGCAAGCACCTTATCTATTTCATCACGTCGTTGCGCGGCAACGAGATGGTGCTCATGCGGTTGAAGAAGATATTGCGCACGGTCGAGTTTGACGATGATTTGCTCGACGATGTGGAAATCGAGATGCAGCAGGCCTACGACACGGCGACCATCTACAGCAAAATCCTCGACCGTCAGCAGTCGGCTTATTCGTCTATAATCGGCAACAATATGAACGTGATAATGCGCACACTCACTGTCATCACCATTATCCTGATGGTGCCCACCGGGATTGCCGGTTTCTATGGCATGAACGTGCCTAACGGCATGGAGGCTTGGCGCTGGGGCTTCGTGTTCAGCATTCTGCTGTCTATCGTGCTGAGTGTCGCCATCTATGCTTACTTGAAGCGGAAGCGTCTCATTTGAGCTCGTGTTCCACTTTTAACTGTCTTTTGTGATGCGATACCTTGGCGAACTGATTTCGATTGGCGTGGCTTTCTCGTGGACAGCGACAGCGTTGTTGAGCGAGTATGGCAGCAAACGCATGGGCAATCTTACGCTCAATGTGGCTCGCATGGGCATCGCGCTACTGTTCTCGGCGTTGTTGTTTTGGGGCATGACGGGTAGTCCGTTGCCTGCCGGAGCCTCCACCGAGGCTTTCATGTGGATGATGCTCTCGGGGCTGGTGGGGTATGTGATAGGTGACTTTTGTCTTTTTCAGTGCTATATCATCATCGGTTCCAAATTCGGCCAACTGTTCATGACCCTGGCACCGGTCACGGCCGCTGTCATGGCGTGGCTCACGCTGGGGCAGCGCATCGACGCCATGGGCATTGTGGCGATGATGGTCACGCTCACCGGCATTGCCATCACGGTGCTTGGCCGTGGCGGCGACAATCATCACAAGGTGGTGTTCAACTTGCCGCTCAACGGCATGCTCTATGCCATCGGTGCTGCCGTGTGTCAGGGCGTGGGACTGGTGCTGAGCAAGATAGGCATGGACCACTACGAGGCCACTATCGCTACGCCGTGCGAACCGTGGTTGCTGCCGTTCTTTGCCAACTTCTTCCGCTGCGTGGCCGGCATCGTGGGATTTTCAATCCTGCTCGCGTGGCGCGAGGGATTCTCGTCGTTGCGAAGAAATCTTGCCGATGGCAAGAGCATGACGACCGCGGTGCTGACCACCATTTTCGGTCCCTTTGTGGGGGTGGGGCTGTCGTTGCTTGCCGTCCAATATACCGGCGCCGGTATCGCGAGCACCCTCATGGCGCTCACTCCCATCATCATCATCTTGCCCGCCTACTGGATTTTCAAGCAACCCATCACGCTCAAGAGCATCGTGGGCGCGCTCATCTCGGTGGCCGGCGTGTCGCTGTTTTTCCTGCTGTGAGTCCTCTTTGGGACGAGGCGGGGCCTACACCGTTTATTTCAGGATTTTTTTGCCGCCCTTGATAAAAATGCCGGCGTCGGGCTCTTGCTGCAACAGGCGCCCCTTCAGGTCAAACATCCGTCCGTCATCGCCATGGTTATCGCTGAATGTGTCGACAACTGTGGCTACCGAGTTGTAGTGGATGTCGTTGAGCCACTGGTCGAGCATGGCCGACGCGTTACTCACTTGAGCCGAGCGAATCCACAAATTGGGCTCGACAAACACGCCGCCGGGAATCAACCGTTTGGCATCTGCTACCGTGCTGCTGATTGAACTGCTTGCGCTCGACACAATTAGGGCGATGGTTTTGCCGGCCATCTTGCTGCCATTCTCAAAGAGGAACGTTTGCATGGGCGCGGCCATCTGACTCCACCATAGGGGCGTGGCGACGATGATGTAGTCATATTCTTCGACATTGACACCGGTGGGCTTGATTGCCGGATAGCTGCTCGCGTCGTTGGGGTTATTACGGATAGCCGCAATCAATCTGCTGCCGATGGCGTAGTTGTTGGCGGCGTAGTCCAGTCCCTCTTCGGCCGGCTGCACTTCGACCACATCGGCCTGAATCTTGGTGTCAAGACTGCTGACAATGGTCTTCACGTTGTTAGTGAAACTGTAATAGACGACAAGCGTTTTAGCGTTGACATTCGTGCCGATAAGGGAGAGCACGGCCATGATGGCGATAATTAACTTTTTCATATTTAATACATTAAATGGTTTGATGATTTAGTCCATGAAGCGGGTGAGCCGGCTGCGACCATCCTCACTCGCCGATTACACTGCAAAATTACTGTGATTCACGCGTAATGTCGGTAAACAAATCATGGCAAAATTTACCATAATTACCGAGATGCCATCATGTGGATACACCACACCCCCAAAAAAATGCCTAAAACCATCAAAAATAGTAGGGGAATTTGAATTTTTTCATAAAAAATTTTGCCGGGTCGAAAAAAGTGCGTACCTTTGCACCGCAAATCGCGGGGTGGAGCAGTGGTAGCTCGTTGGGCTCATAACCCAGAGGTCGTAGGTTCAAATCCTGCCCCCGCCACAACAAAGGCTCAAGCAATTGCTTGAGCCTTTAAATTTTGGTGCGCTCGGCGCGCTTGCGTTCTAACGTGTTTGTTGGGGTGACCCGTGATATGCCCGGAATCGCTATTGATGAGGGACCGCTCTTTTGCCCAAGTCATCCCTTCTTAAGAGGGTTGAACAGTCCCAATTAGTTCGAAGGGGAGAGCCTCGGTTATGGTGACCGGGTAGAAATCGCCCACCGTGAGCTTGCGGTCTTTCTTGATGAGCACTTCGGGGTCGACCTCGGGCGAGTCAAACTCGGTGCGTCCCACGTAATAGTCGGCCTCTTCACTATCGATAATAACACGCATCGTGGCGCCCACTTTGGCATTTTGTGTTTCTTGGGAGATGCTTGCTTGGCGCTCCATGAGCGTGTCGAGGCGACGTTGCTTCTCTTCGGCCGAAATCTCGTCGGAGTAGTGCGCGGCGGCATAGGTACCAGCTTCTTCACTGTAAGCAAAAGCGCCCATGCGCTCAAATCGCATTGTGTCGACAAATTCCAGGAGTTCCTCAAATTCCCGCTCGCCTTCGCCGGGAAAGCCCACCATAAGGGTGGTGCGCAGGTGAATGCCCGGCACCCGGTCGCGCATCGTGTGGATAAGGCGCTCGGTGGTGTCGCGGTCGATGCGCCGACGCATCTTGTCCAGCACGGTGTCGCTGCAGTGTTGCAGCGCGATGTCGAGATACTTGCACACGTTGTCGCGCCGCGCCATCACGTCCAGCAGGTCTAGCGGGAACTGAGTGGGGTAGGCGTAGTGCAATCTTATCCATTCCACGCCGGCGATGTCGGCCATGCGGTCGATGAGCTCGGGAAGCATCATGCGGCCCTCCAGGTCAAGACCATAGCTTGACAGGTCTTGGGCGATGACGTTAAATTCCTTTACCCCCGAGGCGGCAAGGCGGCGAACTTCGTTGAGTAACACCTCGGGCGGCACCGACTTGTGGCGCCCGGTAATGAGGGGAATGGCGCAAAAGGCGCAAAACCGATTGCAACCCTCGCTCACCTTGAGGTAGGCATAGTGGGGTGGGGTGGTGAGGACCCGTTCGCTTGCCAGCTCGGGCAGGTATTTGTGCCCCAAGTCGTGAAGCATTTCGGTCCAGTTGAACTTGCCGTAGTAGCGGTCTACTTCGGGAATACTCTCCATCAAGTCGGCGGCAAAGCGCTCGCTTAAGCAACCCATGACGAAGAGTTTGCGCAACTTGCCCGCTTTCTTGGCCTCGCACAGCGACAGGATGGTGTCGATCGACTCCTCCTGTGAGTCGGCGATAAAACCGCAGGTGTTGACCACGACAATCTCGCCGTTGACACGTTGCGGGTTATGTTCGGTAGTGAAACCCTGCGCTTGGAGCTGGCGCAACAGGTGCTCGCTGTCGACGAGGTTCTTGCTGCAGCCCAGGGTGATGATGTCGACTTTGTTGCGTCGCATGCCTGCTTATTTGCCAAAGAGCGACTTGACGAACTCCTCTTTGCGAAAAATTTGCAGGTCGGTGATGCCTTCGCCCAGCCCGATGTATTTGACCGGAATCTGGAACTGGTCGCTGATGCCAATCACCACGCCGCCCTTGGCGGTGCCGTCGAGTTTGGTGATGGCTAGTGCGTTGACCTCGGTGGCGGCCACAAACTGCTTGGCTTGCTCAAAGGCGTTTTGCCCTGTGGAACCGTCAAGCACGAGCAAAATCTCGTTAGGTGCCGTATCGACCACTTTCTTCATCACGTTCTTGATTTTGGTGAGCTGGTTCATCAGCCCGATGTTATTGTGCAGGCGGCCGGCGGTGTCGATAATCACCACGTCGGCGCCCTGGGCCTTGGCGCTGGCCACGGCGTCATAGGCCACACTGGCCGGGTCGGTACCCATGTTATGCTTGATCACGGGCACGCCCACGCGCTGTCCCCAAATTTCAAGCTGTTCGTCGGCGGCGGCGCGATAAGTGTCGGCGGCACCGAGCACCACCTTGTTGCCGGCTTCTTTATATTGGTAGGCGAGTTTGCCTATTGTAGTGGTCTTGCCCACGCCGTTGACGCCCACAACCATGATGACGTATGGTTTCTTGTCGGCCGGCACGGTGAAGTCCTCGCGGTCGCTGTTGTCATTGTCGGCAAGCAGTTTGGTGATCTCGTAGCACAGCAGCTCGTTGAGTTCGGCTGTGCCTACATATTTGTCGCGTGCCACGCGTTCTTGAATGCGGTCGAGAATTTTCAGTGTGGTATCAACACCTACGTCGCTGGTGACGAACACTTCCTCGAGGTTGTCGAGCACATCGTCGTCGATTTTCGATTTCCCGGCCACAGCGCGCGTGAGCTTGGCGAAAAATCCTTCCTTTGTCTTGTTAAGCCCTTTGTCGAGCGTTTCTTTTTTCTCGCGTGAAAATATGTTCTTGAAAAATCCCATAGGTTGTAATTGATTGTTGTTCAGTTTGATGTTTTAATGATGGGGCCGCTTTACTTGAGTTGCTTGGTGGAGATGCGTCGAAGCACAAGCACCACGTTGTTGTCGCGATCGAGCAACTCGGTCTCGTTGTCGTTCTTCTTGCGGCAGTACATTGTTTCTTCCAGGGCGATGAGCACCTGCATATCAACATCGGCCGGTGGACAATTATCGAGCGATGCCTTGAGGTCTCCAAACTCAACGGCAAAGTCCTTGGTATGGTCAATGGTGACCACCCCGTTGATGATATTGCAGCCACTCGAGGCGTTGACGGTGAGCTGGTCCATGTCAATCACCAGTTTCACGTCTTTGCCGTTCACGCTGTTGCCGTTCACGCTCTTCACCATCCATGGGCCGGCCAGGAAGTCGAAGTTTTGCCGGCGGAGTACGAGCAACGCGGCGCCGTGCTTGCCGGTCAGGTGCAAGAAGTCCACGTCATTGACACGCGTGACGTAGAAGCCTTCCACGGCACGCAACGCGTCGTTGATTTCCTCCTCCACGGCAGTCCCGCTACACGACAATTCGGTGCTCGACAGCTCCTTGAATTTAATGTCGTTGCCTTTGAGCGTGAACGTGCCGTTGGTAGTGTTGCAGCCCGTGCAGGCAAATACTTGATTCTTGCGCGAGAAGTACAAGTACAGGTAAGCCCGTTCGGGGGTGCGTACCACTTTTTTGTTCACCAGCTCAATGTTCCACTCGCCACCAAGCTGGCGGCGGGCATCGGTGATGCGAAGCCGGTTCGTGGCCTCGTTTTTCTCCACTTTTTTCTCCTTTTTCTTCTTGGCAAATGTCTCAATGGGCGCTATGCCCAAGCTCAATGCCGCAATCAAAATAAAGGCTGTTATTCTTAATTTCATCGTGCTTTCGTTTAATTTTAGCTAACAAAATTCGTAAAAAATTCTTAAACCCACAAATTCTTTCTATTCTTTTAAGAAAATAACGTAATTTTGTCAGGCGAATTAAGAACATTCAACATTATATCATCAATCATGTCACAACAAATGAACAATAACGCGCTTACTATGTCGGGACTCGATCCCGCCCGTTTTAACGCCACTGTCGATGGCAAACCGGTGAAGCTTTTTGTGCTCACCAATGCCCGCGGTGCCGAGGCTTGTATCATCAACTACGGTGGCCGTGTGGTCTCGCTCATGGTGCCCGACCGCGATGGCCGCATGACCGACGTTGAACTCGGTTATGACAATATCGACGACTATGTGAACAACGACGGCAACTATGGCGCACTCATCGGGCGTTACGGTAACCGCATCGGCAACGCGCGTTTCACGCTCGACGGCGTTACCTATGAACTGCCTGTCAACAATGGTCCTCATTGTCTCCACGGTGGCCCTAAGGGCTTCGATAAGCTCGTGTGGGACGCTTGCCTTGAAGGCAATAGTCGCCTGGTGCTTACGTTGCTCAGCCCCGATGGCGATGCCGGCTTTCCCGGAAACTTGAATGTGAAAGTGACCTATACGCTCACCGACGAGAATGCCCTCGATATAGAATATGAGGCTACAACCGACGCCCCCACAGTGGTGAACCTAACCAACCACTCCTATTTCAACCTCAATGGCGACCTCTCGAGCTCAATCCACAACCACGAGGTGATGATCGACGCCAACGTCATCACGCCCAGCGATGAAACGCTCATCACCGATGGCTCGATGCGCAACATCCTGGGCTCACCCCTCGACTTCACCACAGCCAAGCCGCTGGGACGCGACATCAATGCTCCTTATGACCAACTTATCAATGGCAACGGGTATGACCAAAACTTTGTACTCAATAATCGTGGTAATATAAATAAGGTGGCAGCCACCTGCTATTCGCCTGTGACGGGAATCAAAATGGAAATCCTCACCAGTGAGCCCGGTCTGCAAATCTATACCGGCAATTTCCTCGATGGACAGCCCGGAAAGCATGGTGTGCCTTACCCCGAGCGCTCGGCAGTGGCCTTCGAGACGCAACATTACCCCAACACACCCAATTGTCCATCTTATCCGCCGTGCGAACTCCGACCGGGAGAGATTTACCGCACGCGCACCATTTATCGTTTCACGGTGGCTTGATATAATGCCAGCTACCATTTTCACAGTACCACGTCGCATGGCAACCTTGGTTGCCATGCTGCTGTGTGCTGTGATGTCATCGGCCCAAATCAATACCGACCAGGTGATGAAAATTGGGCGCAACGCTCTGTATTTTGAGGATTATATCCTCTCGATACAGTATTTTAACCAAGTGGTTGAGGCTAAGCCCTATCTTGCTGAACCCTATTTTTATCGTGCTGTGGCCAAGCTGAGCCTCGATGATTTCAAGGGTGCCGAGCAGGACGCCTCGCTGTGTATCGACCGCAACCCGTTTATAGTCGATGCCTATCAGGTGCGCGGCGTAGCCCGTCAAAACACCGGGCGTTTCGACCTTGCCGTCGGCGACTACGACAAAGGCCTGAATCTCATGCCCGAAGATAAAATATTGCTCTACAACAAAGCGATGTGCCACACCGAACTTAAGCAATTCGATGAGGCGCAAGCCGCTTTCGACCGCTTGAGTCATCTCGACAGTAAGAGCGACAAAGCTGCTCTGGGAATGGCCCGTCTTAACCTCTTGCGGGCCGACACCGTGAAGGCCCTTGAGCAACTTGGCCGCTCGATAGAATTGAACAAAAACAATGTCACGGCCTTTGCGATGCGAAGCGAGGTGGAGATGCGTCAGCAGGACTATGCGCGAGCTCAAGCCGATATGGACGAGGCTATCAAACTCGACCCGCAGTACGCTGGTTACTTCGTCAACCGCGCTTTCATGAAGTATAAGCAGGACGACTATTATGGCGCCATGGCCGACTATGACTATGCCTTGAGTATATCGCCCGACGACATGGCGGCGCACTACAACCGCGCCATGCTCAGCGCCGAGGTGGGCGATATGCAACGTGCTATTGATGACTTCTCGTGGGTGTTGAAGCGGGAGCCCGACAACACCCTGGCGCGCTATAACCGCGCCATGCTCTATGTCAACACGGGCCATTATCGTGAGGCTATTGCCGACTATGACCGGGTGCTTGAGAAATACCCCAAATTCGAGGCCGGATACATGGCGCGCAGCGAGGCGCGACGGCGCATGGGCGACGCACGTGGTGGTGAACGCGACCTCAATATGGCCGTCAACATCATGAAGCGCAAGGGGGTGCATCGCAGCGACTATAATCCTGTCATCGACGAGGCCGGACAGGCACGTCAAAAGGCCGATGATGATTTCGCGGCCGAAGCCGAGAGCGAAGACGAAATCATGAGCCGATTCAACGACCTGCTCACCGTCGAAACCACCCACGAAAGCAAGCCCGAGTATGCTAACCGCTCTCGCGGTCACATCCAGAATACCAATTTCGACATCAAGCCCGAGGGCATGTTTGTCCTCTCTTATTATAATAACGATAACAAGCTCAACGGAAAAACGCATTTCATGAACGAAATGCTTGAGGTCAACGAAATGAGGCAACTGCCGGCCAACCTTGTACTCGTGCCCGATGGCAAGAAACTGGACGAGGAGGAGATTGGCAAGCGATTTGCAAGCATTCACTACTACGACGGTATGCTCGCTACCGCGAAACCACGGCCCATCGACCTGCTGGCGCGAGCCGTTGATTACCTGCTTGTGAAGAATCCGCAGGCTGCCGTCGCCGATGCCTCACGAGCCATTGAGCTGGCGCCCGATTTCTCGTTGGCCTATTTCCTGCGTGCCAATGCCGAGGTGCTCGGCTACCAGATGGCCACAAGCGCTATCGCCGATGAGGCTACACCCACCACCACGCCACAAGACCAAGCGGCCATGATGCTGCGCGAACGCGAAGCGGCACAGGCGCTCAAAGATGCCCTGGCCGACATCGGGCAGGTGCTCAAATTCTCTCCCCGAAATGTGTATGCCCACTACGACCGTGGATATGTTTATTTGTTGCTGAACGACTATACCGAGGCCATCAGCGCTTTCTCAAAGGCCATTGAGCTTAAGCCCGACCTGGGTGAGGCATATTATAATCGCGGACTCATGTACCTGCGCATGGGCAACAAGGAAATGGGAATGAATGACTTGAGCAAAGCGGGTGAATTGGGTGTATTACCAAGTTATAATGTGCTTAAACGCATGAACAGGAGATGACCATGGACGTCCGCATTAACGCCTCACACCACGTCGAAGGGCAATGGTTGCCCACCACGCGAAAAGAAATGGAACATCTGGGCTGGGAACAGGCCGACGTGATTCTTTTCACCGGTGATGCCTACATTGACCACCCTTCGATGGGAGTGGCGGTCATTGGGCGTGTGCTTGAAGCGCATGGCTTCAAGGTGGCCGTGGTGCCACAGCCAAACTGGCGCGACGACCTGCGCGACTTCAAGAAACTGGGGGCGCCGCGACTTTTCTTCGGCGTGAGTGCAGGTGCTATGGATTCTATGGTGAACCACTACACGGCGGCGCGCAGGCGGCGCAGTGACGACGCTTACACGCCTGGCGGCCGTGCCGGTGCGCGTCCCGACTATCCTACCATCGTCTATTCGCGAATCCTACGCAAACTTTTCCCCGACGTACCCATCGTAGCGGGCGGCATCGAGGCCTCATTGCGGCGTCTTAGTCATTACGACTACTGGCAGGATGCGTTGCGGCCGTCTATTTTGACGCTTTGTGACGCCGATATTATTACTTACGGCATGGGTGAAATAGCCACTATCACCATCGCCGAGCGGCTGGCGGCGGGAACGGCAGTGGCCCAACTGGTGGATATTCCCCAAACAGTGGTGCGGCAACCGCTCGAAATGGTGCCGCCCGCAACCGACCGGAATAATGTGGTGCTCCACTCCTTTGACGAGTGTCTTGCCTCGAAACGTTGCCAGGCCCAGAACTTTATGCACATCGAGGTGGAGAGCAACCGCTGGCTGGGACGCACCTTGTGGCAGGTGACCGGCAAGCTGGCGATTAGGGTGAACCCCATGAACCCGCCCATGTCCACCGAGCAAATTGATGCTTCGTTCGACCTGCCCTATACGCGCCTTCCTCACCCGCGATATCGGGGAAAACGCATCCCGGCTTACGAGATGATACGCCACTCGGTGACGTTGCACCGTGGCTGCTTTGGTGGTTGCGCGTTTTGCACCATCAGTGCCCATCAAGGAAAATTTATAGCCTCGCGAAGCAAGGAGTCAATACTGCGTGAGGTGCGACAAGTGGTGAAAATGCCCGATTTCAAGGGGTATATCAGCGACTTGGGAGGCCCCAGCGCCAATATGTATGCCATGCATGGACACGACTTGGAACGATGCCGTCGTTGCGCGCGTCCCTCATGCCTTCACCCTCAGCCGTGCCCCAATCTCAACAGTGACCACGGCCCGTTGCTCGATGTGTACCATGCCGTCGACGCCATAAAAGAGGTCAAAAAATCGTTTGTGGGCAGTGGCGTGCGTTACGACCTGTCGATGCACAAGACGGGTGACCCGCAGGTGGATCGCGTCAACGCGCAATATAATAAGGAACTCATTTGTCACCATGTGTCGGGACGGCTCAAAGTGGCGCCCGAACACACCAGCGACCATGTGCTTGAGGTGATGCGCAAGCCGTCGTTCGAACTTTTTATCCGCTTCAAGCGGCTCTTTGACCGGCTCAACGAGCGGCATGGTCTGCGACAACAGCTCATCCCCTATTTCATTTCGTCACACCCCGCCTGTACCGAGGCCGATATGGCCGAGCTTGCCGCCATTACCCGTGACCTTAACTTCCACCTTGAGCAAGTGCAGGATTTCACGCCCACGCCCATGACTGTGGCTACCGAAATCTACTATACCGGCCTTCATCCTTACACGCTGCAACCGCTGTTCACCGCCCATGGCAAGGACGAAAAGGAGAACCAGCGCAAGTACTTCTTTTGGTACGACAAATCAAAAAAACGCGACATCGTGGCTTCGTTGCGGCGCATGCGCCGATTCGACCTCATCGACCGGCTATACGGCTCGGGACGCCACTATTAGTGCCGGAATAGGTATATTTATTGCATAAACCATGTTTTTTGGCGATAAAAAACTTTTTAGGGACCCAAAAGTTGCGTGTTTGTCGCCTTTTTACTATCTTTGCACAACAATGACGCATCACAGCTGATAGTTCTTTGAAACAATGATATCATCCACATCAAAGCTGATTGGGATACTCTTCAAATTATTATGAAATGCCGAGACCGGTGTTCATACTAATGGCGGGCCTCGACCGGCAACGGTGTCTTCGCGACCGGAGGATTACAAAGGTATGAACGCTCTCAAATCCTGTCTTTTTCGGAGTTTCATCACATCCCTTTGGTGTGGATTTCTCATCATGACGTGCCACAATGAGTAGCTACACTCTTGTGGCACGTTATTTTTTTGGGAAGATTTCTCAAAAAAAAAAGTAAAAAGTGCTTGCATGATAAAAAAAATGGCTATCTTTGGGGTTAAATTGAAATCACGAGGCAATGACCTCTCTATATTGGGGAGCGATGAGTCTTAAAAAAACAATGAATTTATGGAAACGCGTGACATGAACGAAAAGCTTGAGAACAATGTGTCTCAGAACGCTGAACAAACCGCGCCCGTCGTGGACAACAGCGCTGTAGAGAATGATGAAGTAGTGGCTGAAGAACAAGCCGCTCAGGTTAGCGAACAAGTGAAGGAAGCTCCGGTCGAGACTCCCGCGGTCGAACAATCCGCGCCCGAAGAACCTGTCGTGCAGGAACCCGTGCAAGACGAGCCGGCTCGAGACCCCATCGACTACGCTTCGCTGGGCAAGGACGAACTTGTCGAGGAGTTGAGGAAACTCTCCGAGCGCGCCGTCGAGTCGATTAAAGACGAGGTGACGCAGGTCAAGGCTGCTTTCTACGCCATTCGCAAGGATGAGGTGGCCGCCGAGAAAGCCGCTTTCCTTGAGAAGGGGAACGAGGAAGCCGCGTTCGCTCCTCTCGACGATGATGCCGAAACCACTTTCAAGGAACTACTGAATGTAATCAAGGAAAAGCGCGCCGAGCTTGTGGCCGCGCGCGAGAACGTCAAGCGTGAGAATTTAGAGAAGAAAACCAATATCATTGAGAGCATCAACAGGCTCACCGACGATCCCGACAACATCAATCGCCAGTACAGCAAGCTCCAGCAGCTGCAACAAGAGTTCAAAGCGGTGGGTGAAGTGCCCGCTACCGATGCCACCGATGTGTGGAAAAACTATCAGAAGGCCGTCGAAAAGTTCTACGACTTGCTTAAGATGAACAAGGAGCTGCGCGACTACGATTTCAAGAAGAACCTCGAAATCAAGCAGCAGCTTTGTGCCGAGGCCGAGGCGCTCGACGACGAGCCCGACGTGGTGGCGGCTTTCAAGAAGTTGCAGGACTTGCATACCAACTGGCGTGAGACCGGGCCAGTGGCCAAAGACCTGCGCGAAGACTTGTGGGCGCGCTTCAAGAACGCTTCGTCGGTCGTCAATAAGAAGTATCAAGCTTTCTTCGAGGAACGAAAGGCCAACGAGAAGATGAACGCCGACGCTAAGGAGGCGCTGTGTGAGCGCATCGAGCAAATAAGCACCGAGAATCTCAAGAGCTATGCCGCATGGGATGAGGTTACCAAGCAAATCATCGGCCTGCAAGACGAATGGAAAAAACTGGGCTTCGCCTCGCGTCGTCTCAATAACGAACTCTTTACACGTTTCCGTAAAAAATGCGACGAATTTTTTGCGCAAAAAGCTGAGTTCTTCAAGAAAATGAAAGAGGACCTCGCCGCAAACCTCGCCCGCAAGAACGAATTATGTGAAAAGGCCGAGGCTCTCAAGGATTCTACCGACTGGAAAGCCACTACCGATGCCCTCGTGGCACTGCAAAAGGAATGGAAAACCATCGGGCCGGTGTCGAAGAAGCACAGCGATGCCGTGTGGAAACGTTTCATCACCGCATGCGACTCGTTCTTCGAGCAAAAGAAGAAACAAACCTCGGGTACGCGCGCGGCCGAACACGAAAACCTCAAGGCCAAGAAGGCCATCATTGCCAAACTTAAAGAAATTTTTGCCGCCGATGAGACGCCCGAGGACGCTCCGCAACAAGTGCGTAACCTCATGGACGAGTGGCAGCAAATAGGCCACGTGCCCTACAAGGAGAAAGATAAACTCTATGCCGCTTACCGCGAGCTGATTGATAAGGCATTTGACGAACTCGACATGCGCGGCACGCGTGCCCGCATGGCTCACTTTGAACGCTCGGTGCGTGAGATGGACGGCAACGGAGACAAGATGTCGCGCGAACGTGAGCGTCTCGTGCGCGCTTACGAGCAAAAGTGCGGTGAACTCAAGACCTACGAGAATAATATGGGCTTCTTCAGCGCGCGCAGTAAAGACGGCAATTCCATCGTCAAGGAGATGGAGCGCAAAATCGCCAACCTCAAGGAAGAGATTGTGGCACTTGAGCAAAAAATTAAAATCCTCGACGAGAATGCTTGAGGAATATTTGGTTAAACTTGAATAAACTTGATTCACTCCCCATCGGCATCATCAGCGATGCGGGTGGGGAGTGATTTCGTTTTCGGGTGGGCGGCACGCGATTGCCGCCTGCCTACAGCACTTGCCAGGTGAAATATAAAGGAAGGTATGGCTACCTGATTGGGTGGATTTTCACGTTCATCGACTTCGTCGTGATGAACGCTACTTTTGTGACCGTGGCTTGGATGAACCATGTCACACATTTCATCGCGCCGCTACCGTTGCTGGCCCTGAATGTGGCCATGATGGCCACCACCATGGCCACTCGCGGCATTCACACGCGGCGCACTGTATATCTCGACCAGGCCCTGCTCGAGATGCTCAAGGAACTGCTTCTGCATGGCGTGCTCACCATTGCCCTAATGGCCTTGCTTGATGTGCCCATCGTGTGGCGCGTGCTCGCGCGATTTTATCTCTTGCTGGTTTTCACGCTGGGATTGTGGTGGATATTGTCGCGAAAGGTTATCAAGAATTATCGTAGCCGCGGCTACAACTATCGTCGCACCATTGTGGTGGGAAGCGGTTCGGTGGCCCAGCGACTTATCGATGAGCTTGAAGGCGATCGAGGCTACGGATATAAGATAGTGGGACTTTTCGACGACACTGGCCCATCGTGCGGGCGGGAACTTACCGGCACGGTGGCCGATGTAGAACCGTTTGTGACGCAAAACGTGGTCGACGAGATGTATTGCACTATTCCCGACAGCGAGAGTGCCACTGTGAAACGACTCATCGCGCTGGCCGAGGCCCACGATATCGAGTTCTATCTCGTGCCGCAAATCGAGCGGGAGGTGACGAGACGTTTCGACCTTGACAAGGTGGGCACAGTGCCCATCCTCGCCATTCACTCCTATCCGCTTCACAATCCGTTTAATCGCTTCGCGAAACGAATGTTTGACCTCGTGGTGTCGACAATACTCCTGGCGCTTTTCCCCCTGGTGTGGATTCCTGTGGCTATAGGCATCAAACTCTCGTCGCCCGGACCGGTCTTTTTCAAGCAGCGGCGCACGGGCTACCGCGGACGCTCGTTCACGTGCTACAAATTCCGCACGATGCGCGTCAACAAAGACAGTGACACGCGTCAGGCCACGCCCGACGACGAGCGCACTACGCGCTTCGGCAATTTCCTGCGTCGCACGAGTCTCGACGAGTTGCCCCAGCTGTTCAACGTGTGGCTCGGCGAGATGTCGCTCGTGGGGCCACGCCCACACATGCTGGTTCACACCGAACTTTACAGCAAACTCATCGATAAGTATATGTTGCGTCATTCCATCAAGCCCGGCATCACCGGTTGGGCGCAGGTCAACGGCTATCGCGGCGTGACCGACCAGTTGTGGAAAATGGAACGACGTGTCGAGTTCGATGTGTGGTACACCGAGAATTGGACTTTTATGCTCGACCTTAAAATATTGTATCTCACGGTTTTCAAAGTCCTCTTTGGCGATGAGAAAGCCGTTTAGCACTTCATTAATGATGACACAACCGGCAACCACTCTCGAAGCACGAGCGCTGGCGTTACTCAAGCGTTTCTATGGTTACGATAGTTTCTTACCTATGCAGCTTGATGTTATCAAGCATATCATGAACGGTAACGATTGTCTCGTACTCATGCCCACGGGCGGCGGTAAGTCGATGTGTTACCAAATGCCGGCACTGCTCGGCGAGGGCTGTGCTATTGTGGTGTCGCCCTTGCTGGCGCTCATGGCCGACCAGGTTGAAGCGCTCGTGGGCAACGGCATTCCGGCCGCAGCCCTTAATAGTGACAACAGTGAGGCGCAAAACCGCGACATCGTTGAGCAGGTTTACGCAGGGCATATTAAGTTGCTCTATGTCTCTCCCGAACGTCTCATGACCGACCTCGACGTGTGGCTCAACCGCATCAAGGTGAGCCTTATAGCTATCGACGAGGCGCACTGCATCTCGCAGTGGGGACACGATTTCCGTCCCGAGTATGCCCAGTTGGGCGTGCTTAAGGAGCGATTCCCCGCTGTGCCCATTGTGGCGCTGACGGCTACCGCCGATAAAATCACGCGCGAAGATATCGTCAAGCAGCTTCACATCGACGGGGCGCGGCAGTTCATCAACTCGTTTGACCGCCCTAACATCCACCTGGCGGTGCGTAGTGCCGTTAAGGGGGCCGACAAGTTGCGCGAGATTGCCCGCTTCATCGCCCGTCATGATGGCGAAAGCGGAATCATCTATTGTCTGCGGCGCAAAGACACCGAGAACATGGCGCGCAACCTGCAACGCATGGGAATCACCGCCAAGCCCTTTCATGCGGCTCTACCGGTGGCCGAGAAAAAACTCACGCAACGTCAGTTTATCAACGATGAAGTGCAGGTGGTGTGCGCCACCATCGCTTTCGGTATGGGCATTGACAAGAGTAATGTGCGATGGATAATCCACAGCAACATGCCCAAGAGTATGGAAGGCTATTACCAGGAAGTGGGCCGTGCAGGACGTGATGGAGCTCCGGCCGAGGCGCTTATGTTCTATTCATTTGGCGATGTCTCCACTTTGATGAGCTTTGCCATCGATTCGGGGCAACGTGCTGTTAACGAGGAGAAATTAAGGCGCATGCAACAGTATGCCGAGTCGACCGTGTGTCGCCGCCGCGTCTTGCTCAGCTATTTCAATGAGCGTTACGACAAGGACTGTGACTATTGTGACGTGTGCGACAACCATCCCGAGCAAATCGACGGCACCACGCTGGCGCAAATGGCGCTGAGCGCAATCGCGCGCACCGGCGAGAAGGCCGGCGTTACAACTATTATCAACATTCTCAGGGCTTCGCGCAATGCCGATATCGTGAGCGCCGGTTACGATCGTCTTAAGACTTACGGGGTGGGCCGCGCGCTATCCCACGCTGCATGGAATCATTACATGTTGCAAATGTTGCAGCAGGGGGCTTTCGAAATGGCCTACGACCGCGGCAACGTGCTCCTGCTCACCGACTATGGCCGTGACTTGCTGCAAGGCCGCGCTACCATCAGCTTCACCGAGTTCCAATACCGCGACAAGGCGCCCGACAAATCCAAGGTGGCTAAACAACGCGCCTTCAATCTCGCCAATGAGCGTGACGAGGAGCTCTTTAAGGAACTCAAGGCTTTGCGACTCGAGCTGGCGCGTCAACTCGGCAAACCCGCTTATACTATTTTCAGCGACAAGGTGCTCATGGTGATGGCTACCGAGAAACCCGTTACGCGTCCGGCCTTCGCCACCATGTACGGCGTGGGAGAGGCCAAGACCCAACAATTCTGGCACCCGTTCACCCAAGCTATCGCACGTTTTCTCAACGAGCATTGAGCGGCGCGCCACCAGGCTGTCGGCTCAGCACTGACTGTCGTAGATGAAGGTTATCTGAAGAGTCTGCCGCGAAGCACGATACCCAGTGTCCAGCGGTTCTTGATTTCGGGACCTTGTCCGGTCTTGAACACGCTTTGCGGGGAATAACGGAAGAAGGCACCCACGCCATTATAACTCACCATAGCCACATAGTCGAGCGAGAAACCACGCACGTTGCGCACTCGTGCCGATGTGCTGTAGTCCTTGCCGTCGAGGCTGTAGCCGTTTCTGTAGCGGGCATAAAAGTTCCAGTTGAGCACGGGGCCCGCGGCAATGTTCCAGCGTTTGCTTATCTGTTGGCTGAACAACAATGGAAACTGTAACGAATAGACCGTGAGCGTGGCGCGGTGGCTCTTGATGGCGTCGGATGATGGCTCAAGGACGACGTTTCCCTCCTCGCCGATATTCCAAAATGTCGGTTTGTTGAGGCGGTGCCACGTCCAGTTGATGCCCACACCGGCCGACACGCGCGTGCGGTTATGGTTGAAAACAGCGCCCAGCCCTATCACATTGAGGATGCCGAAGTGGGTGGTGGAACGCTTAATGAGCTCGCGGTTGCCTTTCTCCACGCTGTTGCCGCCCCAGCCCACATAAAGGTCGCTCAAAAACACTTGGAGGTGGGGGCGCTTGACGCTGTCGGTGCCGCACATGGGGCGGTTCTCGTGTTGTTCGGTGACCAAGGCGACGTCATTGCCGGGCTTTACGCAGTATTCATATTCGTAGTCGCGCGCGTGATAGCCGCCCTTGACGTTTACACGCACTTGCCCGCTGTCGACCGAGATAACGACGCGCGAAGGTCGATTGATGACTTTTACGGTGTCGGCCGTGGAAACTCCATGGGCTTGAGCCAATGGCGCGATCAGTGTGAGCGCGACGATGACGAAGAATAGTCTGTATGTCATATTGTGAGGTTAATTATTAGCGACCTGTGGCCATGAGGCTCATGGATATCGCAGGTGGTTACGGTTGAACATGTCGATGTCGAGCTGCTTGAGGCCGGCACTGTCGAGTGGCACAAACTCGTTGTGGTCGGTGACAAAGAGACGGCGCGCTGGCTTGAAGTCGCTATGGCTCAAGGCGAGGCGCGTCTTGAGATGGGAGGTGTTCACGCCGCTCATGTCGAGCATAGTGTGGAATAGCACCATGTTGGTCGACACGGCAATATCGCGGTGCGACGCGAGGTTGCGCCACTTTTCGGGGTAACGTGTTTGGTATTGCGTTGTTGACCACACGAATAGCGGCACACGCAGCTGGTAGTAGGTGGGAAGTGGCGAGGCGTGCAGGAAGCGCTCGCGCTCGTCGTCGTAGATGTCTTCGCCATGGTCGCTTGTGTACGCCAGCAAGGCGGGCACGTTTTTCTCACGCAGCAACTCAATGATGTCGGCGATGAGGTTGTCGTCGAAGCGGATGGTGTTGTCGTAGGCGTTGACGAGTTTGTCGCGCTGCGAACGTTCAGCAGCCACTACATTGTCGGGCTTGAAATAGGCCCCCGAAGCTGGGTAACGATCGCGGTAATTAAAATGCGAACCATAGCAGTGCACCACAATCAGCAGGTGCCCGCCGTCGTAGCTCTTAAGGCGGCGCTCCACAAGGCTCTTGAGGGCATCGTCGCTCACATTCTCGGTCATGGGCACGTTGTCCTTGGTGAAAACCACGTCTTGGGCCTCACAGCCAAAGAAATCGATGAACGAGTGGTTGCGGCGCTGGTTGCTATAGTACGATGTGCGGTAGCCGGCCTCGTTAAAGGCGCTGATAAGGCCCTTGCGGTAATAGATGCTGTCCCATGCCTCGCTAGCTACGGGTGAGAGCAGCAGCGGCACGCTCTTGTGGGTGGTGTTGCTCATCGTGATGGCGTCGCGATAGATGACGAGGTTGTCGATGGCGCCCAGTCGCGGTGTGGTGTTGCGTTCGTAGCCATAGATGCCCCAGTTGTCGGCACGCGCCGTCTCGCCGATGATGAGCACGGTGATTTGCGGTACGCTATCGGGGAGCGTACTGGTGGCGTGGTAGGAAAAATCGCGTGACGTGTTCTCATAGTTCGATGTTTTAATAACGCGTTGCACGGCAAGGCCGGTATTGTAGGCCGCGTTGAATGGGAACACGTCGTTTCGCAGTTTGAACGAGGGTGTGACAAAGTAGTTGACGGCAAGTAGCACCACGCCCACACCGAGTAGCGCGAGGGCGCGCTTGCGGTTGCGGCGGCGGTAGTCGGTGTCGAGTGTCTCTTTTTTCCTGATGGAAACAATCGAGAGGACAATGCACGCCATGTAAAGGATTACGGCAAAGAGGACTGCCGGCAAGAGGTTGGAAAGCAGTTCGTTGACTTCGGTGACGTTGGTCGTGGTGACGTTGAGCAACATGTCCACGGCGAGGGGTGTCTCGCCGTAGAGCTTGAGCAGAACGATTTCAAAGGCGTCGTAGAAAGCCACGATGAAAAGCCACCAAAACATTTTGCCGGGTTTCTTGCCCAACGTCATCACTAACCAGTAGATGGCAAAGGGTAGCACAATTTGCACTACACGGGTGAGCGTCGAGGTCGATTCGGTGAAAAACATCATCACGTTAGTGACGATGAGCGAGATGGTGATGAACCAAAAGATGAATTTCTGGTTAGTGAGTATTTGTTTAAAACGCTTCATTTACTGTAAAGATAAAGCCGTTGTTTCTTTTAGAACCTATGCCAAAGTCGATGCGGATATTCGTGTGCGGACGGATGGCCCAGCGAAGACCCACACCGCCGTTGGGCAACACATGGCGCATCGAATGGCTGTCGTGGAACACCATGCCGGCGCCACACCAAGCCGCCATGCCCAGCGGGCCCCAAATGTGTTGCCGCAGTTCCACTTGCGCCGCCAGCAGGTGCTTGTCGTTGAAACGGCCGGGATAATAACCGCGCATTGAGTAATTGTCGCCCAGCGAGGCCATGCCGGCCCACGATGGGTAGCCGCCCCAGTTGAAGATGCCCGTCAACTCACCGGCCACGATAGCGCCGCGCCAGGCTTTGTGGTAGTAAGCTATCTTGGCGTTGGTGGTGTAGTAGTGGTAGTGGTTGCCCAGCCACTTGGGGCGAAGTAGCTGCGCCAGGTGGATATAAAGGCCGCGCGAAGCGCCGGTGATATAGTCGCGCGTGTCGTAGTCAATTACGATGCCCGCGCCATAGTTGCGCACGGTGCGGTCGTCGCCTTCGAGCAGTTCGGGCCGGTCAAGCGCGTCGGTGTGGGTGTAGTCCCATTGCGCGATGGGGCCGATGTAGAAACCCGGCGCGAGCCGCCACAGCACATTGGCTGTGACGACAAAATCAAGTTTCTTCATCGGGGTACGGTTATTGTTGTTACTGGCCATTTCGTAACCCATTCCCCAGTAATTGGTGGGAGAATAAGTGAGCACGGCGTCAACGTTAATGCGCATTTTGTCGTCAGGGAATAACAAATTGCTACGCAGACTTAACGACCAGAATCCCTTGAGTGAAATATCGCCCGTGACGGCCGCGTTGCTCGGTTGCATGAGGCTATCGCAGCCTTTCATGTGGAACATGACGTTACCCACCACGCCCAGGCCCAGGCCAGCTTGGCTGTCGTAGTGCGGTCCGCCGATGATGCTGAAACGGGTCTTCCTGGTGTTTGCCGTGCTGTCGTTACCGCCGCCCATCAGGTAGTTGCCCACCTTTTTCCAAAAGCCCGGTTTCGATGGTTGTGTCTCGGCCAATGGCAATACCTCAAAGCTCACGCTATCGTTAAGTGGGCGCGCCTGGGCGCACCACGCCCATAGCGTGAGCAGTGAGGTTATCGTTGCCAGTCGTTTTGCGGTCATATTGTGATAATGGCCGATGTGGGCAGATTAATAGTTGCGAGCAAAAATCACGCGGCGGTGCGACGGCTTGCCGGTGAGCATGTCCACTCCTTCCTCGTCGGGGGCGTCCATGGGGATGCAGCGAATGGTAGCCTTGGTAAGCTCCTTGATGCGCTCCTCGGTCTCGGTGGTGCCGTCCCAGTGGGCGAGAATGAATCCGCCTTTCTCGATTTGCTCTTGGAACTCTTCCCACGTGTCGACCTTGAAGGTCATCGACTCGCGCAGTTTAAGCGCCTTGTTGTAAATGCCTTGCTGGATGTCGTCGAGCAAGCGAGCCACATAGTCCTCAATGCCGTCGAGCGTGACGGTATCTTTCTCGAGCGTGTCGCGGCGCATTACCTCGATGGTGTTGTTGGCAATATCGCGCGCGCCAAGCACGAGGCGCACGGGTACGCCCTTGAGCTCGTAGTCGGCAAATTTGAAGCCGGGACGCTTGTTGTCGGCGTTGTCATACTTCACCGAGATGCCTCGCGAGCGCAGGTTGGCGACAATGGGAGCCACTTTCGCGTCAACTTCCTTGAGTTGCTCATCGTTCTTGTATACGGGCACGATGACCACCTGAATTGGAGCCAGCTTGGGAGGCAGCACCAGGCCGTTGTCGTCGCTGTGTGTCATGATGAGCGCGCCCATCAGGCGGGTCGAAACACCCCACGAGGTAGCCCACACATAGTCAAGGTTGTTTTCGTTGTTGACAAACTTCACGTCGAAAGCCTTGGCGAAGTTCTGGCCCAGATAGTGCGACGTGCCGCTTTGAAGTGCCTTGCCATCTTGCATCATGGCCTCGATAGTGTAGGTCTCAAGTGCGCCGGCAAAACGTTCGTTGGCGGTTTTGACACCCGTAACCACGGGCAATGCCATGAAATTGTGGGCAAAGTCGCGATACACGTTCAGCATCTCGATTGCCTTGGCCTGTGCCTCTTCGCTCGTGGCGTGAGCCGTGTGGCCTTCTTGCCACAAAAATTCGGCGGTGCGCAGGAACAGGCGGGTACGCATTTCCCAGCGAAACACGTTGGCCCATTGATTGATGAGCAATGGCAGGTCGCGGTAGCTGCTTATCCAGTTGCGATAAGTGTTCCAAATGATGGTTTCGCTCGTGGGGCGAATGATGAGCTCTTCTTCGAGACGGGCCTCGGGGTCGACGATGACCGAGTCGCCGTCGGGCGAGCTCTTGAGGCGGTAGTGCGTCACCACGGCACATTCCTTGGCGAACCCTTTGACGTGGCTGGCTTCCTTGCTCAAGTAGGACTTGGGGATGAGTAGGGGGAAGTAGGCGTTCTGCACGCCGGTGAGTTTGAACATCTGGTCAAGCTCGTGCTGCATCTTTTCCCAAATGGCGTAGCCGTAGGGCTTGATGACCATGCAGCCGCGCACCGACGATGGCTCGGCCAAGTCGGCTTTGACGACCAGTTCATTATACCATTGTGAGTAATTCTCGGAGCGTTTTGTTAAGTCTTTTAGCTCTTTAGCCATGATAAGTTGAATTATTAGTGTAAGTGTTGTTGTTATCGGTGATTAATATTGATTTTACCGTTTTTGGCTTGCTCAAGCATGCCATTGCCGGGAATAAGGTACACCTCAAGCCGACGATTGTTGCGCCGGTTTTCCATCGAGTTGTTGGGAGCCATGGGCTCCTCGTCGCCCACGGCAATCGACTCGATGCGGTTGTTACCGGTGTTCGACTGCACCCACGCGTCGATCGACTTGATGCGCTCAAAGGAGAAGTCGAGCAGATATTGCTTGCTACCGGTGTTGTCGGTGTGCATGATCATCAGCACCTTGTAAAAGTTGGGGTTTTTGAGGTAGGGTAGAAGGGGCTTGAGATGGCTTTTTCCCTGCTCGGTGAGCGTGGTGGCGTTGTTGTCAAAGAGGCGTTCGGCGAGCACGGTGACCACAATGACCTCGTCGTCGCGTGTGGTCTCGACCAGGTACCGCTCCTTGTCGCGCGCCAGCTTGATACTCACCTCTTCCTGGTAGGCTTTCACCTTTTTCTTTACCTTGTCGCTTTTGATGGCGGGGGTTTCGACAAAATCGTCGATGTCAAAGTCGTCTTGCGCTGTGGCGCTGAGCGCCCAGGTCATTGCCGCCACAATCATGGTGGCGATACTGAGAAAACGATGAGATGTCATAGCGATAAAGTTTCTTCGTAAGCGATTTCGGCGGCCACGATGGCTTTCACGTCCTGTGGCTCGATGTGGTTGTTCTTGTCTTTGCGCAATTCTTTGGCGACCCAAGCAGCGACAAGCTCAATATCGTCATCGTCGTCGTGGGCATCAAAGTAGTCGAACATCGTGTCGATGAGTAGCACGATGTCGTCGTCGGTATATTTTGCGGCGATTTCATCGCCCACTTGCCCGCGGATGAATTGTACCGCGTCGTTCTCGTCGTAATATTTTTCTTCTTCCATAGTCGTGGTGGGGGAAATATTGCGAATTATAGATGTAACAGTTCGTCGGGCACGTCGAGCGCGATCGATTGTTCGTCAAGGTCGATTGAGACAATCATCTCGTCGACGGCGGGCACCAGTAGTGTCTTGCGCTCATCGGTCTCGACGACAAACAGCACGTTAATGGTACTGTCGTCAATGTCGGTTATCGTGCCGGTCACTTCTTCGTTAATCGTGACGTTGAAGCCGATGAAATAGTCAACGGGCAGCTCGTCGGGCTCGTCGTCATCAAGTTCGTGGCGTGCATGGCTCTCGTAGTCTTGCTTGAGGACAAGAATCTCTTTGTTCACGAGCGTGGCGGCTTCTTTTTCGTTGTGGATGCCCATGAGCGAGAGTAACACGCTGTGTTCGTTCTTGGTGCGCATGCCCTCGATGAAAAAGGGGACGAATATACCGTCAATGTCGCTCACCAGGCAACGGGCGTGTCCCAATAGGTCGAGAGGTGCCTCGACGGTGGCCGTGAGTTCGCCTTCGATGCCGTGAGGCTTGCGGTATTGGCCTATGGCGATGAGTTCGTCGCGTGCTATCATTGTGCTGTCGTGTAGATTTATCTTTTCTTCTTCTTTTTCTTGCTTTGCTGCTGCACGGGTGCCATTTTGTATTGCCTGAGCTGGTGCTCGGCGGGATTGAGCTTGATGGCGCCGCCCGAATACATCTCGAGGTCTTTGAAGATTTTGCTGTCTTCAACATCCTCGTTGCTGATTTGCGTGATGAGCTTTTTCATGTGGTTGGCAAGCAACATCACCAGGGCGTCTTTCTCTTCGCCTTCGGGATACTCGACGGCGCGCGCTATCATGCGCTCGATAGTTTTGCCGTACTGGCGCATTTTGATTTTCTCGAGTTTATAGGCGATGGGCTGAGGCGGCGTCACGAGGTTCTCCTCGTTGACTACATCGTAGGGGTAGTCGATGTCGAGCTTGAAGTCGCTCATGATGGCCAAGTGGTCCCACAGCTTGTGCTTGTAGTCGGGCTCGTTGCGCAACTGGGGAAATAAGTTGGCCATGGCCCGCACTATACTATAGGCGCAATGGGTGCGTTCCTCGCGATCTTCGATGGTGACGCAGTGGTCCACCATTTGCTGGATGTTGCGGCCATACTCGGGCAGGGCCAGTTTCTTGAGTTGTGAGTTGTAGGTGAGCATTGTGGGGTAAGGGGGGTTAGTTGTTCCTCTCTTGATTGTCGATATCTAATACTTTATTCTTGGGGCGAGTGGCCTGGAATTCCTTTAGGTAAAGCGGTGTGGAATAGGCCACGTCGATAAAGCGTCCTTCGCGATAAGCTTTCTCGCTCAAGGCCATCATGTCGAGTGCCACCGGGTGGATGTCGTCAACATAGCGGGCGTGGGGGTGCGTAATGACGCGTTTCACTTTCTCGGCACCGTTACCGCTGAATATCACCACATGATGGCGCAACTGTTCGGCAAACGACTCTTCGTCGACTATCATCGCCCGGGGCGTGACAATTGCGTCGAGGGCCGGCGTGAATGCCGCGGTATACACTTCCATGCGGCGCGCGTCGAGCATGGGCGCGTAGAGTATGTCGTCCTCATCGATGAACCGGGAGAACATGGTCGACACGGCTACCAGCTCAAGCGTGTTGACGCCTATCAAAGGCACGCCCAGACCAAAGGCTACGCCCTTGGCCTCGCTCAACCCTATGCGTAGCCCGGTGTAGGAACCGGGGCCCAACGACACGGCCACGGCGTCAATCTTCAGCTCGCGCGAGGTGGCGTAGTCAAGGGCGTCGCGCACATAGGCGCTAAGCAGCGTCGAGTGCGTTTGCCCATCGTAATTCTCATGGTGCTCAAGCACTTGCCCGTCGGCGGTGAGCGCTGTCGAGCACACGTGGGTAGAGGTCTCTATGTTTAAAATACAAGCCATTCGTTTATTTCAAACCGCAAAATTACAAAAAAATGCCGGAACAGCCTGCATGTTGCCTCGAAAATGTGTTTGTGACGACCTTTTCTCGCCTTTTTCGGTTTTCTCTTTTTTACATGGTGGCTAAATGAATTTATGTGCACAATTCTTGTGTTTTGTCATCGAAAATGTCTAACTTTGCGCAAATCAACATCAAACCTTTGTTTTTTGTAATATGTTTACTTCCGATGGATGGCTGAACGAGGCTGTGAAATTTTGCTCCGATAATCTGTGGACCTATTTCTTGCTGGGACTGCTCGTGCTGTGTGGACTCTATTTCACTGTAGGTACGCGATTCGTTCAGTTTCGCATGGTGGGCGAGATGTTCCGCCTGCTGGGCGACAAGCCCGCGCAACGAAAGGGAAAACGGGCCATCAGCTCGTTCGAGGCGTTTGCCGTCTCGGTCGCCACGCGTGTGGGAACCGGCAACTTGGCCGGAGTGGCTTCGGCCATCGCCATCGGTGGGCCCGGCGCTGTGATGTGGATGTGGATTATCGCGCTCATCGGGGCGGCCACGGCTTTTGTTGAGTCGACTTTGGCCCAGCTCTACAAGCGCCGCGACAAGGATTCGTTTATCGGCGGCCCGGCTTATTATATCTTTCACGGTCTGCACAGTAAGTGGATGTCGGTGACTTTTGCTGTGCTCCTCACGCTCACCTTCGGCCTATCTTATAATTCTATCCAGAGTAACACTATCTGCGGCGCCATGCACGAAGCTTTCAACTTCGACCCGTTTTGGGTGGGTGTGGCTCTCGCCGCTGTCGCCTTGATTATCGTGTTTGGCGGTATTCACCGCATCGCCCGCGTGAGTAGCGTTATCGTGCCTGTTATGGCGCTGGGCTATCTGGCGCTGGCGATTGTCGTTGTGGCGATGAACGTGAAGCTCTTGCCCGGCGTGTTCCGCCTCATTTTCGACAACGCTTTTGGCGTGGGGCCGCTGGCGGGTGGTGCCGTGGGCGCCGCCATGCTGGCAGGTATCAAGCGTGGCCTGTTCAGCAACGAGGCCGGCGAGGGCTCGGCGCCCAATGTGGCGGCCACCGCTCATGTGAGCCACCCCGTCAAGCAGGGTCTCATCCAGGCTCTGGGCGTGTTTACCGATACACTGCTCGTGTGCTCCTGCACCGCATTCATCATCCTGCTGAGTGGACTCTATACCGGTGGCGAGAAGGACGGCATCGCCATCACGCAAAACGCCCTCAGCGCCGAAGTTGGTGCCAGCGGCACCTATTTTGTCGCTTTCGCCATCTTGTTTTTCGCTTTCAGCAGCATCATCGGCAATTATTATTATGGTGAGGCTAACATCCGGTTCCTCACCCGCCGACGCTGGCCCGTCATCGTCTTTCGTGTGCTTTCGGCCGGCGTGATGGTTATGTTCGGCGCCATGGCCGAACTGCCACTGGTGTGGAACATTGGCGACCTGTTCATGGGCCTGCTCACAATGTGCAACCTTACTGCCATCGTGTTGCTGGGACGCTATGCATTCCGTCTGCTTAACGACTATCGCCGCCAGAAGCGTGCCGGCATCAAGGAACCCACCTTCAGCGCCGACTCTATGCCCGAAATCCGCGACGACCTTGACGCCTGGCGGTAAAGGACACGATGAATGCCCGTGTGTTTTTTAGGATAGAACTTAATCGGGGGATTAGTCTTTTTTCGGCCTTTCGCGAATTGATATGATAGATTTTATGGCCGTTTGTTTGGGTGGGTGAAAGATTCTCGCTATTTTTGCGGATTATATTTAAAATGTCAACCAAACCGAGAAGTTTTTTTTGGAAATGAAGAATATAAGAGCAAGTTTCGGGACGCGCATGGGCGCGATAGCCGCTTCGGTGGGTAGCGCTGTGGGGTTGGGCAACATTTGGCGTTTCCCTTATCAGGCCGGTGAGAATGGTGGCGGCGCCTACATTTTGGTGTATCTCTTGTGTGTGGTACTGCTGGGCATTCCTGTCATTATGAGTGAGTTCATTATTGGCCGTTCGACCCACAAAAATATACAGGGGGCGCTCCGCCAACTGTCACCCGGGAGTAAGATTCATTATTTCGCTTACTTCTGTGTGCTGGGAGCTATAGTGATTTGCAGTTTCTATAGTGTGGTGTGCGGTTGGGTGATAGAGTACCTTTACCAAGCCGCAACAGGCGCACTCGCCGGCCATGGTTCCGAAGACTATGGCCGGTTTTTCGCCGATTTCGTGGGCAGTCCCGTGCGATGTGTGTTGTGGACCATACTATTTCTTTGCATTAACTTTGCGGTGATGACGCTGGGTGTGCGTCGTGGCGTGGAGGGCGTGTCACGCGTGATGATGCCCCTGTTGTTCGTCATCCTTATCGTGTTCTGCGCCAACTCGCTTATGTTGCCCGGTAGCCACAAGGGCCTCGATTTCTTGTTCTCGCCTAACTTTAAGGCGCTGGGATGGGAGGGCGTGGTCGACGCGATGGGCCAGGCTTTCATGTCGCTCTCGCTGGGCGTCGCCGCGTTAGTAACCTTTTCGTCTTATTTCAGCGACGACACGCCGCTCATGAAAGACGCTGTGACTATCGCGTCGCTCGACTCGCTGGTGGCTTTGCTGGCCGGCGTGCTGATCTTCCCGGCGGTGTTCTCGTTTGGCTTTGAGCCCACAGCGGGGCCCAAGCTCGTCTTCGAGGTGCTTCCGGCGGTGTTCTACCAAATGCCGGGCGGCTACTGGTGGGCGATATTGTTCTTCTTGTTACTGTTCTTCGCGTCACTCACGAGCACGATTTCGTTAAGCGAGATTCCCATCACGTTCCTCACCGAGGAATTCAAGATGAGCCGCGGCCTTGCCACGCTGTGTTGCGCCGTGGTGGTTATAGCGATAGCCACATTGTGTGCCTTGTCGTTCAATGTACTCAGTGATGTGACGGTCGCCGGAATGAATATATTCTCGTTACTCGACTTTGTGGGAAGTAATGTGTTTATGCTGTTGGGTGGACTGTTCACTGCCATTTATGTTGGCTGGTTCCTGCGCAAGAAAGTGATTAAGGACCAACTTGCGGTGAAAGGCCGCACCTCGTCACTTACTTATAACTATGTGCTCGTGTGCCTGCGTTACGTCGCGCCGGTCGCCATCCTCATCATCCTCTACTACTACGTCACCGCGTGAGCAAGCAAATTGAGGATACTATATGTTTAAAGCCCTTGTGACCAATCGATCGCAAGGGCTCGTTGTTCGAAACTCGAAGCTCAAAGCTCAATTCACTACGTTGATGGGCTTGCCGGCGAGGTAGGATTCGATGTTGTCGGCCAGTACTTTATGGAGGCGGCGGCGCGCCTCGTTGCTCGTCCAGCCCAGGTGGGGCGTGATGTGGCAGTTGGGTAGCGAGGTTACCGGGTTGTCGGCCTTGGGCGGCTCGTCGTTGAGCACGTCGAGAGCGGCAGCGGCGAGACGTCCTTCTTTCAATGCTGAGGCCAAAGCGTCTTCGTCGATGAGGGCACCGCGCGATGTGTTGATGAGAATAGCCGTGGGCTTCATCAGGGCGAGACGGCGTTTACCGACGAGCCTTCGCGTTTCGGGCGTGAGCGGGCAGTGCAGCGACACCACGTCGGCGCGCGTGAAGAGGTCATCAAGACTTTCGGCCTTGGTGACGAAGGGTGGTAACTGCCCGGGTGCCTTCGACGAGAAAGCGAGAATCTTCATACCCAGGGCATGTGCGGTGGTAGCCACCGCGGTGCCAATGTTGCCCATTCCCACGATGCCCATCGTTTTGTCGGCCAGCTCGATGAAGGGGCGGTCCCAATAGGTGTAATCGGAACAACGGCTCCACACACCCTGCCGCGTCTGCTCGGCATAGTGCGCTGTGCCCGTGGTGATGTCGAGCAAGTGAGCGATGGCGATTTGTGCCACCGACGCCGTGCTGTAAGCGGGCACGTTGGTCACTACAATGCCATGTTCGGTGGCTGCCTCGATGTCAACAATATTAAAGCCGGTGGCGATGACACCGATGTATCGCAGCTCGGGCAACCGCTCGATGGTCTCGCGCGAGAAAGGCACTTTATTAGTGAGCACGATTTGCGCGCCGCGCGCCCGCTCAATCATTTCGTTGCCCTGACTGGTGCGGTCAAACACGGTAAGGTCGCCAAGCCTGGCGAGTGGCTCCCACGAGATGTCGCCGGGATTGCCCGCGGCGCCGTCAAGTACTACTATTTTCTGTTTCATGAAGTGAAAGTTTTGTGGATTATGAATGATTTTTGGCGCAAATTTAGCAAAAAAATGGCTCAAACATAAAAAAATTGCGTTAATTGCCTGATTTGTAGCGGTGTATTGTTGTCGGCTTTTGGCGTTAAAAACGCCCTCGACAATAATTCGGCAATTTTTATACCGGTATGACTTCCGCGTCAGAAAGCTCGATGCCTCCAAAAGAGAGTGTGGGGCGGTCGCTGGAGTAAATCTCGATGGCATAGGGCATGGCGGATTGGAATGGGAACCCTTTTACAAGTCCTTTCACTTTGTAGTCCATGCCTTCGTAAAATGTTGCAGCCTCTTCCCTTGTGGCTTTGACGCAGACCTGCACCTCTTGTCCGAGGTCTTTTTTGTCTGCTTCACTTTGATACATGAGTACGGCCACCAAATAGTAGAACTCCTTTTTTTGAATTGAATATCAGCGAGTTACCTTTGAACGAGAAAGATGAAGGTAACACTTTAGAAACGAGAGGACTTACATATTCCTACACATTTCTCACTAAGCCAAAGAACGCTCATCTTGGGTGCAAAGATACAAAACAAATTCCTTCTTGCCAAATGGTGTCATATATTTTTTTCAAGTTTATTGCGATATTCATTTTTATAGGGATACAAACTACTCTGTTCGGTCACTCCGACGAACAGAATCCTGTCTGCCATTTCACATACATATTTGTTCCTAGCCATTGCAGTCATCTTTGACTGGCGGATGGCAGTACTAACGGAGATTATCAATAGACGGTTCTGAGCCAATGGCTCTTTTAGTTCGTCAGGAATAACCTTATACATCTTTCGTGCAAGCACAATGATAATGGGCTGACTGCCCTTCAGCAGGAAGTGAAGCACGTCTTGCTCCAACTTGCTACTGAAGCCGCTGATTACACACGCCCCACGATTGCGCATTTCTGTTGCCCAATCATACACTTGCAGCACTGTTTCCGAAGAAATGGTGCTCGATGCCAAGAATGCTGTCTTCCTCAGCTTCAGCAGTTCCTGATTGCCAAGATACTCTACCGTCATAGTCCCTCAATTACGTCTCTGCATTGTCTTCAATAATTTCCCAGTGACCACTATAACCACTGCCGACATATTTGATATGAGCGAGTTTATTGATATGCCTCTTTATTGTTTTAGACGTAAAACCGCTTAATGTCGCTAATTCTTCTGTAGTAACTTTAGGATTTTTCCTAATCTGTTCTTCTATCCATATATCAAGTGCATCACCTTGAGTGCCACCTTGAGTGCCACCTTGAGTGCCACCTTGGGTATCACCTTGAGGGACATCTTGAGGGACATCTTGAGGGACATCCACAGTTGAAAGCACAGTTACTTCAAATGCAGTCAACTTTGACACATCGAAAACAGCCTCCTTGTTGCCATTTTCAAGCAGCATATCCTGCACACGTCTTATACCTTGGTTGAACATATTGACATACTTCATCTCTTTCATGGCTTCCGCTATAATAGGATTGCGATAGTCGTTTACATTGGGAAAATTCTCAGGACGTGCCTCACCATATAACCCTCCGGCGTTCATAATTTCGATATGGTCGTCAAACTGATATAGCCGGATTGGCATATTCGATTGATAGTCACGATGCATACAGGCATTCATCATCAACTCACGCAATGCGTTGTTGGGATAATTGATAACGGTCTTCTCACGGAACAGACTCACAGCGACGGGTCTTTGTGTGATAATGGCATCACTGACAAAGGATTCCAATGCGGGTAGCAACTGGAAAAGCGGGCCCTGAAAGCGTTTCTCGTTCAACACCTCACCGCCAATAGTCTTGCCTGCAAAGCGTACAAACTGAACGTATGCCCCTGGCAGATAATACCGCGGATTTTTGCCAAACAAGATGATGGCTGCGTATGTAGGGCAACCATGAATGCGGTCATACAGACGGACTGAAGCCAACTGCTCCTGGATGTCCCGTTTGTCATCAGCCAAGACCTCTGGGGTCACTACAGAAGGTAGATACTCCTTCTTAATATACTCCAGATTCAAGTCATCCAATGTCGCACCAAGACAAGGTGTAGCATCAAAAGTTGCCATATATGCCATGCGTCGTTCCGTTAATATCCGTTCTTCCGCTTCACTGGCTATGTCACGTCTGGGACCGATACGCACGAACACCCTTCCACGATACCGCACAGGAGGCAGCAGCGAAGGGGAAACCTCTGCTACCAGCAAATCACCATCAGGAAATTCCACCCGCTCTACCGTCATCACAGGTAATGGTAGGATGTTACCATCCGAGCGGATGCCAGAAATCTTTTTCAGCAGAGCATCGTCCACCTTCAGTCCCGACAGCCGTCCGTCATCATAGGCACCTATCAGCAGATAACCCTTTTGCCGAGAGTCTGGCAAATCATTGGAGAAGGCACAAATGGCTTCACAGAATTTGTCCATGTTCGTCGTGGATACCGTTCGCTCTACCCGAAAATTCTCCGTGCTGTGCAGCAATGCCTGTACTTCTTCTTTTGATATCATAATTACTTTCTTTTTGATTCAAATATTCTCTTACTTCTTGCGATTGCAAAGTTAAATCTTTAATTTATATTCCGCGTATTTATCTGATAGTATTTATCTTCTTCCTTATATGTAGATATAAATTTCCGATTAAGCAAATATAATATTAATTCTCTATTATAGTGCCCTTTATTTATCTTAGGACGTAAACCTTTCTGCATCGCAATTTCTGCATATTCTGCTCCCATCGTGCTTAGAGCCTCTTTAATAAATGCATCATTAATATCTTGATGTTCAACATAATGCATAAATGCTTTAACTTTCAGTTCTATATTATTCGATGCAGATATATAGTTGATAAAAACATCTTTCTTTTCTTTTAATCTATCCAAATGCCCATTGACAAAAAATAGGCAAATGGAGTTCGCCAAAGAAGTCGATATATTAAAATCAACTGGCAATGAATAAACCACCTGAACTTTTTCCTCCTTTTTTAAAGATGACGATTTTACTAATCCTTCTGCGATATCAGATGATAAGGGATATAAACTAATATCTTTGAGGTAATCTGTTTTATTATTGATGATAAAAGTAATTGTCAGTTGAGGATACTTTTCACATATAAATTTGTAATAGTATTCATTAAACTTGATACCGCTTGTATCTATTAGATATGACATTCTATTACTCTCAAGTCCTGTTAAATCGTATGCGGTAAATATTCTATCAAAACTGTCCCTAAATTTCTTGTATGAAGAATAATTTAATACATTTGTTCCAACAAAATATGTAAACATTTTGCTCTTTATTGCTTCTGACAATACAGATGTTGCTTTTACAGAACATAATTCGTCTATATTCTTTTCTATATAATCAACAAGTTCATCCCTTTTTATATTATCGTCTTCTTCATTGACAAAATCTTCAATATTCTCCCATCTGGGCTTCAAAATATTTGTCGCTATTGACATGATTTTCCTCTCGTTGTCTAAAATGTCAGACAAGTTATTTATCTTATTGACTTGCTTTCTTAAGTATTCTTTGGTCTTGTCACTAACTTGACATGTGTTTACAATACACAACAAATTCTCCTCTGTTTCTTCTACACTTGAATCGGGAAAGCACCGGATGTATTCATCCATATTATTATCCATGTCATCCATAACATCAGTATTTCCAATTCCTCTAATCGTAGTCATGCTTGCCATGCGATAAGATGCGATTTTATCTGGTGCCAAAAAAGATACGATACTTAATAGATTGTCTCTGCGACGTTCAAAAAAGCATCCATCAATTACATATGACATAAAATCTGGAGAAAGTGAATTAGCGTTTAGGTTATAGAATCTTAGATTCCTTTTTTGAGTAACATTCATGATCCTCTTAAGTCCAATAATTCCAATACGTTCATTAAGCCAACCAAAATTATCGCACATATGGATATCAAAATCATCATTTTCTTTTCCAATGACATCAAAATTAACATATCTCAAAAACATCTCAAAGAAAATGTCAAAGCGACTTCTATCTCTTTCTTTTCCTTCATATAGACATTCTACATCAAAACGCGTCCATTTCGCAAATATTCTTTCGAACAACACAGAACAATCGGCATGTGCCTTATAAAAAGCAAGCACAAATTCTTTTTCTCTTTTGCTTACGATGTACTTTATTATTTTATCCAGTTTTGAAGATATGTCTATATTGTCTACATGATCAGACATGTATTTCACTAATGAAACATTTAATACTCCGCCATTATTATATGATTTAGCAGGTATCTCTTCTATTACAGACTCAAATTTGCATAGTTGATATGTATATTCTTTTTTGTTTCCAATTCTTAGGTCTGCAATGAAGTCTTTATCTTCTGGCATTAGGGTTCCTGGATAGAAATAGGAAATATAATCGTAATAAAATTCATTTATATACCCTTCTTTCAATAAGAATTCAACAAGTTTTGTTTTGTCATCTAACTTGCTAATGTCAACATGAAAAGATTCTACTTTGGGAATTCGAATCAGTTCTGAAATACTCATCTGCTGATATTTAGATATCGCCATTTCTAACTGCTCTATTTCTTTCCTTTTTTGAGCAATTACTTCTGATTCGAAGTTCAATCTTTGTGTATAACTATATTCAGAATCAACAGCCTTTTCAACGTCGCTAAATTTGATATCTAAAGTTTCTGTTGATAAGTTGTTATAGTAGTAGTAATACTCGTATTGATTAAACTCATCATTAATCAGTTTCGTGAATTTGTTTTCATCATCAATGAGTTCCTTCGGGAGCATTTTTTCTCCTTTTTTTGTAATGAATCTATAGATTCTTGGTTTTTTCTTCAAATACTCCATTACGTATAATGACCTCAAATCTTTCCCGTTGTCAATTCTGTTTTTCACAATTATCTCGTTTAGTTGTGTTTTAAGTTCTGCTATTTTCTTTTGGCTTGATTCTGTAATCTCATCTATGTATTTATGTTTGCTTGAGATAATTGTATACACAACCCCTTTACGATTATGTAAGTCTGCAAAATCCTTGGGAAAATAATTTTTATAAACAATCATTCCTAAGAGATTCTTTGATGAAATCTTTTCGCCTATTTTGGACCGATATTGCAAATACTCATCAACTATATTATACAATATTCTCATGTCATCAATATAAAATCCAAGTTCCTTACAAGTTGTCTCAGTTATTTCATTAACTCCCTTTTCTTGTAATGCAGATATCAGTTTGTCACAAGCGTTAGAAGAATTTACGACAGGTATAACTGTCGTTATATAATCAAAGAATTTAGTGCGATTTGTGTCATGGAAGATATCATCCCTAACTGCATATATAAAAACTATACGTCTACCAATAGAAGTAGAGGCATTCAGTAATTGGTTTATCTCTCTCAACTTTAGAAAGATATGATTTGTATCAAATCTATCCAGATCTTCTATAATAACAACATTGTATTTTGTGACCTCAAAGAAATAAATTATCTCATCCAAATGTTTGTTAAATATGGATGTGTTTTCTTTAATATCAATCTCTCCATTCTTGAAATTCAGTTTGTTGATTTTAGAGTTATATGTTGAAACAATAATATAACTAAGGATATAGATGGATATGATTATTAGATATAACATACATATTACATCCCATATTTGTTTCCATCTTTTACTGCACGAGAATACTTCACATAAAGAATCTACCATTATAAAATTTGGCATAAATAAGACAATTGCTGCAATTACAGCAACTATCAGTGAGGTCGAAATTGGCAAGGCCTTCTTCCATTTTATGTCCTGTATTCTTTTTAGTCTTGATTGTCTGAGTTTATGAGCCTTTTCTTTATATATGATTTGTTGAAGTATGCTATATTCTATCAGATGATTAATTGCATCCTTGTCTATTGTTTTTTGATTGTTGTTCGCTTTTGGTTTCATAGCGGGAACCATCTGCTTATTTGCTTCTTCATTTGTAGTTTTATCTTTTTCTACAAGTTCTTTATAAAGCGTGTCATCTTCCAAAGTGGCCAAAGAGATGCATAGATAGTTCGCTTTACGATAATCGCGCATTAGGGTTTGGAGAACAGAACTTTTCCCTGCTCCATATGGCCCTGTCAGTGCTATATTTTTGACATTTCTATTTCCAAGCTTATTGGCAATATCTTTTACTGGTCCATATTTAGGATTGTCATTCCCATTCTCGTCTTTAACCTCTATAAAAGCGGGTGCTAAATCAAAATGACTATTGTCATCTTTAAAATATCGAAGCAAAGGATCTTCATGTATAGACTTGATTCTGTCCACACATTGATTAAATCGTATAACAAAGGACTTAATGCTAAATTTCATTTCTTTTTTCTTTTATAATAAACATCTCTTTTGGAGTTACCTACTAAATGTATCGTAGTTACCCACTAACTCATAAGAGTTAAGCAGTTACTTGAAATGTAATCATCTATCTTTTGCTCGTCACTCATAATCACATTCAATATCTAAATAAACATTCTCTTTCAAATACAAAGCCAATTCTTTGTGTGGTTTTATTATTTTGTTGAAAGTTTCTTGCGCTATATTTGCAATCCAATTCTCTGAACCTTCTGGAGGTGTTTGCCCCAAGTCTAAATAATCCACATAATTCGAAGCCATACAATACTGTGGGTTAAGATATAAGCATGACGCAAAGTGGAAAAGGAACAAATCATTTATACAGGTATCTAATAAGTTCAGATATCTTGTTCTATATTGATTATGTATTTCATTGTCATTAGTTATCATCCACTGGTAACTATTTATATGCATATTATCATCTAATATATCCCTGATTCTTCGATACCTTTTCTCAAAATCGAAAAAACAGAATAGAGACTTATATGATTCTGAACGCTCAAAATATTTTATCACGTCACCATACTTGGGCATTTTGAAGTTCTCTTCTATCCATTTTTTTACACGTTCTGCAGTTAGCAAGAATACTTCAGGATTTTTTCTTTTTTGTTCTTGCCGATATACCGTAAAATATATATCCAGAAGTATCTCGTCAAAGTACTTCCTTACGATAGCAAAAGCGTCATTAATATGTGCTTTATTCAATAACAAGCATACAGAATCTATCGTTCCCTTTATTGAACTAAAAATATAAGTGTCGATATTGGGAAAAGTTCCAGGAAGTCCTTCAGGCAAGAAGTTAAAAGAACTATATGATAGGAAATCATAGAAATCTTTTATAGAATCCAAGTTCTTAAAGATTATATGTTCCCTATATTCTTTAGGCAATTGTTCTATGTCCCATTTCATATTGTTATCTTCTTTTAAATCTGGTCAAGAAGTTAATTTGTTTTATATACTGATACACAATGACATTTACATTGTGCATATGTATTTGGAGAAGAATTCTGTGAAGATATCCAACTAAAGCATTTGGGGCAAAATGTCTTTTCATATAATTTTTGAACATTATATGCAAACTCTCTGATTTCTTGATCGCTCAACGCAATTGCCCATTCATTATAGTGACATGCTAAGAGATTCCTGATATATAAAGAATTATGAATTGCCTCAATAAGTGGTTCCAAATCTTTTGATTTTTTTAGTTGTTTTCTTATTCCTGGCCATAAATCACCAATAGTATATTTGTCATCTCGAACTCTCTTAATATCTATTCTTAATTCTATACTCAAATTTTGACAAATCTTTTCTAACATCAGTCCTGACATTGATGCCATTAAAGTTGTATTTCCCGATTTAATTGCAATTTCTAAAGAGTCATCATACATCTTGGCTAATTGTGACATAATGATAGGCCCTTGATCAAAACTCCAACTCGCTATTTGAAATTCTTTAAATTCATGATTATTATTAGTGAACAAATATCGCAATTGATTTAGCCATAGTCTATCGTGGGCGGTAATAAATATTTGCCAATCCTTTAATTCTGAAAGAATGTAATTAACAAATTTTGCCCGTATTTGTGTGTCAACACTTTGGAGAACATCATCTAGTATAAAAACCTTTGCCTGTCCTCTGTTAGCACCAACCCTAATAATAGATACATATAGCAGCAATATTAGCAAATCATAATTCGCTTCACTGAAAATTGAACTTGGCGTAACTGTTAGACCATTTTTTAATTTTATTAATATTTCTAACGAAGTATCTGTTTTTTTCCCAAAAGACAATTGTATATAATCAATATAGTCAACAGAGGAAGTTGATTTAAATGCTTCTGTCAAGTATGAACTCGCTTCTGTTAAAAACTCCATATTCTGCTTTAATCTCTTATTGGATTTTACAGATGATGTATCAGTTAGTTTCGTAATCTGCCCCTTTATCATCTTAATCTCCAAAAGTTTCTCAACCAATGCATTTGATATTCTTGCAATTTCGTCATATTCTTCTTGAGAAACCAATTTACGCCCTTGGGTTCTTTGCCGTGGATTGCCATTTTGTAAAACGACACTCCTTTTTATGCAAAGATCTATCGCTTCTTTATCATTTATAGAAAACCGATGTGGATTCACTCCAATTTTTTCTCCCAATATTTTTTTTAACTCGTCTCTACGCCTTTTAATACTTATGCATTCTTCTTGAAGATCTTCTATTTCCGGATCTATTTCTAATAATACCTCTGAATCATTTTCGTCATTATCTGGTACTTGATAAATAAACTTGAAAAACAAGATTTGACGTTCTATCCCTGACAAAATATTATAAGTCATAATGTCATTTCGCCTTAAAGCTACAGGAACATACGAGAAATTCTCATTGCTTTCCTTGTCAGTCGCTTTGTAAATAACTTTATCATTCTTTACAAAAATATCTATACCTCTTTCTATAATACAACCGTTATCTAACTCAACCTTAGTCTTTGCAGGAATAGACTGGGTATAACATTTCGAAATAGCAGAAGGTCTACGGCTATTTTTTATTTTTGAATCACGTTCTATACGTGCTTGCAAATTAAACTCAATAGCATCAACTATAGACGATTTCCCTGTACCATTGTCACCATAAATTATAGTAGAAACAGCATCTCCATTTCTATTTGAGAAATCCAATTCTACACTTTTAGGGATTCCTCGAAAGGCTTCAATATATAATTTTTTGATTTTCATAAATATAAAATCTTAGTTATTCTTCGTTTAATTCATCACCCATACGATATTTGATGTCGTAGTTCTTCGCAAGCGAAGCGGCAGAGCTGAGCGGATGATGAAATCTAATTCTTCTTCGGCGTAATCATATTGAACAGGGGAACGATTCTCTTTTGTATTAAACACAGATGTTAAACTAATAAATGTTCTGTTACGTCAATTTCATGCATTTGAGGTCTGGACAAGGACCATTTAACACGTTTGTCTTTACCTATAGTAAAAACAATATGCCAATGTCTGGCCTCACCGGTTTCACTATCAATGGAAACATTCATTTCTGATAGGTGTTTGTCTATTTCCGATTGAGGCATAATAATTAATGTTTTGTCATTTTTACATCCAAACACATAGTAACACTCATGACAAGCGGCTAATTCCTCTTTCTTTCTGTATCCAAACCAATAACGTTCGAAAGAAGGTTGCTTATACGCCTTGGAAACGGCAAAATAGAATCCAATGCTTTTATCTTCTGTCATATATAGGCTGTTGCTATATTTTGCAAGTTTCTTCCCAAAGTGTTGAGAAACTTTATCTACGCATTTTTCTTTAAGGCTATTACCAGATTGTTCACTACCTGAAGATGTTTGTTCTGAAAGTACATCAACAGATGGCATGTGCTCTTTGTCAGCAGAATAATTAACAATCCAATCATTAGACGAGAGTCCTACAATTTGAATCGCCTTCATACAGTTTTTGTGAATTGAAGGCGCTGATTGATTAACTTCAATATAATATCCGTTATTTAGTTGGCGGATTGCCCTAAACTTATTTTTGTCCTTACCTACGTATGAAGGTAGTGCTATTGCTATTTGCTCAAACTTGTTTGGTTCTAATTCTGCAAGTGTATTCAATGTCAATTCTAAGACATCGCGCCAATTTTTGACAGGGAAGACCTCACCTAAAATCTCCAAACTATATGGTGAAGAGCCTGTGATATTATTCTCATTTGAGTTTGTAGCTTCACTATCTCCGAAATAAGGCCATATCTCAAGTGCTTTATCCGCTAAAAGGGAAGAACGCTCTAAAATCTGTTCCTTCTTCCATGACATAATACTTGACAGATACTTGTTCATTTCCAAATGACTCTCTGCATAGATACCCCGTTTTGTGTAATAATCGTCATTTGAAAGTTCTGAGTTATACGCCGTCAATGTCAAATTACCAATTGTATCTAAAAGCTCTTCATGGACATCTTCCCAATCTTCTCCAAGATTTTGCTGCCACCATACAGACAGAGTTTGTGGCATTATATGCTCAATAGACAGATTACTCATATCTATCTTTTCCTTATGGTGATATCCATTTTCTAATCTTTCAAGGATAAATCTCGTTTTAACTTTACGCTCTCCACCACCATACATACGTGTTCCTTTGAATTTCGTCTTGAATTCCGTATCTTTCGGGTAGCCCTTTCCAGAAAGGAATACCTTAAATGCATCGACCATATCTTCAGCTTCACAGATTGCCGAATAAGCTGTAGGAAATATCTTGTTTAACAAGTTGCTCTTATAGTCACATACAAATCTTCGAATCAGATAGTTTTCTAATGATGTTAGAATATCCACAAAATTATCTAAGGTAATATGCTGATTCTCATATTCCCCATAGAAAAAGAGCAATATTGGATAGGCAGTAGTTGCCTCTATCCTATTAAGTCGCTTGAAACAATTCCTTAATAGTGTATTGGGTTCTGCCTCAGGATGAATCATACTCTTGTAATATCGGCTATATTTGCTTAATTGGCAAATATAATCTATCGCATTCTCTTCTGTGATTTGTTCTTTTAAAGAATAATATACATCACCCTGTTTAATCGTTCCTCCTTTTCGCATCATGAAATGCCTGATATACTCTGGGAGTTCTTCTCCTATATCAGTTTGCATCGGTTGCCAATACTTCTTGAAAATTTCATCTTGTTTATCTTGATGGATACGCATGAAGAAATAGTTCTTAATCAAATCGGCAGGCGTAAGTTTGCGTCCTTTCGCATTCAAACTTTCAAATACCAAGTATGGATTGTCATCAGTACCAAGTACAATACTGACTATAGAAAGACTGTCGGTTAGTATTTTCAAAAGTTTCTCTAATGTAGAAGGGAAAGTTCTAAGTTTCTTTTCAAAGAACAAGTAAGCTTCACCGATTTGTTCATCATACTTCCCCACTTCATCTATCATTTGCATAAAAGGCTTGCGGTCATCCTGAGTTGGCAGTAATTTGTAGTAGTCATTTCCCTCTTCATATTGGTTCACTAATAGGGTGTTATGAATCTTGTCTGCCAGTTTGTTGTTGCCAGCTTCACGAGCCATATTCCTTAACAAGGCCAAAATTATAAAAATAGTGGTTAGCCTCTGTTGCCCATCTATCAAAAGGAATTTAGAAACTCCATGCGGAACAGATGTCGTTGGCATGTTTACTACAGAGCCCATGAAATGCGCTCTTGGATTCCCCATCTCTGCAAGTTCAGAAATGTCTTTCCACAGAATATTCCATTCTTTCGATGTCCAGCTATAAGGGCGCTGGAACAAAGGAATCACATATTGTTTAGTACCTTCTATTATTTCTTGTAATCTTGTTTCTTTTGCGTGCATAATAGTAATATTTATACGAGTAAAAAAATATTATGGGTTGGCTTTACTCTAGCAACAGATTTTGGCGCTTCAATGTCCTACTCGCCAGTCCATAGTAAATCATCTACACTCACACCCAATATTTTTGATAACTGGATGAACATTTCAACATTTGGCTGGGCAGCATTGGTTACCCATTTTGAGATAACGGCAGGGTCTTTATCTAGGATTTCCGACAATTGCTTGTTGGTCATTCCCTTCTCTGCAAGTACCACCTTGAGACGGTTTATTCGTTTACGTTCCATTCCATTCCATACTATATTTGGCTACAAATTTACAACAAAAATTTCAAAATCAATGTTGATTAAGTAAAAAAGTGGTGTTTGTGGGTTAAAAAAATGTGTTTACATTCAATTATCCTTGCCAATTCGGCGTTTTTCATACCTGTCTCTAATGAAGCGGATCTCGTCAGGAGTGAGCCAGTTCTGCCTTACCGATACTGAATGTTCGACGCATCCGCTTGTTGGCATGATGCGAAAGTCTGTGTATCCGTTGCGTTGGCAGTGGTTGAGCAACTGCGTGAGCAGGTTTATCTGCACCTGCATTGTGATGGGTGCAAGTTTCTTGCCTCGCTCCTTGACGAAGCGGCGCACGACGAGCGGCGCACGACGAGCGGTGTGACATGGGAGACGAGCGTGCCTTCCGGTATGACCATTGTGATGGACTTGAAGAAGCGGCGGTAGTTCCTTTTCGTGGTGTCCTTCGCCGTGGAAAGTTCAATCATCTCCTCGAAGGCTGAGCGCAGTGTGTGCGTCTTTTTCTTTGTCGTGCATTGGATTTCCTTGATGATTTCCGCACAGGACAGGCCCTCTACGTATAGCGTCTCGTCGATGATGCGCTGCACTTCCTGCATGCGCTGGAGCAGTTTCATGTTGAGGTATGTGGCGTCGTCACGCTTGACGACCTTTCCGTTCTTCCACTCTTTGGCGGAGTTCAGCACCACATCGGTGACGATGTAGCGTGTTTGGCTGTTGTGCGCCACAGCGAGGCGGACTTTGTGCTTGCCGTCCTTGAGTGCCTTCCCTGGGACGACGGTGAGAGTTAAAGTTGGCATAGTAATGGAGTTTTTTCAACAATTTTTCGACAATAAAATGGAAACAAAATGCCAAATTCGACAATAATTCGACAATTATTTTGACCTCAAATTTGGGCTTGCCTCCTCATTCCATTATTGTGTAAAGTGCTAAAAGTTCGCTAAATAAGTGGTTTTTCGTGCTTTTTGCCCTCTAAATCAAAAAATTTAGCAAAAAAATGGCTTAAATGCTTGCCAAGTAAGAAAAAAGTAGTAATTTTGCACCGCTTTTTAAAAACAATTCAAAATATCTAACAAAATGTACTTAGACCAAGAGAAGAAAAAAGAACTCTTCGGCACCTACGGCGCGAGCAATACTGATACTGGTTCTCCCGAGTCCCAGATTGCATTATTCTCTTACCGTATTGCCCACTTGACCGAGCACTTGAAGGTCAACAAGAAGGATTATACGACTCAGCGTGCGCTTAAGATGCTCGTGGGTAAACGTCGTCGCTTGCTTGATTACCTCATCCGCAAGGACATCAATCGTTACCGCGCCATCATCGCCAAGAAAGAACTCGGCATCCGCAAGTAAGAAAACGGAACACAGCGCGCCGCGAGACGTTTCTCGCCAACTATCACGATTGCCACTCGGCCATGCTTGCCCTGTGGCAATCGCTTATTTGTGGCCGTATTATGAAAACGTGGCGCAATTATTTGTAAATGTGGAATTTGTTGTGTAAATTTGCGGCATTAAACGAATAAATAATTGTTTTTTATGCGAAATTCCTTTCGACAAATTGCGTTGGTGCTTACACTGGTTGCCTTAAACGCGACTAATGTTTTTTCTTACGACTTCAAGGTGGGTGATCTCGCCTATAATTTCGTGGAAGGAGCTGGTAATCAAGTAAAAGTGACGTTTACCAGTAACGTCCTTAATTCCGATCCCACGTTGAATAACTACTATGGTGTGACCGATGTTGTTATTCCCGAGACCGTCAATTATAACGGCAAAACATACACTGTCATGGGAATTGATGCCTATACCTTTCAATATGCCCCAATTCAGTCGATTAAAATACCCAAAACCGTTAAACAAATCGGGGCGCACGCTTTTTATGCCTGTAGCCAATTAAATGCGGTTCACATCAGCGACTTGGCGGCTTGGTGTAATATAGACTATCTGTATAATCCGTCCGATATTTATAGCACTTCGTGTTGCCCCACTTATAGTTCGGATAACGTGGCTTTCTATTTGAATGGCCAGCCGCTGACCGACGTGGTGATTCCTGTGTCGGTGACCCGAATAAAGCCTTTGGCTTTCTATAAATGGAAATCTTTGAAATCCATTACCTTGAATAAAAACTTAAAGTCAATCGGAACGTCGGCGTTTACTCGCTGTGATAATTTAGAACGCGTGAATATCACCGATCTCAATGCGTGGTTCGGTATGGAGGGACATTATAATCTCTTGTATTCACATCAGTGTAATCTCTATCTTAATAATAAGTTGATTACCGATGTGGTCGTGCCCGAAGGCATCACCAAGATACCAAACTATGTATTTTATAATAATAAGTCGCTTAAGAACGTCACTTTTCACAATCGGGTTGACACGTTAGGTATGTACGCTTTCAGTGGTTGTGAGGCTTTGACAACCCTTATCCTTCCTTATTCGATACGGCACATGGGCCTCTTATCATTTTACAACTGTACCGGTTTGCAATCGATCTATGTCGAGAGCTACAAGCCATTGACCACCAACTCGTCATTTGAAAATGCCGATTACGGGAATTGTACGCTTTATGTCCCCGCCCATTGTGTCAACCGGTACAAGTATGCCGCGGGATGGCAACGCTTCACTAACATAGTTGGGTGGGACCCTTTCCCGGGCGACATTAATGAAGATTATGTGGCAAATGGCACCGATGTCATGGCCCTCTATAACTATTTGTTAAAACATGAATCGCTTGCCGGCGATGCCGATGTGAATGGAGACGGTGTCATTAATGGCACCGATGTCACTTCTCTCTATAACATTTTGTTGCGATAATCTCGACTGACAACCGGAGTGACGGCGCGTTTTGGCGCTTGTCCCGCTATCGGTGCGCGGTTTTTCTGTAACGTTGGCGTAAGTGCCTAAGCTACTCGGCACTCGGCACACGGCACTTTCATTTAACTTGAAAACAAGCGCATAAGCCCCTTACCCAATTC
>CAMVPC010000017.1 GCA_947169265.1 uncultured Prevotellaceae bacterium
TATAACTGATTATCAGGCTCTGTTTTTTTAAAATTCACAACGCGCGGAAAACAGGGGCAGATGCATAGAACTTTCCTATCGCAGTGATACCACTGCCAATACTTATCTCCTTTGGCTTTAAATCGTATACGCTTTCACGTGGAACTACAAAGCGTTGTCTTTGCTGTTCAGTGGGGGTGATGAGAGGATGGTATTAAGCAAACAGGCCGACAATCATTTTGATTGTCGGCCTGTTTTGGTGCCCAAGAAAGGACTCGAACCTTCACGCCTCGCGGCACACGCACCTGAAACGTGCGCGTCTACCAATTCCGCCACTTGGGCATTGATGTTGCGCATTTCTTTCGATTTGCGACTGCAAAGGTACTGCTTTTTTTTAATTGTGCAAGCGAAAAAGTAAAAAAATGTGCTTAAAGTGTTGACAAACGCTTTGTGATGTTGTAATTTTGCAGCGCAAAATCGAAAATTACTCCTTTAGATATCAAATAAAATGGCTCAAACGACATTCCGCCCGGCCTCAAAAGCTGCCTCGAGCAAGTCGACGCCGGCTCCAGCAAGTTCACGCGAAAACAAAGAGAAAAAGACGATAAGCAACGACACCACGACGATGCCCCTGGGCACAATCAACTATGTGCTGATGGGCGTGAGCCTGCTGCTCATCGTGGTGGGCTTTGCCCTGATGAGCGGCAGTGGCAACACCGGCAGCGAGTGGAATCCCGACATTTTCGCGTCGCGCCGCATCGTGGTGGCCCCGCTCGTCACCTTCCTGGGTTTTATCCTCATGGCCCCCGCTATCCTGTGGCGCAAGAAAGCCGACCGCGTGCCGGTAGATGCCATATTAAACGAAAGTGAGGCTGCTGATATTGAATCAACCATGACTGGTCCCGCACCCACAAGCAAGCCTTTGGGCTATGTGATGATTGTGATTGGCTTATTGGTTATGGCGGTGGGTTTGTTCTACCTGAAAGGTATTATACCTCATTGGATTCCAACTATATTGGGCCTTTTGCTCTTTTCTTATGGATTAAAGGAAGCGGGATTTAAAGGAACTAAAAAGCGCAATAACAACGAGAATAAATCGTAATGGACTGGTTGCAATCAATCATCATCGCCATTGTAGAGGGACTCACCGAGTTCCTGCCGGTGTCGTCGACGGGCCACATGATTATCACCGAGAACATGCTCGGTGTTGACCTCGAGTCGCCGTTTGTCAAAGCTTTCACCGTGATTATCCAGTTTGGCGCCATCCTTTCGGTGGTGTGGCTCTACTGGAAGCGGTTTTTCAGGCTTGGCAAGGTAGATGAGGGCGTGACCGGCTGGCGCGCTTTCCTTCAAAAATATGATTTCTACTGGAAACTGCTGGTGGCCTTCCTGCCGGCCGCTATCCTGGGTTTGCTGTTGGGCGATTTCATCGAGAGCTTGATGGAAAACGTGTGGGTGGTGGCCGCGATGCTGGTGGCCGTGGGCGTGTTGCTGCTGTTTGTCGACAAGTGGTTCAACCGCACTGAGGACAAGCCGCTCACCGAGCGCCGCGCGTTCACCATAGGTCTGTTCCAGTGCATCTCAATGATACCGGGCACGTCGCGCTCGTTTGCCACCATCGCCGGCGGCATGCAACAGGGGTTGACGCGCAAGTCGGCCGCCGAGTTCTCGTTCTTCCTGGCTGTGCCCACGATGGCTGCCGCCACGGGCTACGAGTTGCTCAAGATGTTGCTCAAGCCCGAGTATCGCGAGGCGCTGTCGAGCAACGTGCTCATCTTGTTGCTGGGCTGCGTGGTGGCCTTTGTGGTGGCTGTGCTGGCCATCAAGTTCTTCATTTCGTTCTTGACGAAGTACGGTTTCAAGGCCTTTGGCTGGTATCGTATTGTGGTGGGCGGCTTCATCCTGATTTGGCTGCTCACGGGCCACACATTGCAAATGGTCGATTAACCCTCCCGCGATTCATGCTCAATCCCATCGAAGGCGAAATATTCACTGTGGACAAACCGCTCAAATGGACCTCGTTTGAAGTGGTGAAGAAGGTGCGTGCCCGCTTGCGCAAGCAATTGGGCATCAAGAGCCTGCGTGTGGGTCACGCCGGCACCCTCGACCCGCTGGCCACCGGCGTGCTCATCGTGTGCACCGGGCGCGCCACCAAGCGCATCGAGGAGTTGCAGGGCGGTGTGAAGGAATACCTTGCCGGCATTGAGCTGGGCGCCACCACGCCCTCGTTCGATCTCGAGACCGAAGTCGACGCCACCTATCCGTGGCGACACGTCACGCGCGAGCTTATCGAGCGCGTGCTTCGCGAGCGTTTCACGGGCACCATCGAGCAGGTGCCGCCCGCCTTCTCGGCGTGCAAAATCGACGGCAAGCCGGCCTATAAGCTGGCGCGCAAGGGCCAGGAGGTGGCCATCCGCCCGAAGACGCTTGTCATCGACAGCATCGAGGTCATCGACTGCGAGTTGCCGCGCTTCACCGTGCGCGTGACGTGCAGCAAGGGCACCTACATTCGCGCTCTGGCCCGCGACATCGGGGAGGCTCTGGGCAGCGGTGCCCACCTGTTCTCGCTGCGGCGCACCCGCGTGGGCGACGTGGCCGTGGAACAGTGCTTGAGCGTGCCCGCGCTGCTGGCAAAGCTCGACGATGAGCAGTATGTCATGCCCGATCGCGCCGAGCGTGAACGCATCGAGCGCGAGCGTGTCGCGAACCGCGCCCGCGCCGCGCAACAAAAAGCCGAGGCGCGTGCCCGCCGTGCCGCCACAAGCCAGATAGATTGAGATAAAAGATCAGATAGGTTATAAAACACGAAATTCGATTCACGAAAAAATAGATCATTTTATGAAACTTTCAGAATTTGCTTTCCAGCTCCCCGAGGCGCTCATCGCCTCGCATCCCACGCAACATCGCGACGAATCGCGCCTGCTTGTGCTTCACCGCAAGACGGGCGAGATTGAGCACCGCATCTTCAAGGAAATCATCGAGTATTTCGATGAGTTTGACCTCTTCGTGATGAACGACACCCAGGTGTTTCCCGCCAAGCTCAACGGCAACAAGGAAAAAACCGGTGCCAACATTGAGGTGTTCCTCTTGCGCGAGCTCAACGAGGAGCACAAGTTGTGGGACGTGCTGGTGGAGCCGGCACGCAAGATTCGCATCGGTAACAAGCTCTATTTCGGCCTCGACGAGAGCATGGTGGCCGAAGTCATCGACAACACCACCTCGCGCGGCCGCACGCTGCGTTTCCTCTACGACGGCGACCACGACGAGTTCAAGCGCAACCTCTATGCGCTGGGCGCCACGCCGTTGCCTTATTACATCAAGCGTGAGGCCGAACCCGACGATGCGGAGCGTTACCAGACCATCTATGCCCGCAACGAGGGCGCCGTGGTGGCGCCGGCCGCCGGCCTGCACTTTAGCCGTGAGTTGCTCAAGCGCATGGAAATCAAGGGTATCGACTGCGATTTCCTCACGATTCACACGGGCTTGGGTTGCTTTAGGGCCATCGACGTGGAAGACCTCACCAAGCATCGCATGGACAGCGAGCAGATGGAGGTGAGCGAGGAACTGTCGCAGCTGGTCAACAAGCGTCGCGACGAGGGTCGCCGCATCGTGGCTGTGGGCACGTCCACGCTGCGCGCCATGGAGACCACGGTGAGCATGAACGGCCACATCAAGCCTTATAGCGGCTGGACCAACAAGTTCATTTTCCCGCCTTACGACTTCACCACTGCCGACGCTCTGGTTACCAATTTCCACCTGCCTTATTCCACGATGCTCATGATTACGGCGGCTTTTGGCGGCTACGACACGGTGATGAAGGCTTACAAGGCCGCCATCGACGAGAAGTACCGCTTTGGGGCTTATGGCGACGCCATGCTTGTGCTCGACTAACTGAAATATTCAGGCATTTGACTCAAATAAACGATTAACTGATAAAAGGTGAGTGAGTTAACCGCTTGCGAAACCTAAACAAAGGGTCCACTTATTTAAGTGGACTCAATAAAAACAATGAATAAAGGATACCTCCATTCGGTTTTGTGGATAGTACTCACGGCGCTTCTCGTGCTCACGGCGCTCTACTGGGTAGGGGCTCCGTCGCCGGGCGACTGGGAGCTGCGACCCGTCGACATGCTCGCCGACCTGCGTAACGACAGTCTTGCCGACCCATCGACGGCCCTGCGGGAACTCAAGGTGGAGCAAGCCGAGCGAATCGACTCGTGTCGCCCGGGTGTGACGTGCATCAACGACATGAGTCTGCCCACCGAGAACTCGGGCATGGAGCCGTTCTATCGCGCGCTCGACAGCCTGGCCTCGCTGGGACGCCCCGTGCGCATCGCCGTGCTGGGCGACAGCTTCATCGAGGGAGATATCCTCACCGCCCACCTGCGTTCGGCGTTGCAGCAGCAATTTGGCGGCTGTGGCACCGGCTACCTGCCGCTCACAAGCATCGTGGCCGGTTTCCGCATCACCGTGCGCCAGAGCTTTGGCGGCTGGGGCGAGCACCACGCGGTGGGTGGCGACGGCGGTTATAGCGCCACGTGGGCCAACCTCACCGGCCACTACTATACGGCCACGCAAGGCGCGTGGGTCGACATCAATTCGACCGACGTGTTGCCCGGCTTGGCCGCCTGCAGGCAGTCCTCGTTCTACTATGCCGGCACGGGCACGGGCGAGGTGACGGTCACCGCCGATGGCGCCACGCGGCGTTTTACACTCAATGGCGGTGGCGGTGTCGACAAGGTGAGCGTCGAGGGCGACAGCCTGCGCCACGTGCGCTGGACGGTGACACGCGGCGGCGGCCTCACTTTCCTGGGCGCCTCGATGGACCCCATGAGCGGTATCGTTGTCGACAACTACGGCTTGCGTTCATCGAGCGGCTTGCACCTCAAGATGGTGGGCGACGCGATGTGGCAGGGTTTTGACCGGGCGCGCCACTACGATCTGGTGTTGCTCATGTGGGGCCTGAACGTGGCCGGCAAGAACACTAAGGACTACACTAACTATGTGGCGTCGATGACCGAGGTTATCAACAACATGAAGCGCAACATGCCCGACACCGGCATACTGATTGTGAGCAGTAGCGACCGCGAGGGCCGCGCCAACGGCGCGTTCCGCACCTATCCCGGTGTCATCAACCTCATTAACGCGCAGCAACAGCTGGCCTACGACACCCACACCGCCTTCTGGAACCTCTACGAGGCCATGGGCGGCCAAGGTGGCATCGTGCGCATGGTGGAGAACCATGAGGCCGGCACCGACTATACCCACATCAACTTCAAGGGTGGTGAGCACATCGCCCGCCTGCTGGCCGACGCCCTGCTGTGGGGCTACGAGTGCCACAAAATGAGTGAGCAACGACTTAACGGAAAACAACAATGATGGCACAAGCGAATACCGGATTTTTCGACGCCCTGCTCCAACAGCTGGCTTACGACGAGAAGACTCCCATGATTTTCTCGAGCGGACTCTTCTTTTGGCTCTTCGCCGCTTTTATGGTGGGATACGCGCTGTTGCAGCGAAAGAACACGTCGCGCCTGGTCTATGTGCTCGCTTTCAGCTACTACTTCTACTACAAGAGCAGCGGCACCTATTTCTTCTTGCTGGCGCTGGTCACGTGCAGTGACTTTGTCATCGCCAATTACATGGGGCGCATGAAAAACCGTGTGGGGCGCAAGCTCCTTGTGGCGCTGAGCCTGCTGGTTGACTTGGGCATATTGGGGTATTTCAAATACACCAATTTCCTGCTCGAAATCTTGGGCGACCTGGGATGGGAGGGCCTGCACAGCATGGATATCTTCCTGCCGGTGGGTATCTCGTTCTTCACGTTCCAGTCGCTCAGTTACACGATAGACGTGTATAGGCGCAAGATACGTCCGCTCGACAGCCTGCTCGACTACGCCTTTTATGTGTCATTCTTCCCGCAGCTCGTGGCCGGCCCCATCGTGCGCGCCAGCGACTTCATCCCTCAAATCCGTCGTCCGCTCACCGTGACGCGCGAAATGGTGGGCATGGGATTCTGGTTCATCATCACGGGTCTGTTTAAGAAGGCCGTCATCAGCGACTATATCGCCGCCAACTTTGTGGACCGCATCTTTGCCGACCCCACGCTCTACAGCGGCCTCGAGAGCTTGCTGGGCGTCTATGGCTACGCCCTGCAAATCTACTGCGACTTCTCGGGCTACAGCGATATGGCCATAGGCATCGCGCTGCTCATGGGTTTCCATTTCAACATCAACTTTAACAGTCCTTACAAGGCGGTGAGCATCACCGACTTTTGGCGGCGGTGGCACATCTCGCTCTCGACATGGTTGCGCGACTACCTGTATATCTCGCTGGGCGGTAATCGTCACGGCAAGGTGCGGCAATACATCAACCTGTTCTTGACCATGTTCCTGGGCGGACTGTGGCACGGCGCTGCATGGAACTTTGTGTTGTGGGGCTCGATGCATGGCATCGCGCTGGCCGTTCACAAGCAGTGGATGTCGGTCACTAAGGGGCGCCGATGGGTGTCGACGCGGTGGTGGCGCGTGGCGAGCGTGTTGCTTACCTTCCATTTCGTACTTTTTGCGTGGATTTTATTCCGCGATTCGACGTTCTCGTTAAGCGCGTTCTCCACCACAAAGACATCAACCATCTTGAGCAACATCTTCACCAATTTCCACCCCGAATTGTTCATGGGTGTGGTGGAAGGCTACTGGAAGGTGCTCGCCTTTATCGTGGTGGGGTTCATCCTGCATTTCGTCCCCGACCGCACCGAGCAGCGTTGCAAGACGGCCTTCGTCAAGTGGCCCACGTGGACTTATTGCGTGGCCCTCGTGCTCATCGTCATCTTCGTGATTCAAATCAAGAGCAGCGACGTGCAGCCCTTCATCTACTTCCAGTTCTAAACCGTATTATTGACCGAGATATAAAAAACGCGCCCCGCACCGTAGAGTGGTTTTTCTACGGGGCAGGGAGCTGATGAGGTGTTGACGCGCCTTTAGAATTCGGTGAAGGCCAGTGGCAGCAGCGAGCGCAGGCTGTCGAGCACATAGACGGTGTCACGGCCCGCCAGCAGCACTTCCACGGGTTTGCCGCTTTGTGCCTCATATTCGAGCAACGACTGGCGGCACACGCCGCATGGCGCGCACGGCGACTCGACGAAGTCGCCCTCGTGGAATGCCGTGATGGCGATGGCGCTGAAGGCCACGCCGGGATATTGGGCACCGGCATAGAAGCATGCGCTGCGCTCGGCACAGGTGCCTGCGGGGAACGAGGCGTTCTCCTGATTGGCGCCGGTGACGATGATGCCGTTCTCGAGGCGAATGGCGGCCCCCACGTTGAAGTGGCTATAGGGGGTGTAGGACCCCTTGGTGGCCTCTTTAGCGCGGTCGACCAAAATTTTTTGCTCCTCGTTCAGCTCATTGTAAGCATAAACTCGTATCTTTGCGGTGATATTTTTTTCGGTCATGTTTTATAAGGTTTGATGATTATTCTTACGGATAAAGTGTGCAAATATAATAAAGTTTTTTCAATTTTCAATAAAAAAAGTGCGATTGGCGCCGTTTTTGTGCTGTTTTTCTCGCTTTTAGGCCTCGCGCAGACGAGAACGCAGCGCGAATACATCGAGCGGTGGGCGCCGCTCGCCATCGAGCACCAGCGCCTTCACGGCATCCCCGCCAGCATCACGCTGGCCCAGGGATTGCTCGAAAGCGCGGCCGGCACCAGCTACCTGGCCACCGAGGGCAACAACCACTTCGGCATCAAGTGCCACCGCGCTTGGCGCCTCGACAGTATCTTCTCGGGGTCGAGCTGCTACCGTCGTTATGCCACGCCCGAAGAGTCGTTCAACGACCACTCGCTGTTTCTCAAGGGAAGTCGCTATGGTGCCTTGTTCGAGCTATCGGTCGACGACTACGCGGGCTGGGCGCGTGGCCTCAAGTCGTGTGGCTATGCCACCGACCCCACTTACGACACGAAACTCATCTCGATAATCGAGCAATGCGACCTTAACCGCTTTGTGGGTAAGGACGGCGACAAACTGCTGGCCGAGCGCGACAAGCAGGCCGAAAAGGACAAAAAGACCAAGAAAGACAAGAAGAAACCGGCCCTGCCCGCCGTGATGCACCCTGTGAGCAGGCGTTGGGACCTCCACTGTGTCAAAATCGTCGCCGGCGACACTTACCAGGGCATTGCCGAAGAGTTTAACATGAAACTCGACAAACTGCTGTCGCTCAACGACCTCGACAAGAAAAACGCCGGCGAGCCGCAGCCCGGCACCCTCGTCTACCTCGAGAAAAAGAACAAGCAGGCGCAGGAAGGACACGACCTGTACCGCGCGCGCAAGGGCGACACCCTGTGGAGCATTGCCCAGGCCTTCGGCATCCGCGTCAAGGACCTGCGCAAGCTCAACCACTTCGACTCCCACCACGAGCCCGCCGAGGGCGACCCCATCGCCCTGCGGTAGTCACCCCGCAAAATAATTACCGCAAAAAGTCCCTTTCCCCGAGGCGGAGCTTCGGACTACACCGACCTGCGGCGCGAGTGAAGAATGTGAGCTACTGGTTGGTGTAGTTCAAAGCTTTGCTTTGAAAAATCACTCGTTGCCCTGAGGTGATGAGGGGGCAGGGCGGGCGGAGATGGCTTCGGCCAAGGCATTGAGCGAGAGGCACTGCTGGCGGGTGATTCTTTTCGCATTGGTGACCTCGCCGCTGAGTGCCACGAGCAGGAGGCGTCCTTCCATACAGGCATCAAACTGCCGTCCCTGAGGTTTATCCATAGGCGATAAACTTCCTGCCACCAGGACAATGGTACGGAATCCGGCCTCAAACACCTTTTTCATGACGAACTTTTCGCCTCGACTGATGGAAGGCGAAACTACCACATAGCCTTTAGAGGCCATCATAAGGATTTTTCTTGCCAATGCTTCTACCTCGGCAGCAGTGGCGTGGCGCGAGCATTGCACCTGAACTTTTAGCGGGTAGTCCAGCAAGTGCCGGTTGCCCATTGTCATGACCGTCGTGCCGCCTATTTTCAAGTTGTGGCACAGGGTGAAGAACTGGGGGTTTTGACGTTTCTCCCACAAGCGACGTGGATTGTCGCGCACATAGCTTAACATGGCCTCAAGATGCCCCTTGTGCCGCAATATGGTGTCGTTGTAGCCGGCTTCCCAACGCAGATCGCTTGTTTCCGAGGCGGAGCCTCGGACTACGCCGACCAGCAGCTCGCGCAGTGCTTTCCTTATGCCCGCCTTCACGCCGCTTATTACCGCTCCCAGATGTACCGGCATCGTTCGAGTTACAAACAGCACGGCATGCACATGGTCGGGCATCACCTGCAAAGCCAGCACATCAATCTCTGGCCGGTGGCTGCGAATGTCGAGCCATTCATGGTGCACTATCTCGCCCACGTCACTTAGCTCAACCCACGGCAGCGGGTGACTGTCATCGGCATTGCGGAGCGTACCCAGCACTGGTCTGCGATTAGCCACACATGTGGTGATGTGATAGATGCAACGGCCACGATAGTCGTGGTCGTCGTGACGACGCTTCATTGAGCGACAAGCCTCGAGCGACGGATGGGCCTTCAGCCACGATTTCCTGTTTTCGGGCAATGCCATAAACCTGTGTTTTTCCCCGAGGCTGAGCTTCGGGTTACGCTAACCAATTTGTAACGTCACTTGATGCCGCGCTCGTTGAGGGCTTGGTGGTAGCGGCGGGCGTTGGCCTCGTGCTCGGCGTTGGTCGTGGCGAAGTTGTGGTAGCCGCTGAAGTCCTCGCGGGCACACATGAAGATGTAGTCGTGACGCGGCGCGTTAAGCACGGCTTCGAGTGTCGCCTTTTCGGGCAGGCGGATGGGACCGGGCGGCAAGCCCGTCACGCGGTAAGTGTTGTAAGGCGAATCAACTTCGAGCATGGCATGGGTGATGCGGCGTATGGCGAAATCGCCCAGGGCGAATTTCACTGTGGGGTCGGCCTGTAACTTGATGCCGCGCTCGAGGCGATTGAGGTAGAGCCGTGCCACCTTGGGCTTCTCGTCGGCTTTGGCGGTTTCTTCGTCGACAATCGAGGCGAGCGTCGACACCTGCTCGGGAGTTAACCCCAGCGCGCGGGCCTTGTTGAGGTTGACGTCGGTCCAGAATTTCTTGTGGTAGGTGTGCATGGCGTCAAGCAGGTCCTCGGGCGAAATGTCCCATTCAAACATATAGGTGTCGGGCAGGAACATAGTCACGATGGTGGTGGTGTCGAGGCCATAGCGGCGGCACAGCGTGTCGTTGTCAAGGGCTTGACGCATCAGTGTGGAGTCGATCATCAGGCGCGTGGTGAGGCGGCGTGCCAGCTCGCCCTTGGTGCGCACGTTGTTGAACGTCACGCGCACCGGTGTCGTGGGGCCGCTGCGCAGGTGGCGCATCAGTGCCCACGCGCTCTCGCCTTCCTCAATCTTGAAGGCGCCGTGGCGCACGCTCAGGTCGGCCTTGGTGAGCCGCAGCAGGCTCATCACGCGGTCGGTGTATTCGTCGCCGAGCTTGGCGCGCAGCGAGTCGCCCACCTCGTCGAGCGGCGTGCCCAGTTTCATGTAGAGCATGGCCTCGTGGGGGGCGCGTGTGGTGAAATAGGGCAGGACCCAGGCTGCCGCGCCCAGCACGAGCACGAGCAGCGCGACGAGTGCTATGAGCCGTCCCTTTTTCGATTTGGCCGGCTTTTTATCGGTCAGTTGCTTGTTATCCATTTTGGTTCGTATATATTTGCTGCAAATGTAGGTAAAAATATTGACATTTTTCGCGCTCGCGCGATTTTAGTGGCGGCGTCGTGGCGCTTTTTCGTCAAGAATGACTATTTTTGCAGGCAAATTTTGAATTATGGAACCGCTATTCAGTATTATCACCGTCACCTTCAACGCCGCCATGGTGATTGAGCCCACGCTCGAGAGTGTGGCGGCGCAGGACTGTCACGACTTTGAGTGGCTCGTTATCGATGGCGCCAGCACCGACGGCACCGTGGAGCGCGTCAATGCCGCGGCGGTTGACGGCACGCGCGTCTTGAGCGAGAAGGATCGCGGCCTCTACGACGCCATGAACAAGGGCATCGGGCTGGCCCGCGGCCGCTACCTCATCTTTTTGAATGCCGGCGACGCCTTTGCCGCCCCCGATGTGCTGTCGCGCCTCAAGCGGGCCTCGGCCGGCGACCCGGGCGTTATCTACGGGCAGACCGACCTCGTCGACGACACGCGCCGCGTGGTGGGCCCCCGTCACCTGACGGCCCCCGATGTGCTCACCGCCGCCAGCTTCAAGCGCGGCATGCTGGTGTGCCACCAGGCCTTTGTGGCGCGTCGCGACTTGGTGCCGGAATATGATTTGCGATACCGCTTCAGTGCCGACTATGACTGGTGTGTGAAGGTGCTGAGGAAATCGCCGGCCAACGTCTATGTGGGCCCCGAGCCCATCATCCACTTTCTCACGGGTGGCACCACGACTGCCAACCACCGCGCGTCGCTGCTCGAGCGCTACCGCATCATGTGCCGCCACTACGGCCGCGTGAGCGCCACGCTGCACCACCTGGCCTTTATTCCCCGCTACCTCAAGAGCAAGTTTTAACGGGAACTTTTAGCGATTGCCTCGTTTTTTTGCAAAAAAATGACGAAAATTGCTTGAAAGCGACGAGAATGTTGTAAATTTGTGAGTTGATTGGCTCGCGACAGGGAGCCACCTTTCAAGAAATATAAACTAAAAACGATAAAACAATGGATTTAGAAGGACGTAGACAAAGTACGAACGTGGAAGACCGCCGCGGTATGAGTAGCGGGGCGAAACTGGGACTCGGTGGCGGCGCCACAGGTATCATCATGATGCTGTTGCTGATGATGTGCCAGGGTGGCGGCGGCCTCGACCTGGGCAGCGTGATGGGACAACTGGGTGGCAACATGGTGCAAACCCAAAGCGGTGAAGGACGTGAACTCACCGAGCAAGAACAAGAACTGGCCACTTTCAGCGCCCAAATCCTGGCCGGCACCGAAGATGTGTGGACCGAGATTTTCAGGCAAAAAGGATGGGGACAGTACACCCCGCCCACGCTGGTGTTTTATGACACACAGACCCAAACGGGCTGCGGCACGGGACAATCGGCCATGGGCCCCTTCTATTGCAGCGCCGACCAAAAGCTCTACATCGACCTGTCGTTCTTCCAAACGATGAGGCAGCAGCTTGGTGCCGACGGCGACTTCGCCTACGCTTTTGTCATCGCCCATGAGGTGGGACACCACGTCGAGTACCTCACCGGACGACTGGGCAAGGCCCACCAGCAAATGTCGCAGTACGGCCAAAACAGCCCGCGCGCCAACGAGGTGAGCGTGCGCCTCGAGCTGTTGGCCGACTTCTATGCCGGCGTGTGGGCCCACCACGATAACGCAAGATTCAAATCGCTGCAACCCGGCGACCTTGAGGAGGCCATTGACTGCGCGCAAAAAATCGGCGACGACTGGCTGCAACGCAAGGCGCAAGGCTCGGCCGTCCCCGAGACGTTCACCCACGGCACCAGCCAGCAACGCATGCGCTGGCTCAAGCTGGGCTACCAGACGGGCGACGTGAGCGAGGGCCGCACCTTCGACCTCCCTTACAACCAACTCTAAAAATTTTTTAGAATGAAACAGCAAGATTCCAGGGTGTGCGCACTTTGGAATCTTGCTGTTATGGAATAGCTAACTATGGCACGAGATTTTCACCCCCGTTGAGTGACGTGGTTCGCGATAGGGTCACTTTCTTTTGCGGCGAAGCAGTAGCACCACTGCCAGCACTACAGCGGCAACGGCGAGTCCCGTGAGCCACGGGTGGGCCTTAACCCACGCCGGGAAACCGGCTTCGACTTGGGTGCCGGCAGCTGCCGCGGCGGCCTGCTGTGCTGTGGTGTCGGCGGCGGCCAGGCGCTTCTCTCGCTCGGCCATGAGGCGCGCTCCGGCCTCGGCCTCGGCCTTGTCGGCATACTCTATCTTGTATAGGTTCACGGCGTTGCCCCCGCTTCCCTTAATACCCTGCGAGGTGACGGCGACCATCGAGCCGTCGACCGAGATGTCGAGACCCACGGGATAGGAATCGACGTTGATCGAGGCGGCTACTTTCATCGTGCGGGTGTCCACGACGTAGAGCTTGCTCACCGTGTTGCAGGCGGCGAATACCCAGCGTCCGCTGGGCGAGGCCTCGATGGTGCGGCAGCCGGTGCCCACCTGGCAGGTTTCCCACTGGCCCACGTTGATGTTTTTCCCGTCGCGGTGGGCGATGCCGTCGAGCACCTTGTCAATGAGGACGCGTCGCACGATACCCGCCGAGTTGTTGCTCGCGTAGAGGTACTTGTCCTTGATGATGAGGTGACGCACGTTGCCGGCGCTGTTGATGCGGCCCAGGTATTCGCCCTTGGCCACGTCGATGACAGCGATGGCGCCGCCGCTCATCATGCCCACGAGCAGGTATTTGTCGTCGGGCGTGAACACGGTGCCGCGCAGAGTGAGGCCGCTGTTGGTGTCGCGGTTCACACTGCTCGAGAGACTGAAGTTGAGCTGGAGCTGGCGCTCGACGACGACGGGCGGCAGGTGGTGCCACTGCGCCATGTCGGGCGATGAGATGTCAATAATGCCCACCGTGTTGTCGCCCCAGTGGGTCACGGCGATGTACTTGCCGTTGTGGGAGCAGGCCACCATCTTGGGCAACGGGCCGGTCTCCATCATGCGCACGATGCTGTCGGTGCGCGTGTCGATGATGGCGATGGCGCTCGGGTCTTGCGCGTTGATGTCGAACGAGCGGCGGTAGTAGGGCACCCACAGGTAACGTCCGTCGTGCGAGAACGTGCTCTCCACAGGCTTGCCGTCGAAGGCACGGTTCTCGCCGCCCTCGTAGTGCGTGAACTTGTAGTAGCTGCTGGGGGCGCTCCACGTTACGCCTTTCTTGTTGGCCTCGAAGTGGTGCTCGATGACCTTGAGGCGCTCCAGGGTGCGCGCGTCGTAGACCACCGTTTTGCACCCCTCAAGCGAGTTGACATAGAATCGGGTGCCGTCGGGGTGGAAGTTTACGCTCTTGGGCGAGTTGATGGCCTCGTCGTGTGTCGCCTTGTCACCCCAGTTGAAATTCTGCTTTTTACCCATGCAGGTAATAGTTATCGCGCCGTCGGGCGAGGTGACGGTTTCGCCGATGCGCGAGTGTAACGCGCCGGGTTGTGCATGTGCCGTGGCGAGCAGTGCCACAAGAATGGTCGAGAGAAAAATTTTCGGTTTCATGCGCTATATTTTAGAAAGGATGTTCAAAACCACAGCGAAAAGTGCTGCAATGGTAGCTTGGGGTTGGACACGAGCAGAGCTAAGCGCTCGTTGGTGAACGTTTGGCCGTGGGTGGCCACGGCCAGGCAATGTTGCCACAGCCGACCTATGGCGGCACATCGCGACAGGTTGCGCAGCAGCACCACACCGCGGCCCGCCATGACGGTGGTGAGCAAATCGCGCACGGCACGCTCCGTGGTGTCGTCGGCAATATCGGTCACGAGAACGAAGGGGACTTCGCCGGGGTCAAGTGCTTTTAGATATTCACCAATGGTTTTTTGAATATCGTCATGGCAGGCGATGCGGTCGAGGTAGGGCCGTAACACGTCGGCGGCCACGGGAAACTTGTCGAGGCTCGGTTCGTAAAGCCACAAACGGCTCTTACTCGAAACCGACATCATGCTGGCGGCCGACAAGCCGTAGTGTGACCCCACTTGCAGCAGGTGGGAGGGATTGAAGTGGTTGACGATGCGAAAAAGCATCTTGGCGTTTTTCAACGACATGACACGCGGATGGGGCCATCGGCTGTGGGCCGACGACACAATGGCGCGCCTGAGCGCCTCGAGGTCCTCGTAGGCGTAGTAGGGCAAACGCTCGCTGAGCACCGTGGTGACCAGTGCGTAGGCGTATGGCGAGTGGACGCCGAAGCCACGGCTCCGTCGGTGCCTCCGCCATGCGGTGCGATAGCGTTTCAGTCGCCCCATTACTTCTTCAACAGTGTTTGCTTAGTGTTAGAAGGATTCGTTACGATTCCTTGTTGTCTTTCTTGCTCTTGTTAAAGCCCTTAAACCCTATTTTACTAAGTCCAAATGCGGCAACTAAACTCCCCGCAAATATAACGATGAGGGAATAGTTAGGCACTGAAACACCTACCCCAATAATAACAAGACCTATCACTATCAACACATAGCCCAGCGGTTTATTAACAGATACAGGAGTACTCTGAGGAGTGGAAGAAGCGACGGGAGTGGAAGATAGTCTGTCTGAGTCGAGGTATATATCATCGCTCTTGTCGTCATCGCCTTTCTTGCGCTTGAGAAGCGCCACCAGCAAGGCGGCGATGAGGGCCAGGAAGATGGCACCGATGGCGATGCGCGCCACGGTGATGGTGCTCTCGACCTGCGTAGGCTTGAAGGTGAGTTCGATGTCGTGGTCGCCGGCGGGCACGCGCAATGCGCGCAGCACATAGTTGACGCGTCCTATCTCCAGTTCGTCCTTGCCATCGACCACAGCCTTCCATCCCCACGGGAAATAAACCTCGCTGAGGACGGCCACACCGCCCTGTGCGCTATGACTATGGAAGACGAGACGGTTAGCCTCGTATGCAGTCAAATAAATCGTGTCGCCTGCGGCCTTGGGCGTAGCCTCGCCCAGGACGTTCTTGAACTTGGCGTCGGCGACGGCCGTGGTAGCGGGGTTGAAGTCGTTGAGGAAGGCCATCTCTTTGTCGGCATTGTCCACATAGGTGAGGGTATCGACAAACCAGGCATTGCCCAGCGCCTCGGGATTGCGTTGCGCCATCGGTTGTCCATCGGGACCCGACGATATGAACCACTTGGCGTTGAGCATATTGAGGACATCCATGTTCATCTCGTCGCCCATGATTTGGCGCTCGATGAGGTCGTTGTAGCGACTCAGCTTGGCGGCATGGTAGCCGCCCACCGTCTTGTGGAAATAGCTCGAACGAGGGCTGGAGAAACCCGTGAGGTCCATCACACGGTAGTTAGGGTCGGGGTCCTGCAGAATTTGCCGGTCGGCGGCTGTGGCCTGGAAAGGCTCGCCTTCGGCCTCGACGGCCTCCACGAAGTTATCGCTGTTGAGGTAGCGCTTGTTCACGGGATACATGTCAGCCACCACAAGCAACGTGAGCAGGATACCGGCGCCGAGGGCTTTCGTCGAGGGCACTTTCTCGTCTTTTCGTGTCACAAAGAAGAAAATGGCCAGCACGCCACTGCCGGCAAGCACAAACAACAGGCTGCGCCAGGCGTCGCTGCTCACCAGATAGTGGCGCAGGGTGGTCACCGTGGTGTCGAACGACGGTGAATTGGCGCGCACATCGTCGATTGATACCTGGCCTTGCGAGGCCGCCAGCAACTGGCGGGCGTCGCTATCGCTCACGCCGCCACCCATCACGCCGGGTGCCACCGCGAGCAGGATGCAGAAGAACGTCACAACTCCCAGAGCCACAAAACATTCTTTCTTGTAGCTTGCCCAAAAGTGAGGCGTGGTCAATATCTTGTTCAGCGCGAGAGCCGCGAGCAACGGCATGGTGAATTCGGCCACCACAAGGATGCTCGATACCGTGCGGAACTTGTTATACATGGGCACATAGTCGATGAAAAAGTCGGTGAGCCACATCATGTTATGTCCCCACGACAGCGCAATCGACAGCAGTGTAGCCACCAGCAGCGCCCACTTGACAGGGCCGCGAACAACCATGATTCCCAGCACAAAAAGGAGGAAAATGAGGGCTCCCACATACACCGGACCACTCGTGAATGGCTGGTCGCCGAAATACTGCGAGAACACCGGCATCACCATGTCGGTGACTTGGTCCACCTCGCCGGCGTCGTTGAGTTCCTGATAGGCATCGGTCTCGGCCAGCGACGCCATGCTCGTACCACCCTTGGCGTTGGGCACGAGGAGGGTCATCGTTTCATCTACGCCGTAACTCCACTGTGTGATATACTCCTTGGTCAGTCCACTGCTCGTGGGCGTCTCACGGCTCTCGGGTGTGGTCTCTTTGCCGGCGGGCGCGGTGAGTTCGCTGTGACCGCCGCGCATCGTCTCCTTGGCATACTCGTAGGTGAAATACAGGTTGGGAAGGCTCGTTAGCGCGGCCACGCCGGCCGCCACGGCCAGTACGCCGCTGGCGATAGCCCAGCGCGCCACCTTCTTATCGAGGATGGCCTTGACGAGGAAGGCGATGGCCAGCGCGATGATGACGATGAGCGAGTAGTAGGTCATCTGCGTGTGATTATACAGCAGCTGCATCGACGCGAAAAGCGCCGTGAGCGCCCCGCCAAGCAGGTATTTGCCGCGATAGGCGAGCACCATTCCGGCAATGGTGGGCGGAATGTAAGCGAGCACCACAAGTTTCCAAATGTGGCCCGCACCTATAATTATAAAGAAATAAGACGAGAAAGCGTACCCGATGGCACCCAGGATGGCCACATACCACTTTGTCTTGAACGACAGCAGCAGGATAAAGAAGCCCAGCATGAGCAGGAACACCCAATTCACCGGCTCGGGCAAGCCCAGCGTGAGCACTTTGTGTACCCACTTGAGCGGCGTGTTGCTCGCATAGGTGGGATTGATTTGGAACGTGGGCATGCCGCCAAAGAGCGAGTTGGTCCACCGCGTTATCTCGCCGTCGTGCTTCTCGCTGTAGAGCTGCCCCTCGTGGCCGTTGGCCAGGCCCTGGAGCACGTCGTTCTGTCGCAGTTCGTCGCCCTGAGCCACGTTAGGCGAGAAATATATCCACGCCAATACAAAAAACACCGCCACGGCACAAGCGAACGTGACAAGCGAACGCCATGTCACCGCGCCCGCAATCTTCTTATCCAAAAAATTACTCATCTTAATTATATGGTTTTTTTACATTCAACCTGCAAAATTAGTGCAAGTCAAGCGCAGAACAAAATGAAAAAAACATTTTTTCATTTTTTATGCCTTGATGCCGCCTAATTTCGACCCCTTGGGTGGGTCAACATGAGTGCAAGTCAAGCGCAGAACAAAATGAAAAAAACTTTTTTTCATTTTTTATGTCTTGACGCCGCCCGATTTCGCCTCCATGACATCGCCTGATTTCGTCAAGAAAGAAAAAATGGTTGTCTCCCGACAACCATTTTTTTAATTAACCTTAAATCTAATACCATGAAAAACACAGTGCAAATTTAAGGCCTATTTTGGTTTATATCATAAAAATAGACTAAAAAAACGTCGCCTGTTAACATTTTTTATAAATCAAGACGCTTTTTTCACACTTTAACCCTGTGTAAGGCCTTGTAACCGCGGTCTATATATCCCGAAAGGAGGGAGTGGTTACAGGCCGAACAGGGTGCGGGCTGCCTTGTCGGCGGCAAGCGTGACGGCGGCGGTTGTTGTGCCGAGGGATTGAGCCACAAAGGCTGCTGTGGCCGGCAGGAAGGCGCTCTCGTTACGCTTGCCGCGGTGGGGCACGGGAGCGAGGTAGGGCGCATCGGTTTCGAGTAGCAAGCGGTCGAGTCCCACCACGGGCAGGATGTCCTTCACGTCGCTTTTCTTGAACGTGACAATGCCGTTGACACCGAAATAGAAGTCGCCGCGCCGGCGCAACCGCTCCACGTCGGCAGGCGAGCCGGTGAAGCTGTGGAACACGCCACGCGGCAGTGGCTCGTCGAAGTTGTCGAGCACCCACAGAATTTCGTCAAGGGCCTCGCGGCAATGGATGATGAATGGCAAGTCGCGCTCGCGGCACCATCGCAGCTGTGTGTCGAGGGCCTCGAGTTGCTGTTCGCGCCACTGGCGTTCCCAGTATAGGTCTACGCCGATTTCTCCCACAGCGACGAAGGTGCCGGCGGGCATTTCGTCAAGTTGCCGTTTCATTTCGTCGAGTTGCCGGTGGAAGTCGTCGCGCACCTCTTCGGGGTGGAGGCCTATGGTGAGCGACACGAAATGGGGGTAGTCGCGTTTCATGTCGTGCAGGCGCTTGAGGCTGGCCAAGTTTTCGTTGGGCAGCACGACGTGGGTGATGCCGGCCTCGATGGCGCGGGTTACTACTTCGTGACGGTCGGCGTCGAAGGCTTCGCAGTAGAGGTGTGAGTGGCTGTCGATCATCGGTCGCGGCGCGTGAGACGGTTGATGAGCGCGGCAAAAGCTTCATGGGCGTCATTGCCCATTTTCACGCTGTCGAGCCACTGGAGCGCGCGCCGGCTGTAACGCGCTATTTCGTCTTGTGCGAGTTCTTTGAGGCCCAGTTGCTCGTAGATGGCGGTGACGGCCTTCACCTTGTCGTCATGGCGCTCGGAACTCGTGTCGAGCCATTGCCGCAGCAAGGTGGCTTGCTCGCCTGTGGCGCGATTGAGGGCGTTGATGAGCAGGAAGGTCTTCTTGTTGTTGGCTATATCGCCGCCTATTTCCTTGCCGAAGGTGACCGGATCGCCCCACACGTCGAGCCAGTCGTCCTGCAGCTGGAAGGCGAGCCCCAGGTCGACGCCCATCCGGTAGAGTGCCTGCGCGTCGTCATCGCCGGCGCCGGCGGCGAGAGCTCCCGTTTTGCAGGCGCATCCCAGCAACACCGAGGTCTTGAGGCGTATCATTTCGATGTATTCATCGAGTGCCACAGTGTCGCGGCTTTCGAAGTCCATGTCGAGCTGTTGTCCTTCGTAGATTTCGATGGCCGTGCGGTTAAACAGGTCCAGCAGGTCGAATCGGCGCGCGCGTGTCATCAGTTGCGTGGCAAGGGTGAGCATGGTGTCACCGCTCAGGATGGCCACGTTGTCGTTCCATTGGCAGTGCACGGTGGGCTTGCCGCGGCGTCGGTCGGCGCGGTCCATGACATCGTCGTGCAACAATGTGAAGTTGTGGAACATTTCGATGGCCAGTGCCGCGTCGAGGGCGTCGTCGGCCTTGCCTCCCATGGCTTCGCAGGCCATGAGGGTGAGCACGGGTCGCAGTCGTTTGCCGCCCAGGTCCATGGTGTAAGCGATGGGTTCGTAGAGTCGCGCGGGTTGTTCGGGATATTGGAGTCGTGCGATGGCTCCGTTCACCATGTCGAGATATTGGTTGAAGGTTAGCATAATGGCGGGGTTAGGTTGTCGATGAGAAAGGGGGGGTTACAAGTTGTCGTTGTAACTGGTGATGAAAGTGTTAAAGTCTTCGGTGCTGTAGATGGCGCGCAGGGCTTCGATGCGCTTTTCGATGTCCTCTTTGTCGGCATCGGTCTCCCGGGCCAACGCGGCACCCAGGTTGGCGGGTGTCGTGGCCGCCGAGTAGACCTTCATCTGGTCGTTGATGGGAAGCGAGGCCGCTTGCTCGTCGATGGCGGCGTCGAGGGTGGCGCCGGCTTGTGCGCGGCCCAGGCGCTCGGCGGCCTCATGGCCGGCATTGAGGCGTGCTGTGGCGGTCTGGCGGTCGCATTTTCCATTGAGGAGCGCTTCGACGATGTGATGGGCTTGTCGCTCGGCAAAGTTTTCATCGCTCTCGGTGAGCAGGTGGGCGGCCATTTCGATGGTGACGTTGTCGCTTTTGGTGGCGGCTTCGATGAGTGCTTCGTCAAACGACCCGGTGAACGTGAGGTCGTCGCGCGTCGTGGTGATGGCGTTGAGCACGCTGTCGAGCGCGGTGCTGTCGTTCCAGGCGGCTACCAGCGCGTTGCCCAGTCGCGTGCCGTCGTCGCTGCCGCTCGAGCACGAGGCGAGGGTTGCCAGAACGATGAGAAGTGATAATAGTTTTTTCATTTTGATAAGAGGATGGAATAGGGTGTAAAATTAAAAAATTTCTTTGGCCAGTTGAGGGTCTTTTTCTTTGAGGTAGTTGTGAAACGCCTCGTCAAATTCTCTCAGGGCCACAGTGTCGTCGAGGATCATGTACTTGCTGGCTGTGGCGCGAGCCTCGAGAATGGCCTCTTGCATGGCCAGCGTGTCGCCATGGTCGGTGGCCACCAGGCGTGTGGCGGCGGCTACACCTTCTTCGCGGGCTTGCTCACTGCGCGGCGATTGTCCTTCGCCCGAGCCGCAAGCGGCCAGTGCCAGGATGAGTGAAAGTGTGAGGAAAATCTTTTTCATCAGAAGCCGGGTTAGTTGATGATGAGTTCTACGGGGCAATGGTCACTGCCCATGATGGAGGTAAGGATGGAGGCGTCGGCCAGGCGCGGCGCGAGGCGTTGCGAGACCAGAAAGTAGTCAATGCGCCAGCCGGCGTTCTTTTCGCGGGCCTTGAAGCGATAGCTCCACCACGAGTAAATGTTTTCTTCGGTGGGATGGAAGTGGCGGAAGGTGTCGATGAAGCCGGCTTCGAGCAGCTGCGTCATCTTTTCGCGCTCCTCGTCGGTGAAACCGGCGTTACGACGGTTACTCTTGGGGTTCTTGAGATCTATCTCCTTGTGGGCCACGTTCATATCGCCGCAAATAATGACCGGCTTTGCGGCATCGAGGCGCGTGACATAGTCGCGGAAATCGTCTTCCCATGTCATGCGGTAGTCGAGGCGACGAAGGCCGTCCTGACTGTTGGGCACATACACGTTAACGAGATAGAAATCGTCCATCTCGAGCGTCACCACGCGGCCTTCGTGGTCGTGGGCGTCGATTCCCAGGCCACGGCTCATGCTCAGTGGCTCGTGTCGTGTGAAGATGGCTGTGCCGCTGTAGCCTTTTTTGTCGGCGTAGTCCCAATAACTATGGTAGCCCTCAAATTCTAAATCGAGTTGTCCGTCCTGCATTTTGGTCTCTTGCAGGCATACAAAGTCGGCGTCGAGCTGCGTGAAGATGTCGGCGAAGCCTTTTGTGACTACGGCGCGCAACCCGTTCACGTTCCATGAGATGAGGCGTGTCATGGTTCTTGCGTAGTAGTGGCCTCGGGGCCGGGTTCCACATCATTTTCCTTGCGTCGCTGTTGCCGCTCGAGCGCTATGTAGTCTTGCAGCATTTGGCGCTCGAGGCGTCGCACCCGCAGCAGGTAAATCACCGAAAACACGATGAGAACGAAAGCGACGATGAGGCCCGTGAGCTGTACCCACGAGGGAATCCACTCTTTTGCGCCCAAGAAAAGAAGCACAAGGCCTATGACCAGGGCGAGGCCGTCGAGTAATAGCGCGCGTCGCCGTAATTGAGAAATATTTGCCATAAGAAATATATTATTGTGAATTTAATGCAATTTAATTAGTGGAGGAGTCGTGCACCGCTTTCCACTCCTTGATGGTGCGAGCCTCGGGATCGACGACGACGCCCACCTTGACTTTGCGGCGCGGGTCGCTCCAGTAGGGAATCAGGTAGTTCTTCTCGTCAATTTGGGCCAGGGCGTCGTCGACGGTGGCAGCGCCGTCGATTTTGAGCTCGAGCACATAGATGGTGGCGCGGTTGCGCATCACCACGTCGCAGCGGCCGCGCGCGTTGCGCACCTCCACGTCGGTCTCAATGCCCACACAGTCGAAGAGCACCTTGAGGATGGCCTCGAAGTCGAGTTCGGTCTTCACGCCCAGATCGTAGGGCAGCGCCGAGAGGTAGCTTTGCACGGCGGTGAGTGCCGCGTCGATGTCGTCGTCGCGCATGGCGCGCTGCACGGCCATGAGCAACGAGGTGTTATCGTCGTCCGAGTCGTTCAGGTAAACCGGCATCAACGTGTTGTAGAGACCTGAGTACACCTCGCCGTTGGGGATGCCCACGGTGTAGAGGTCGAGGTCAAAATCATAGTCCTTGATGGTCAGGTAGCCGCTCTGATACAAAATGGGTATGGCGCTGGCCATGTTGTCGAACGGTTGGTCGAACGATGAGGCATAGACGTTTTTGCGCTCGATATCGGTGATTTTGAAGTTGTATTTGTTCAGTATCTTGATGAGTGCCGAGGGTGTCGCGCTCGAGAACCAGTAGTCGTCGAGTTTTATCCGCGAGAACGTGTTGACGATGCTGAACGGGTTGTACACATCGACCATCCCGGGGCCGAAGTGATAACCGTCGTAACGCTCACGCAGACGCGCGAGCATTTCGTCGGGCGTGAGTTTATATTTCACCGCCAGCGTGGCGATATCGTCCTTGAAATCGCGCTCCAATTCGGTGGCGGTGATGCCGCACAGGCCTTCCCACGTCTCGTCCATCGAGATGTTCGAGAGGTTGTTGATGGTCGAGAAAATCGACATTTGCGAGAACTTGGTGATGCCCGTGAGGAACACGAAACGCAGGTGCTCGGCCATACTCTTGACCGGGCCGTAAAACGAGTTGTAGATGGAGCGGATGGCCTTGAGTTTTTCAGGCTCGTCAATGACGTTGAGCACCGGCGAGTCGTACTCGTCAAAAATCAGCACCGCGCGATGCCCCGTGCGCTCGTGCGCCGTGATGATGAGTTTCTCCAACCTGCCACCGAACGACAATCCTTCATTGTTCAATTCGTACTTCTTCTCGAAATCGGCCAGCAACGAATTGAGTGAAACATCCACATAATGGGGGTCATCACTCTTGCAGCGCGACATGTCGAAGTGGAACACGGGGTATTCCACCCAGTCTTTCTCAAGGTTGGCGATAGCGAGACCCTCGAAGAGGTCCTTGCGTCCCTGAAAATAGTATTTCAGTGTGGAGCACAGCAGCGACTTACCGAAGCGGCGCGGGCGACTCAGGAACATCGCGTTGCCATAGTTGTTGGCAAGGTCAAAGATATACCCGGTCTTGTCGACATAGACAAAACCATCCTTAATGATACTCTCAAAGTCCTGCACGCCCACAGGAAAACGACGTCGTGCCATAAAAAAGATTGTTTGGAAATTTGTTTACAAAATTAGAAAAAAACTAAGCAAAAACAAAATTGAGGCAAAGAATTTGTTTTTTGTGTCTTATCGCTAAACTTTCGAGTCACCGTAAAGTCTAATTTTCAACACTAAAAATAGCGCTATTTATGAAAAAATTGATTTTTTTGGTTGCAGTGATGGCCAGTGCTGTCGCTGCCCGTGCGGTTGACTACACATTTGAGAGCGGGCATGCCGTCTATGACCTTGTCGACTATCTCAATGAAGGACAAGAGGCCCTTATCAAGGCTATAGAGCCTGAAGCTGTAGTGAACGGCGTGTTCACTTTGCCAGTCCATGTGAAAGGCGACTGGAAGGGCACTCCCGTTTACACGGTGGTAAAAGCCGAGTTTTGGCAAATAGCTCCCAATATCCAGTCGTTTGCCGTTTCGCCCGACAATCCGTATTTCACTGTTGCCGATGGCGCGCTTTATTCCAAGGACATGACGTGCTTGGTGGCAGTGCCGCCCGCGCGGTCACATTCGTTCAAGATTCCGGCCACAGTCAAGGAGATAGGCCACGGCGCTTTTGTGGGGAGCGAACTCAGCGAGATTGTTATTCCAGAGGGTGTCACAACCATTTCGCCCTATGCCTTTGCCCGTTGCGCCAATCTGCGGCGCGTGGTGTGTCCGTCGACGGTTACCCATGTCGCCGGCACCGCCTTTGAGGAGACTCCCTTCGAGCGCGATTTGCCCGCCGGCATGAACTATTTGGGTCGTGTGGCCTTCCGCTTTGTGGGTACCCTGCCTGCCGGCAGTACGCTCGCTTTGCGTGAGGGTACGGTGGAGATTGCCTCGCAGGCCCTGCCTCGCCTCGACGGACTGGTGGAGGTAAATGTGCCGCTGAGTGTGCGCCGCATCGGTGCCCGTGCCTTTGCCGAATGTGAGCACATTCGTCGTGTGGGCACACTTTCGAGTGATTGTGTCATCGATGTGGAAGCGTTTCCACTGGAGCGTACCGACTGTGAGTATGTCTTCGCCGGCGACCGTTCGCGTTACCACAACCCCGGCGACCAGGTGGTTTTCACGGGCGGTTTCTCGATGGTTCGCGGCATTGACGCGTTGCCTCGTTTCAGCGCCATTGCCGAGGTCAACGACAATTTGCCCGGCGACGAATTCAAAGAAGAATTGGTACCTATTACTTTCTATGCGACCGGAATAACGCTAAACGATTTCGAGAAGTCGGCACCGCAGGTGACGTTTGCCGCCTATTTCGGCCACGAGCTCAACACGACCTATAACTTGAACACCGCCTACTACAAGCGCGCCCGCAAGGCGGCCGGCAGCATCTACGGGGTGTATTATGTGCGTTTCCACATTGGCAAGGATGGTAAAGTTGACCATGTGGCGGTTACCATGTCATGCGATTATAAGACCGATAATAATGCCGTCAAGCGCCTCGTCGAGGCCCTGCCGCCATTCCTGCCGGCCACGGTGGACGGCAATGCGGTGGACGTGTGGGTCAATCTCTATGTCATCGCCGAGCCCATTGCCGGCGGTTTCCTGTACACTTATCCGGTGTAACACGTTGGGGTTGCCGCGAGCGGTGCGCGCGTGTTTCCTTTGCCGCAAAAAACACTATGGAAAACAGCACACAACAACAAGGGGCCGCCATCCTGCAGGCGGCCTTCAAGGCGTGGAACGCGGCCACCGAGCTGCGCACCTCGCGCCGGCGCAACAAGCGTTTTACTTACGGCGACCAGTGGGCCGACGTGCTGGTAACGCCTTATGGCCGCGTGATGACCGAGAAGGAGCGTTACTACGATGATGGCACTTACCCTATCACGAACAACCTCATTCGTCAGCTCGTGAAAACCATCGTGGGACGTTTCAGGTCGCAGTATGTCCACGATGAGAAGGTGGATAAGTCCCTTGCCGATGTTTACGATGCCAACCAGCTCGCTGAACTCGACAGTCGCGCGCTCGAGGAATTTCTCATCTCGGGGTGTTGCGTGCAACGCGTCGACAGCGTGGCCGGTCTCACGGCCACGACGGTAAGCGTCGAGAACGTGAACCTGAACCACTTTTTCGTGAACGCTTTCAGCGACCCGTTGGGGCGCGACTGCGAAATCGTGGGACAACTCCACGACTTGAGCGTCGCGCAACTCGTCAAACGCGTGGCGCAGGGTTCGCGTCGCAAGGCCGCCTGGGTGAGGCAGCTCTACAGCGAAAGTGCCGACGCGCGCGTCGACGAGCTGGCCGCCGCCTTGGGCGCCGACAGCCAGAGCGCGCTCGACTTTTGGCGCGCGGCCACACCGGGCAAATGCCGCGCCATCGAGGTGTGGACACTCGAGAGCCAAGAGGTGATAGTGGCCCACGACCGCGACACGGCACAGCTCACCGTGCATCCGCTGGGCGCGTTGCGGCGCCTCAAGCGCGACAAGGACGCCACGCTGCGCTGGGACGTGGCCACGACGTGGCACTGCCGGTGGTTCTCGCCCATGGGCGACGAATTGGCGCACTATGAGTCGCCCTATGCCCACGCTCTTCACCCTTTCGCCATCAAGTTCTATCCGCTCACCGACGGCGAGGTGCACTCACTGGTCGAAGATGTCATCGATCAACAAAAATATGTGAACCGCCTTATCTCGCTCATTGACCACATCATGCGTTCGAGTGCCAAGGGCGTGTTGCTGTTCCCGCAAAACGCCCTGCCCGACAATTTCACCTGGGCCGACATGAGGATGGTGTGGAGCCGCTGCAACGGCATCTTGCCCTATGTGCCCACGTTCAATGGCGAGAAACCCGAACAAATCTCGGTCAACGGCACCAATATCGGCGCTTACGAAATGGTGCAGCTGCAAATGAAACTGCTCGAAGAGATTAGCGGAGTGAGCGGCGCGTTGCAGGGCAAGAGCGACGCGCGCGGCAATTCAGCCTCCCTCTACCAGAGCGAGACCAAGAACTCGGTCATCGCGCTCACCGACATTTTCGACACGTTCAACGCCTTTCGCCGCACGCGCGACCGCCTCATTCTCCACCTGGGTCAATAGTGTCGGCCGATTTCGCAAGTGGAAAAGAAGCGAGACTTGAAATAGAAAGGAGCGTCCCGGCATTTGGGCGCTCCTTTCTTGATTGTTATAGGCTTGCGGTTATTTCTTTTTAGTGGCTATCTTGGCGGCCGGCTTTTGGGCGGCTTCGGCGGCCTTGCGGGCTTCCTCGGCCTTGCGGCGACGCGTGGCGGCAGCCTTGCGGGCGGCTTCGCTGCGCTTAGCGGCGGCGGCCTCCTCGGCGGCTTTGCGTGCGGCGGCTTCCTCGGCCTTGCGGCGACGCGTGGCGGCGGCCTTACGTGCGGCTTCGCTGCGCTTAGCGGCGGCGGCATCCTCGGCGGCTTTGTGTGCGGCCTCTTCGGCTTTGTGCTTGCGTGTGGCGGCGGCCTTGCGTGCGGCGGCTTTCTTCTTGGCCTCGGCGGCGATGCGCTTGGCCTCCTCGGCCATTTGCTTAGCTTCTTGCGCGATGCGTTCGGCTTTTTCTTGCGCCACGCGTTCGGCTTCCTCGCGAGCCTTGCGCTCTTCTTCCTCTTGTTGTGCCTTGCGGATGGCCGCGATGGGAAGCAGGGTGCGGCGCGGCTTCTCGGGGTCGTTGAGGTGAGCCTCAACATATTTACCTATGGCGGCGGCCATCGAGGGTGCGTCGGGCGACGTGGTGATGTCGAGCCTGAGGCCTTCGCGCTTAATCTCATCAATGGTTTTATTGCCCATGCCGCCAATGGCGATGTCGCCTTGCTCGAAGTTGGGGAAGTTGTCGAGCAGCGACTTGATACCGGCGGGCGTGAAGAAAGCGATTACATCGTAGTCAAATACCTCATCGGGCCCGAAGTCGTTGTTGACCGTGCGATACATTACGGCAGTCGTGCACTTGATGTTGAATTGCTCCACGCTGGCCTGCTTGCTGTCGTGCACGTCGCTGGTGGGGTAGAGGAAATTTTCCTTCGAGTGCTTGTTGATAAATGGTGCCAAGTCCTCGATGTGTCCCGTGGGCGAGAAGAATATCTTGCGCTTGCGGTAGATGATGTAGCGCTGAAGGTAGTTGGCGATGATTTCGCTCTGGCAAAAGTATTTCATTGTGTCGGGCACGTTGAATCGCAATTCCTTGCACAGGCGAAAGTAGTGGTCGACTGCGGTGCGCGCCGTGAAAATCACGGCCGTGTGCTCGGTAATGGGCACCTTAGTTTGACGAAATTCTTTTGAGCTGAGTCCCACCACTTTAATGAAAGGGCGAAACACGACTTGCACACCAAATTTCTCTTCCAAGTCAAAGTAGGGAGATTTTTCGGCCGTCGGCCTTGGCTGCGAAACCAAAATTTTTTTAATCTTCACTTCTTCTTAAAGGTTAAAACATGATAGTTTGACAAAAATAAAGCGTGCCGAAGTAGGTGAGGAGAGATGGTATGATTTCGACGCTGCAAAGGTACAAAATAAAATAGAGACTTAAGGACAAATTGTTGAAAAAAATCCTAATACCTTTTGAAATGAACACGGCTCTAACCAAAATATATAGGACTAAGGCCACAATGAGCGTGGTCGATGTGGTGGACGGATAAACGAGCGTGATGATGGTCACCGGCAGCAACAGCAATCCCAGCAAGGCCTGCGTGGCGTTGAAACCACCTATCCACAGGCGCGCGCTCGTGGGGTCGCCAAATACCCAAGCGAGCAACCGGTAGAGCAGCAACTGGCCGCAGTAGAACACGATGGCGGCGAGCGTGGTGATGCCCACATAGATGGCCACTCGCGACCCTATGGCGGCCTGCATGGTATTGCTGAACGAGGCATAGACGAGCAGTCCTTCCATGAAACACGTGTTGAGCAACAGGGCTATCAAGACGCGCGTCTCGCTCACGGTGTGGTCGTCGAAGAGGTTTTCGCGTCGTTTCACCGAGAACAAGTATCGCGGCAGGTTTTGCACATATTTGAAGCCCTTGTTGAAACTCGTGAGCACGAAGATGATAACGAGCAGCAGCATCGCCATCACGCCGGTGTCGTGAAGCGGCGAGTGAGCCGGCGACTGCGGCGCGACGCCTTGCGGCTGTGTCATCACGGGCATACTGTCGAGCGGCGTGATGCTACTATCGTTAGAGGCCACGGGCGAGAAATGGTCGTGGAAAGCCGGCACATAGTAGGCCGGCGCTTGTGTGGTGACCGTATCGCTATCGTGGGGAACTGCTGGCATTATGGCAAATTAAGGGAATTAGAGAATTAGTATTTGGGAGCTACGGTCTCCGGTGTGGGGCGCGACAAGGCGCGTTCCAGTTCGTCGATGGCCTGGGCCGCTGTCGCGGCCACATGCCACAAGCGCCGGTGGCTGGAGTGCATAAAACCTTCGTCCACGGCGTGCCCGAGCATGTCGAGCAGGTTGTCGTAGTAGTGGTTGGTATTGAGGATAACGATGGGCTTGTGGGTGAGGCCCAGTTGTCGCCACGTGATGAGTTCGAGCAGTTCCTCGAGGGTTCCGCAGCCTCCGGGCAGAGCCACTGTGGCCATCGTCATGTCGTTCATCTTTTCTTTGCGCTCGTGCATGTCGGCGGTAACGACGATGCGCGAGAGGCGCTCGTAGTGCCATCCGTTGTCGACCATGAACTGCGGGATAACACCCACGGCCTGTCCGCCGGCGTCGAGCACGCCGTCGCTCACGGCGCGCATGAGTCCGTCGCGTCCGGCACCGTTGACACATCCCCACCGCGCGCGAGCCAAAAGCGTGCCCAGCTTGCGGGCGTCGTTGCGATATACTTCGTGCAATTCCCGTCCCGAGGCGCCGAAGACACACACATATCCCCTTAAAGCGTTTTCGTCCATCATCGGCAATGGTTTAGAACAGCGACATTTGGCGCGACGAGGGCGGTTCGGGCGCGGGTTTCGGTTCGGGTTGCGGCTCGGGCTCGGGTTTTTTGGGCGGTTGTGGCGACAACCAGTCGATGTCGTCGATGTCATCGATCGGGATTGCCACCGCGGGCTCCGGCTCCGTTTCGGGCTCCGGTGTGGGTTCGGACTCCGGCTCCGGTGTGGGTTTGGGCTCGGGTTTTACCTCGGGTTGTAACGTTTCGTTGGTCGCCGGTTGTTCGGCGGGAGTGGAGTGGTTGGCGTTTTCGTCGCGAGTCGCTTTTTCTTCTTTTTCCTGAGTGAGCTGCTCAATTTTCTTGTTAAGGTTGTCGATGAGATGGTTGAGCTGGCGGGCCTCGTTGTGAAGTTGCTCGTTGATGCGGGCGGCTCCGGCGAGTTGCTCCTTGAGCGAGTCGATGTGGTTGGCTGTTTCCACGTCGCGGCGCTTGCGGGTTTTAGCTCGCTCTTGCTCGTCGCGTTGCGATTGTTCGAGTTTTGTCTCCAGCTCGTTTTTGTCGCGCTCAAGTTGCTGCACCATTTGCCGCAGAGCGTCGTCCTTATTGCTCTCCTGCAGCTGCTTGATGGTGGCTTGGAGTTGTGCGATTTCCTCGTTTTTGTGGGTGATGGTTTGCTCCACGCGCTCGATTTGCTCCTGTATTTCGTTGGCGATGGCCAGGTTGTCGTTAGCCTCGTCGAGTTGTACGGTGAGCGTATCCACTTGTTGTTGCAGGTCGTGGGCGCGTGCGGCCTGGTCGGCGGCCTCACTGCGCAGCCCGTTGATGAGCTCATTAGTGATAGCCATCTTGTTCTTGTATTCTTCCTCGAGCGCGGCGAGTTCGGCGGGTTGCGCGGTCTGCTTGTCGCGCAGGGCCTCGAGTTCGGCGGTGAGCACCACCACCTTTTGTGCCAGGGCGTCGTCATCGTCGATGGCTTCGCCGCGCACTTGCATGACCTTGATTTTGTTGAGCAGACTCTTGTTCTCGAGGTCAAACTGCTCGCGCTCGGCCTCAAGGGTCTCCACCTTGTTTTGCAGGTCGGTGAGGCGGGCGTTGGTGGCCTTGCGTTGTGCCTCGCAGGTGGCGAGTTTTTGTTTCACCTCGTCGATGCGTTGTGAGGCGCCGGTGGCGGCGGCGTCGGCCGCTTTGAGTTTCTCGACAAGGTCGTCGCGCTGCCGGTCCCATCGTTGCCGGGCGTCGGCAATGGCATTGCGGCCTATGGCGTCGACAAACTGTGTGAATCGTTCGCCCAGCGCTTGCCGCAGCTCGGCTTTCTCGGCCTCCACATCGAGGTGCTTGGCTACCATGGGCGACAGGTTGCCGTTGACGATGTCGACGAGGGTGTCGAGCACCTCGGGTGGCACGGTCGTCGCGCTGTCGCCGGCCTTGTCGTCGCCGGTGATGTCCACGGGCCGGTAGTGCGGCTCGCTGTCATCGCTCGCCGCCTCGTTTTTGCGGAAGGGATTGACGATGGCTTGCCCGGCGTTGCCGTCGAGATAGTCGGCGTCGTCGTTTTCGTCGTTGAGGCCGAATGCGCGTTTGAGTCCTTTAAAGAAGTTCATGCTCAAGATATAATTAACGCATAATTCTTAATGCATAATTCATAATGACTGCGCAAATATCCGTTGACCGGTTATTCCTTAGCCTGCCCCTTGGCCGCTGCCGCCTCAACCCAAGCGGTGACCTGGTCGACGGTGACCTTGAGTCCCAATTTGTATTTCTTGTTGATGTCGAGAAGGTCTTGGAACAGCTTGCCGGGACGCTCCACGGCCCCCAGCGCCTCGACGGTGAGTGCGCCGGCTTTTTGCAGGGGCGCTACCCATTCGGCGGGCACGCCTATTGCGGTGAAGGTCTCTTCCTTGTCGCGGCGTTCCACCTTTTCGGGCCTCATCTGCGGGAACAGGAGCACGTCTTGAATCGTGGTCTTGCCGGTCATGAGCATGGCGAGGCGGTCGATGCCTATTCCTATGCCGCTCGTGGGCGGCATGCCGTACTGGAGCGCGCGCAGGAAGTCGTGGTCGATGATCATGGCCTCGTCGTCGCCCTTGTCGGCGAGTCGCATTTGTTCCACAAAGCGCTCTTCCTGGTCGATGGGGTCGTTAAGCTCGCTGTAAGCGTTGGCCAGCTCCTTGCCGTTGACCATGAGCTCAAAGCGCTCGGTGAGTCCGGGTTTGGAGCGGTGCATCTTGGTGAGCGGCGACATTTCCACGGGATAGTCGATGATGAAGGTAGGTTGCACGAAGTCGCCCTCGCAGGTCTCGCCGAAGATTTCGTCGATGAGCTTGCCCTTGCCCATGCTCTCGTCCACCTCGATGCCCAGCCTGCGGGCGATGTCGCGCAGCTCGTCCTCGTTCTTGCCGTCGAGGTCGTAGCCCGTTTTCTCCTTGATGGCGTCGAGGATGGGCAGGCGGCGGTAGGGGGCCTTGAAGCTGATGGTCTTGCCGTCGATTTCCACCTCGGGCTTGCCGTTGACGGCGACGCAAATTTCCTCAAGCAGCTTCTCGGTGAACGACATCATCCAGTTGTAATCCTTATACTGCACATAAAGCTCCATGCAGGTGAACTCGGGATTGTGGTTGCGGTCCATGCCCTCGTTGCGGAAGTTCTTGCCTATCTCGTACACGCCCTCAAAACCGCCCACGATGAGGCGCTTGAGGTAGAGCTCGGTGGCGATGCGCATATACATGTCCACGTTCAGGGCGTTGAAATGGGTGATGAACGGACGCGCGCTCGCGCCGCCGGCGATGGCCTGCAGCGTGGGTGTCTCGACTTCGGTGTATCCGGCCTCGTTGAGCACGCGGCGCATGGTTTCGAGCACGCGGGCGCGCTTGATGAACACGTCCTTGACGCCATCGTTTACCACCAGGTCCACATAGCGCTGGCGGAATCGCAGCTCGGGGTCGTCAAAGGCGTCGTAGGCCACGCCGTCTTTCATCTTCACCACGGGCAGCGGCTTGAGGCTCTTGCTGAGCACCGTGAGGCTGCGGGCGTGCACGCTGATTTCGCCGGTTTGGGTGCGGAATACGAAACCTTCCACGCCCACAAAGTCGCCAATGTCGAGCAACTTCTTGAACACCACGTTGTAGAGGTCCTTGTTCTCGTCGGGGCACAGGTCGTCGCGGGTGACGTACACCTGCATGCGGCCGCGTGAGTCCTGCAACTCCATGAACGAGGCCTTGCCCATGATGCGGCGGCTCATAATGCGGCCTGCCACGCTCACCTCGCGCACGGGGGCGTCGTCGTCGAAGCGGTCGCGGATGTCGTCGCTCCAGGCGTCCACGCGGTATTCGGCGGCGGGGTAGGGGTCAATGCCCATGTCTCTCAACTGATTGAGGCTGTTGCGCCTCACAATCTCTTGTTCGCTTAATTCTAATATATTCATCTGGAAATCCCGTTTTTAGTTTCAAACCGCAAAGATAATCATTTTTCGCAACTTGACCAAATCGACGCGCCCGCCGATTGGCCCGCATCCCAAAAAATGACTTGTGTGTTTTTTGGTGCGGTTGCCGTGTTATCCTCGGCACTTGTTTTTGATGCTGTGAAAAAAATTGCTAACTTTGTGGGCCGGAATGGTGAAGATTGGCAAATATAGCGTGAAGGAGTGGTGGGCCCGTTTCCGCCACTGGCAGGTCACGCCCACCAAGCTCGAGACTCGTGAGGCCTTTGAGCAACACGAGTGCATCAACTGCGGCGAGAGTTTCGACGGCGCCTTTTGCCCCTATTGCGGGCAGAGCGCCAAGACGAGCCGCCTCACGTTGCGCAACGCGCTGAGCAACATCCTCGACGTGTGGGGGCTGGGCACGCGAAGCATGCCGCGCGCGCTGTGGCATCTGCTCTTCAGGCCCGGCCACATGATAGCCGACTACCTGTGTGGCCATCGCCGGCCTTATTTCCCGCCTTTCAAGATGCTGTTCGTGCTCACGGCCACCGCCCTCCTCCTCTCTCATCTCTTGCCCGACGGCGAGGCACCGGCTCAACCCTCGCGGCCCGTGGAGCGGGCCGAGGTTGCCGCGCCCCCCACAACCGCCGGCGAGGAAGCGGTTCCCGTCACCCCCAAAGAATCAGCCGAACAGCCGTCTATGAACGAAACGCAGCGAGTGACGAGAATAATCTATGACATGTGGAACCTGGCGATGGAGAAAATACCCGCTTCTCCCGCCATGCTCCTGCTCGGGTGGCAGTTCTTGTTCGCCTTGAGCACCGGTGTCTTCTTTCGCCGCTCGCCGCGCATGGGGTGCGTCACGTTCACCGAGCAGTTCTATGCCCAGGTGCTCATCGCCTGCCAGATGCAGTTCCTCTCCATTCTTTACATGCTCATCACATTCAGTGGGACTGAAGGCTACCAGATGAACATTCCCTTCCGTTACATGGTCGCTTATGCCCTCATCGACTATAAGCAGCTCTACGGATACGGCTGGTGGGGCACCCTGTGGCGCTCGGCGCTCACCTACGCGCTCACAGGTGTCCTTGTCATGCTCCTCGCCTTCATTGTCACCATCTTTGTCGTTCTCACCATGTAAGCCTCATTGGCCACCATGGGGGTACTCAAGGGGGTGCACCCTTCGGGTGGCCATCACTACATGGTCACCTGAAACTTCCCGACACGAAATCATCGTGCGGGAGCCTGTTGTGAGTTTGGCATGAAACGGCAGATTGTGTTTTTGCCGAAAATCTCACAATTTTTTTGCTCAAAAATGCCGAAAATCTCAAGTTTTTTGGTAAAAAAAGGTTGTTTTGCCGAAAATCTCACAATTTTTTTGCTTAAAAATGCCGAAAATCTCAAGTTTTTTGGAAGAAAAGGGTTTGGTGGGGTGAGGGTTTGCGTAATTGCGACGGATGTTGTACCTTTGCCGGCGATTAGCAAACGGCTGATTAAGGGGTGCTGCTCGACCTTGACGGGCGGGCGGCTGAGATTAGACCCTCATGACCTGACGCGGATAATGCCGCCGTAGGGATTCGTGCCCACTTCCGGTGCAAGGATGGGCGCGCGATGAGAGCTAAAGCATAAAAAGTCCCCTTTTTGTGTGTTCTTATCTAAAAAAACAAAACAACGAAATGAAAAAAATTCTTTTCCTCACCATGCTCGCGGCCACTATGGAGGCGAGTGGTAAAGAAGCTGTCGACACCCTCGTGGCACCCATGCTCGACGAGGTGACCGTCGAGGCCACGCGAGCCGGCGACAAGACGCCCATGGCCTTCAGTAACATCAACCGCGAGCAACTCGAGGCCGTGAACCACGGCAAGGACGTGCCAGCGATGCTCAACATGTTGCCCGGCGTGACGACGAGCAGCGACGCCGGCATGGGCATTGGCTACACGGGGCTGCACGTGCGAGGCACCGACCCCACGCGCATCAATGTCACCGCCAACGGCGTGCCCCTCAACGACGCCGAGAGCAGCCAGCTCTATTGGGTGAACCTGGGCGACTTCGCCTCCAGCCTCCAGTCGCTGCAGCTGCAACGCGGCGTGGGTACCAGCACTAACGGCGCCGGCAGCTTCGGCGCCTCGCTCAATCTGCTCACCGAGGGTATAGGGCAAGCCGGCGCGGGTGTCGCCGTGAGCGCCGGTTCCTACGGCACCCACAAGGAGACGGTGCGCTTCTCCACCGGCCGGCTGGGCGGCCACTGGGGCGTGCAGGGCCGCCTGTCGCACATCGCCAGCGACGGCTACATCGACCGCGCGTCGAGCCGCCTCAACTCCTATTTCCTGCAGGGCGCTTACTACGGCGCGCGCACCACGGTGAAGTTCATCACCTATAACGGCACCGAGAAGACTTACATGGCCTGGGACTACGCCTCGCGGGCCGACATGGCGAAGTACGGGCGCACTTACAATCCCAGCGGCAAGTACCTCGACGCGGCGGGTAACGTGGCTTTCTACGACAACCAGACCGACAACTACCACCAGCAGCACTACCAATTGCTGTGGAACCAGCTGTTGGGCGCCAACTGGCGCTTCAACATGGCGCTGCACTACACGCGCGGCGACGGCTACTACGAGCAGTATAAGACCGACCAGAAGCTCTATAAATACCACCTCGAGGAGGGCTTGCGCGCCGACCTGGTGCGTCAAAAGAAGATGCTTAACGACTTCTATGGCACGGTGGCCAACTTCAACTATGACAACCACCGCAACCTCACGCTCAACCTGGGCGGCGGCTGGAACAAATATGACGGCGACCACTTTGGCCTGGTGAAATGGGTGGGCGACAAGTACTATTATGACGATGACGACAATATTGTCTATGTCGCCGGCGACGGCACCATGCGGCCGGCCGGGCGCTACTACGACAACAACGCCAAGAAATATGACGGCAACCTCTACGTCAAGGTCAACTACAGCCCCGTCAAGTGGCTCAACGCGTTTGTCGACCTGCAATATCGCCGCATTTCCTACACGATGAGCGGTAGCTCGCAGGAGTACGACGGCGACCACAACCAGCGTCCACTCGACCTCAAGCGCAAGTGGAACTTCTTCAACCCCAAGGTGGGTGTGACCATCACGCCTGCCGCCGGACACACGGTGTACGCCTCGTGGGGTATCGCCCACAAGGAGCCCACGCGCAACGACTTTGAGGACATGCTTGCCGAGAGCACGCCCGTCGACCCGCAAGCCGAGCGCCTCAACGACCTTGAGGTGGGCTATAAGTTCCATCGCGGCATCGTCAGCGCCTCGCTGGGCGGCTACTACATGGACTACGACAATCAGTTTGTGCTCACCGGCGCGCAGGACGCCAACGGCGAGATGGTGGCGCGCAACATCAAGGATAGCTACCGCCTGGGCCTTGAGCTCGAAGTGGGCGTCAAGCCCTGCGACTGGTTCGACTGGCAGGCCAATGTGGCCCTGAGTCGCAACCGCGCGCGCCACATGCAGCTCACCGTCATCAATCCCGACTGGAGCGAATCGATGGTCGATGTGGGCTCGACGCAACTGTCTTATTCGCCCAACGTCGTGTTCAACAACATGTTCACTTTCAGTTACAAAGGCTTCCGCGCCGCGCTCATGACGAAATATGTGGGCCGCCAGATGATGACCAACAGCGGCTTTGACCGCTACCTCGAGGACGACGGCAGCTACACCTCCGCCGTGCTCGATGCCGCCTTCCTCAACGACCTCGACCTGAGCTACACCTTCCACTTCAAGTGGCTCAAGAGCGCCACCATCGGCGTCACCGTCTATAACCTCTTCAACGAGCGCTGGGACAGCAACGGTTCGTGCTCGATGAACTTCCGTCGCGACGGCGACCGCGTCGTGGCCTATAACGGCGGATGGGCTTGGGCCACCTTCAGCGCGCAGGCCCCCACCCATGTGTTGGCCCACCTCACCCTCAACTTCTAAAAGTGTTCAAGTTTATAAGGTTCTAAAACTTTATAAACTTGAAGGTTAGAGGTTAAAGGTTAAGGGTTATAGATTAAGGATTACAAGAAAGCCCCGCGGCGGTTTCCCTGTTGAGGGAAATGCACGCCGCGGGGCTTGCTATTGATTGAACAATCAGTTGTTATCTCCTGACCACATAGTTCACTACCGGGAAGGTCTGGCCGTTCAACAGCATGTTGTAGCGGCACAAGTTCCAGCGGAAGGAGCTGATGTCGCTTGTGAACTTCTTGGGCGCGGGCACCTCACCGGCGATGGAGTGACCCACACCTGTGCTGTGCTTGCTGCTCCAGTTCTCGCTGTGTCCGTAGCCGAAGCCCACCTTGGCACCGGCGATGGTGTTCACGAGTTCGAAACTGATGTTCAGCTCGTGGTCTTGCGTGTAAGTGGTGCTGTTCTCCACGCTATGCGTCAAAGTTGTGGCTGTTCCACCCTGGCCCAGGCCCTGCAGTTCGCCCTTGGGCAGTGCCCAGTAGATGGTGCTGCCGCAGTTGCTCTTGATTTCGTCCTCATATTGCGGGTAACTCATCGGGTCGCCCGGCGTGTTGTGGAGCACGGCCGAGAGGTCGGGAATTTCGGCATTGTCGGCGCGCATGAGCATATAGTCGGTCATCGCCACGTTCTGCTCGCTGCTGTAGTAGGGGCAGCCCACGGTAAGCATCGTGCCCACAGCGTCCTCGTTGTCGCTGGCCACGCACTCGTAGTTATAGACGAAGTAGGGCGTGATGGTCATAATCACCGAGTTGTCGTCAAATGTGGTGTATTCCTTGCCGTAGGTAATCACTTCTTCGCTCTCCTCGCCGAATGTATTGTTATATTCCACGCTGGCGGTGATGTCGATTTCGTATGCCTTGCTGATGAAGCCCACCTCGTTATTATAGCCGGCGATGAGCTTGGCGCTATTGCTGCTGGAGCGGCCGCTGCCACTGCCGCTCGAGCTGGTCTTGCCCCAGCTGGTTGCCGCCGTGGCGTTGCCGTAGTCGGCCCCGGCATAGTAGGGTGCCGCGGCGAGCACGGCATGGATTTGCGGGTTGGTGAACGTCACGTTCATGTCGCGGAAGCGATATACGGCGCGATGGGCAGTGGCTGCGGGAATCGGGCAGAATGCCGGGTGGGTGTAGCTGTCGGACACTTCTTGCCTCTCTTTTAACATGAAGACGTTGCCCACGCGTACACCCGCTCCATGACCATCCTGACTCGTCTCGATGTTTCTCACCGAGAAGACGCCGTTTTGCGGGCTGTACATGCGGATGAGGCCGCGCAGTTGTGAGCCGACCCAATACACGTTATTGGCCCATTCATACCAACCGGTATAGGCATCAATAACCGAGAGGACCGCAATGTCGTCGGCTCCGTTGGGCGACCCGTATTTGAACTTTCCAGCCACTACATTGTCGGCAGGGAAATAGATGAAGTTATTGCCCTGGTTGTGTCCCTGGAAGCCGCCGGGATTGGCTATCGAAGTGATGCCTGTGCCGTCCTTGCTGAACACATTGGTGCCGTCAAACCGGTACAGTCCGCCGGCGGCGAGGATATCGGCGGGGAAACCCATGCCACGCGAGTGGACGACGGTGATGCAGGTGTTCTGCAGATAGTCGGTCTGTTCCTCAATTGTTGCCCGTGAGATGGGCGGCACGAGCATCGGCGAGCCTTCCTGCCGCATCCATACCGATGTTTTCGCCACATAGTTGCGATTCTGGTTCACATCGCCCACCTGGCAGATGAGGTCGTTACGTGTGGCAACCACCACGTCACCAATCTTGATGTCGAGCCAGGGCTCACGGTTATTGTCGAGCCTGGGACCGAGGCCTACGTTGTAGGTGGCGGTGCCGTTGAGTTTGTCGTTATCGATGCCATCGCAGAACACCATTGCCTGCACCTGTCCGTTGTTCTCGGTGATGACGGCCAGGTCGGGTTTGCCGTCGCCGTCAAAGTCACCCGTGGCGGCACGTGTGGCGGCGCTGGGGAAGCTGCGCTCGGCGATTACGGTGCTGTAGTCAGCGCCGTCGATGACCAAGAAGCGTCCGCCGATGCCCACCACAAGGTCGTCGCTCTGGTCGTCGTTGAAGTCGGCCGTAACGATTTGTATCCGTTTGGCATAATACTCATAGACATCGAAATAGTCGGTCCATGTCGACTCGTTGTTGCCCCAGAAGCGGAACGGGTAAGCCTCCAAGCCGTTAGGCATATAGAAGGTTCCCGGTAAGGCGACTGTTGTAGCGGTCGAGCCGTCGCGGTTGTAGATTTCGATACGAGCTGTGCCGTTGCCGGACCACGACGTCGTGTTTGAGGTTGGTGGGTTCTTGGGATTGGTTGTATCCGTGTTGTTGCGTTCAAACACCAGTTTGGCAATACGTTCTCCCTCAGGCACATATTGGAGAGCCATTTTCTTGAGGTTTTTTGAGGCGTCGGTATTGGAGTTCAGGTTGGTGAAATTGCCGTTGAGATCCACTTTAAACATGCCTCGGGAAGCAAATACGTCCCCTTCCATCCAACCATAACCCATGCCCGCAGCTCCCATTTGCGTTGCATATCTATAGTTGTACCAGTCGAGAACCATCTCGATTGTGCCGGTCTGAATCGTGTAGAGCTCGCCGATGGGCTGGCCGCTGTAAGGGTTGACGGGGGCCTTGGCCATGGGGGCGCGCTGCCTGGCCTGCTGCATCTCATTAGAGAAGAACTCGTCCATCATGCCCTTGTAGGGGCTGAAGCCCACGCGCACGCCACGGATGTGGAAGCCATTATCGACCGGCGCACCCATTGAGGAGAGCGTCACGGCGTCGCTGCCGTCGCGCAGCTCGGCCCACATCGGTCGCTTCGAGAGCGTGGTGGAGGTGAGGATATATCCGCGCTGGTCATGCGAGGTGACGTTGCCGCCGGTGTTGACGTATCCATGGGCGTTCAGCCGCAGGTAGAGCGAATCGACCTTCTCGTCCCACGAACCCCAGTTGCTGTCGTCGCCATGTGCCTTGAGCAGCGCGCCGGCATGGTCGGCACCGCCCAGCTTGCGCAGCACGGTATTCACCTCGTCGCCGGTGGGCAGGCGCCATCCCTCGGGCAGGGCTTTGAGCGCGCCCTCGTAGTTGTAGTAGGCATCGGTGTTGTCGTTATTAATGACCATACACTTGGTGACAGTGGCTTCCTGCCAGTCGCTGGCGCTGCTCACTTTACTCACGCCGCTGCGGCGCACGTAGCGCAGGTCCTCGGCCATCCACAGCAAGCCGCCGGCCTCGATGATGGGGTAGTTGTACCCGTCGGCGTCCTTGCATTCAAAGAAGGAGAACACGTTGGTGTGGCTGTTGGCGGGTTGCTGCATCATGATGGTGGTCATGTCGCCGCTGCGGGCAACGAAGCGCAGCAGGTCGCCGCGGTTGAAGTCCATCGTCACCGTGGTGGCACTCGGGGCGGCTGCCAAGCGCTTGGGCCGGGCTGTGGCGTCGGCGGCCTCTTCGGAGGTGAGCATGGCGATGTCGCCGGCGGTTTCCACCTTCTTCGAGGCGCTGAACCAGCGTGTGGCGCGCACGTTGCCGCTCTCATCGGTCACGCGCACGATATAGGCACCGTAGGGGCAAGGCGCGATGGCGGCCGTGTTGTTGCCGGCCGTCACGTTCACCGTGTTGCCGCTCACTACATTGCCCTCACTGTCGATGACTTCCACGGTGGCGACACCGTCGGCGGCGGCGCTGAAGCTCAGGCGCGCGTCGGCAAAGGCCACTTCGGGGGTGATTGACAGTTTGCCGGCGGGATGTTCGGCGCTTTCTTTGAGCGAATGGATGTGGCGCGCGGTGTTTTGGCTGTCCTTCACCACGAGGCGCAGCACCGCGTTGCCGGCGAGCTCTTTCTCGGCTCCGGTGGTGACGTTGACAACCGTCACGCCATCAACCGTAGGTGTGGTTCCGTTCTCGCCCTGTCCGGCGAAAGCGATGTCGATGTACTCGTAGTCCTCCTCCTCGGGTCCGCCGTTGAGCAGGTAGTTGTAAAGGGCTGTCACGTCGGCGCCGCTCACGACGCCGTCGCCGTTGACATCGGCATTGCCCTGCACAGTCTTTCCGTCGAGCAACACACCGTAGAGGGCTGTCACGTCGGCGCCACTCACGACACCATCGCCGTTGACGTCCTTTGAGACGGCGCTCATGTCAACCGCAATTACGGTCAAGATTAGTAAAAATGTCCAAATTTTTTTCATAAGCATACTATTTTTTAGAAATATATAATATCGAGCGTTTAACTGCCCGCGGGCAGTAATTGACACAAAATTAGCTAAAGTGTCGAAACCGTGGGAATAATATGGGCCCAAATTTGTTGCATTTGACAAAAATGTGACCATTTTGACAAAAGTGTAACGCCATACGACAAAAATGCAACCTATTTTGTGGCTGGAATGGCTTTTATTTCATGCGGAATGACTAATTTTGCAACATGCAACAAGTCTATCATTTTATTGATGCCTTTCTGGCTCCGGGTATCCTCGTGGGGATGGCTGTGTGTTTTATATTCCTGCACATTCCCCGCAAGGCGGCGCTACGTGGTTATCGTCTCGCGCGCAAGGTGATGGGCGCGGCCTATGTGTTCTATGCTTTGTGTATCATACTGGAATACCACGCTTTCGCTCCGGGTGAGAGTGTGGCGCTGGCCCGTCCCATCATCCTGTTTGTGGCCTGTTTCCAGGCATTCCTGTTCACTTACACGTTCATCACGCTCATCCGCCTGCACTATGTCACGGCGCGTATGGTGGCGCTGGAGTTGGCGGTTATCGTGTCGGTGTCGGCCGCGGTTTTCTCGTGCTATGTGACGCTCGACGAGGGGTTACGGCGGTGGGCCATCGTCGGTTTTGTGGTTTTCTATGCGGCGCAACTGGTGCGTTATGTGTGGATGTTCAGGCATGAGTACAAGCAGTTTAAGGAACAGATGGACAATTTTTACTCCGACCCCCACTCGCAACACATGCAATGGGTGTGGCGCTCGTTTGCCGCCTCGCTGGCCGTGGGCGTGCTCGCCTTGGTCTACGCGCTCGTGCCTCGTCCTCCTGTCGACCTGGTGTTCATCGTTGTGGTGGTTGTGTTCTATGTGTCCTTCGGGGTGCGATTCATTAACTACGCCCTTCAGTTCCGCCACATTGAAACGGCTATCACCATCACGACCGAACCCGATGACGGCGACACGCAACAGGCCGACCGCGAGTTGATGCAGCGCATCGACCAACTTCTGGAGCAAGAGAAACTCTTCCGCCGTAGCGACCTGTCGGTGCTCGACATCGCCACGATGCTCAACGAGCGGCCCCGCCTTGTGTCGACGGTAATCGGCGCGTGCCGCAACATGAATTTCAAGACTTATATCAACGGTTTCCGCATCAACGAGGCCAAACGCCTGCTCGACGAGGATAAAAGCAATATGCGCACTATCGACGCCATCGCCTCGGAGGCCGGATTCTCCAACCGCAGCACTTTCTACCGCGTGTTCAAGCACACCCAGGGCGAATCGCCCAGCGACTACCGCCTGAACCATTGAAGTCCTTGACGCGCTCGCGGCGCGTAGTTCAGGGCTGTGGCTCGTTATAGAGCATGATTAATTCGTCGTGGAGGGCCGCCGGCATGATGATGCCGCGCTTTTTGATGCTGCGTTCCCACGACAGGAGTTCGTCGTGGCGCAGCGTGTAGAGCACGTCGCGCCATTGTTCCTCTTCGTCGGGCGTGTAACTGTCGGGCGCGCGTCCCTTGAATTTGTCCAGTTCCTCGTCGTCGAAGTAGAGGGCCGGTTCCATGGCGTTTTGCAGCAGTTTCTCGCTGGGACACACGGCGTTGGTCGCGCAACAGTCATCGTTACACTCCTGCTGCGGCACGACAACCTCGCTCACGTCGTCGGGCACGCCGCGCCGGGTGCGACTGCGCCGGTCGAGCAGGTAGAGCGGCAGGCCCACCGCCACGAGAATACCGATAAGAATCAATGCGGGAAACATTTTGGGTTTCAGTCTTTTTTAGTGTTCATTCCTAATTTCTCAAGGCGAAGCCGGCTTGCGCGAGGTGTCGCCAGTAGTCGGGGTAAGACTTGGTGACCACGTCGGCATCGTTGATGGCGACACCGGGGAAACGTGTGGCGGTCAGCGAAAGCGCCATGGCCATGCGATGGTCGTCGTAGGTGTCGAGGGAGGCGCAGTAGCACGTGATGGTGTGGTTGCCGTCCCACGCGAGATAGTCGTCACCGGCCTCGAGCCGATAGCCCAGTTTCGTCATTTCGGCCTGCAGGGCGGCTATGCGGTCGGTTTCCTTGACGCGCAGGGTGGCGAGTCCGTCGAGGCGGTAAGGTATGCCCTTGAGGCAAAGGAGGACGGCGAACGTCTGCGCCAAATCGGGGGTATCCTCAAAATCGGCCGAAAATCGGTCGATTTCGGGCATTTCTTTGCTCGAGAGTGCCACGGAATTTCCGTCGAAATCGGCCGTTACGCCCAGGCGTTCCATGAGGTCCACTACGCGTCTGTCGCCTTGCGGGCTGTGAGGGTGTAATCCCTCGAGGATGATAGCCGATTGTGGTAGCAGACATTGCAACGCGAACCAGTAAGCGGCGGCGCTCCAGTCGCCCTCGACGTGCCCGGGAGGTGTGCTGTAAAGCTTGTTCTCGACAATAATCAAGTCGGTGCCGTTCCAACGCGCGCGGGCACCGCAGTCGTTCATCATGGCGAGCGTCATGTCGATGTAAGGGCGCGACACGGGCGGCGCGGCCAGTTTTATCGTCATGCCGCCCAGGGCTGGTGCTATCAGGAGCAGGGCGCTCACGTGCTGGCTGCTCACGCCGCCGTCGACGGCGATGGTGGCACCCTGGCGCAGTGGGCGGCCCTTGATGAGCAGCGGCGGGAAGCCGTCGGCGCCCTCGTAGGCGATGTCGGCGCCCAGCCGGCGCAGGGCATCGACGAGCGGCGCGATGGGGCGTTGCCGCATGCGCGCGCTGCCGTCGAGCGTGACCGTGTGGCCTTCGCGCGTGGCGTAGTAAGCGGTGAGAAAACGCATCGTGGTGCCGGCGGCCCCCACGTTGACACGTGTGGATTCCTCGTCGCGCAACGCGGCCCGCATGGCCGCCGTGTCGTCACATTCGGCCGGCTCCATCGCGTCGAGGTCGGCGCCCGGGCACAGTGCGGCAATGAGCAGGGCGCGGTTGCTCAAGCTCTTGGAGCGTGGCAGCCGCACCCTCTTATGTATTGCCGCTGGGGCTGTGAGCCGCAATGGTTTCACCGGTGTGAGGTTAGCGGAGTCGAGCAGGTGCTCACTGTTGAGCAGGTGCTGCCTGTTGAGCAGGTGCTGCCTGTTGAGCAGGTGCTGCCTGCTTGGCTTGTGTGGCCTTCATCACGATATCGCGCAGTTCGGCTTGCGCTTTCATGAGCTGTTGCCCGCTCACGCTGTCGCTGCTGTTGATGATGCGCATATATTCCCTCAGGAACACGTCCTTGTCAATGGTGATGCCGGCTTCAAGCTCCATTTGCATAATCATTTGGGCGATGCCTTGGCCTTCCTGCTTGCCGCGCGTGTAGCTCAGGCTCTCTTCAAAGCCTTCCTTCATGCCTTTCATAAACTGGTCTTTCTCAAAGTCTTTGCTGGCCACGCTGTCCTGCATCATGAGTTTGACCTGTCCGGCGTAGAAAAGTGCCATTTTGCTGGCGAGAGTGTCGACCTTGTCGGTGGCGACGGCGGTGCTGTCGTTGGCGGTGCTGTCGTTACTTTCTTTGCCGTTGGCCGTCTTGTCGCAGCTGACAAAGGCGGTGCTTGTCATTATCGCCACAATGGCGAGAATAAAAAATTTCTTCATTGTTTAAAAATATCTGTTTAATTGTGGTTACTGATTATTTCTTTCCTTTTCGTTTGGGAGCCACGGTCTTGGTGCCCGGGGCGAGCGTGGCGTGCTTGCTCTCGGGGGTGACGCTGACCTGCGCGTTATTCTTGGCGGCGGGCTCTTCGACGCCGTAGGTTTCGATGTCAAACACGAGGGTCTCGTTGGGCTTGATGGCACCGCCGGCGCCACGAGTGCCGTAGGCCAGGTCGCTGGGGATAATGACGGTCATCTTGCTGCCGGGGCTCATGAGCATGAGGGCTTCCTTGAAGCCGGGCACAACGCGGTTGACGCCCATCACGGTGGTGTCGTTGCTCTGGTCGAAGACAGTGCCGTCGATGTGTTGTCCCTTGTAGTTGAGGCGCACGCGGTCGGTCTCCTTGAAGGTGTTTCCGTTGCCTGCTTTGTGCATTTTGTAAGCCAGTCCGCTGGCCGTCATCTTGTAAGCTTTGTCGGCGGCCACGGTGTTACGCAAGTATTCCTGTCCGGCCTTGAAAGTGGGGTCTTCGAGTTTTGCCATTTGGTTGAGGCGTTGCATGTCGGCCTGGAGCTTCTCGTTGAGTTTCCTCACCTGCTCTTGGGGCATCTGCTGGTCGGCGCTGAAGCTTTTGACGAAAGCCTTGGTGAACTTGTCGTTGTTGATGGTGACGTGTTGCTTGTTTTGGATGTCCTTGGTCATTTTCTTGTAGTCCATGGCCAGCGCGATACCCTCGAGGTAAGCGGCTTGGGTGCTGTCGGCCTGCATGATGGCTTGGTAGCCGCGCAGGAATTCAGTCTTTTCGGCAGCGGGCTTCGAGGCATAAACCGAGGCAATCGAGGCGCCGTAGACCGAGCCGAAGGTCTCGCTGAGCGAGTCTTGGAGTGCCACAAACTCAGGGCTTGAGGCTTGTGCCGTCAGTGCGGCGATAGTGGCGAAAAAAAAGAATATTTTTTTCATAGCTTTTTTAAATTAAGGAAATGTATTTATTTTTCAAAACCCCCACTCCTTGTGTCGAGTGGGGGTTGTGAAGAGAAAAATATCTTTAGCTTGGCGCTATGTTATTTTTGTTGAGCCTGAGCTTGGTCCTGAGTTGGAGCTTGAGCTTGGGCCTCGGCTTCTTCGTCGGTTTGAGGTTCGGCGGCTTCGGGACCTTCGGGCATGGGTGCGCCACCCATCATGGCCTCCATCATCATTTGCTGGAGTTGTCCGCCCAGAGCCTGCATCTTGGCCTCGTCGATACTCTTGTCCTTAACGGCCTTGATAAAGGCGTTGAGGAACTTGTCGCGGTCGATTTTAATCTTGAATTGTTGCTCAAACATTTCCATGTTTTGCGCCAAATCGGCACCCATCTTCTTGCCCTTGGCGTAGTTCACATTCTCCTTGTAGGCCTCGTTGAAGCCGCGCAGGAACTCGTCTACTTCAAAATCGTTGGCTGCGGCCGTGTCGTTAGCCTCAAGAGCCATTTGTCCGCCAAAGTAGGTGGCGAGCATTTGGGCGATGCTGTCGTCGTGGGCCGTGGGAGCGTCCTTGCTCACCTTACCTTCTTGCTTGTTGCAACTCACAAAAGCGCCCACCATGAGGGCAATCATCAGTACTGATAATAACTTTTTCATTGTGATAAATGTAATATTGAAAATAGGTTGTTGAATAATTTGCGGTTAAGAATTATTTGCCCACCTTAATGAGCTCCACATCGAAGATGAGTGCCGAGTAGGGCGGAATGTCGTTGCCGGCACCGCGCTCGCCGTAGGCCAGCTCTTGCGGGATAAAGAAGCGGTACTTGGCGCCTTCGCCCATGAGTTGCAGGCCCTCGGTCCACCCCTTGATTACGCCGTTAAGCGGGAAGGTGGCGGGTTCGCCGCGCTCTACCGAGCTGTCGAACACCTTGCCGTTGATGAGCTTGCCGGTGTAGTGCACGGTGACTTCGCTGGTGGCCGTTGGCTTCACGTCGTTGCCTTCCTGGAGCACGATGTATTGGAGTCCGCTCTCGGTGGTGATAACGCCCTCTTTTTTAGCGTTCTCGGCAAGGAATTTCTCGCCGTCGCGCTTGTTGGGGTCTTCGGGCACGGCCTCGCTGTCGTTGCTCGTTGTGGCGGTGGCTACCGTGTCTTCGCCTTGTTGTTGGGTGGCCTGCTGATTGTCGCAGGCGGCAAATGAGCCCGTCATGAGGGCGATTGCCAGTATGTAGAATAACTTTTTCATAATTGCTGATTATTAAATATTAAGTGTTGAGTGTTAAGTGTAAAGTGACCTAAGCAATCTGCTCATTTACTCGTCTACTTGTTTACCTTAAGCAGCTGCACATCGAAGATGAGCGTGGAGTGGGGCAGGATGGGGCCTGTGCCGTGGGCTCCGTAGGCCAGTTCGCTCGGGATGAAGAAGCGGTAAGCGGCTCCCTCGCCCATGAGCTGGAGGCCCTCGGTCCATCCGGCGATCACTTGCTTGAGGGCGAAGGTGGCGGGCTCGCCGCGCTGCTCCGAGCTGTCGAAGACGGTGCCGTCGATGAGCCTTCCGGTGTAGTGCACGGTGACGACATCGTCGGCTGTGGGTTTCACGTTGTTACCCTCCTTGACCACCAGGTACTGGAGACCGCTGGCGGTGACCTTCACACCTTCCTCCTTCGCGTTTTTCGCGAGGAACTCGGCACCGGCCTTCTTATTGGTTTCGCCGGCACGTTGCTCAAGGTCGGTGAAAAACTCTTCAACGACGCGCTTAGCCTCGTTGAACGACATCTTTTTCTCTTGTCCGTCGTACACGGCGCGCAGTGCGTCGGCCACATCGTCGGCATTAATCTTATCAATGCCGCTGCCCTTGAAGTTCTGGCCCATACTCAGGCCCAGAGCGTAACTTAATTTATCCATTGTTTGTACTAACTTTTTTCAATCGAGTTGCAAAGTTAGGTTTATTTCTTCATTTGATTGCTAAAAAACCGCGAAAAATTGCTAAATTTGTGGCAAAAATAGAAAGAACCGACCTATGAAAAAGAAAATTGTCATCTCCACCGGGGCGGGCGTGAGTGCTGAAAGCGGCATGCCCACCTATCGTGACGCCGGTGGCTTGTGGGAAAATTATCCTGTCATGGAAGTGGCCAGCGATGAGGGTTTCGCGCGCAATCCGGCGTTGATTCACGAGTTTTACAGCAACATGCGCACCAAGCTCGTTGAGCAAATCAGTCCCAATGAGGCCCATCGTGGCCTGGCCCGGCTCGAGCAATGGTTTGACGTGGATGTGATCACGCAGAATGTCGATGACCTGCACGAGCGCGGCGGCAGTAATCGCGTGTTGCACCTGCACGGCGAGCTGATGAAAGTGCGGTCGATGCGTCACCCCGAACGTGTGTACCAGTTGCCGTGCGACAAGCTCACCGACAAGGGACTGGTGACGACGGTCGACACGCGCGACCCCTATGGTGACGCGGTGCGTCCCCACATCGTGTTCTTTGGCGAGAGCGTCCCCAACATGGAGCGTGCCGCCGCGTTGGCCAGCCAGGCCGACGTGTTTGTGGTCATCGGCACCTCGCTCGTGGTCTATCCGGCAGCCTCGTTGTTGCACTATGCGCCCGCCGGGATTCCCGTCTATTATATCGACCCCAACCCCGTGTCGGTGCCCTCGTGGGTGACAGTGATTGCCGAGAAGGCCACGGTGGGCGTGGCCCAATTGACCGAGATTCTCAAGCGTGACCTGTAAAAACAATTCCACGAACAATTAATTTATAGACATTTCAATCGGTTAACAATCAGCTTGTCTACTCGTTTACTAAAAAACATCTATGGACGAATTTGATATCCGCAACGAGCGCGCGATGGGCGATAAAGACTTTGAGCGCGCCTTGCGACCCGAGCGTTTCGAGGATTTTACCGGTCAGGACGGCATCATCGCCAACCTGCGCGTGTTTGTGCAGGCGGCGAAGATGCGCGGTGAGGCCCTCGACCACACGCTCTTCTACGGCCCTCCCGGTCTGGGAAAAACCACGCTGAGCAACATCATCGCCAACGAGCTGGGCGTGGGTTTCAAGGTTACCAGTGGCCCGGTGCTCGACAAGCCCGGCGACCTGGCGGGCTTGCTCACGTCACTCGACGAGAACGACGTGCTTTTCATCGACGAGATACACCGCCTGAGTCCCATCGTCGAGGAATACCTCTACAGCGCCATGGAGGACTACCGCATCGACATCATGATTGACAAAGGTCCCGGCGCGCGTAGCGTGCAGCTCACCCTGGCGCCTTTCACACTCATCGGGGCCACCACGCGCTCGGGCTTGCTCACGGCGCCGTTGCGTGCGCGCTTTGGCATCAACTGCCACTTGGAGTACTACAACCACGAGGTGCTCGAGCGAATCATCGGCCGCAGCGCGCGACTGTTGCGCGTGCCCATCGACGACGACGCGGCCCATGAGATAGCGTTGCGCAGCCGTGGCACGCCCCGCATCGCCAACGCTCTGCTGCGTCGCGTGCGCGACTTTGCCCAGGTGAAGGGAAGCGGCCGCATCGACACCGATATCGCGCGCTACGCCCTCACGGCGCTCAACATCGACACGCGCGGCCTCGACGAGGTGGACCACAAGATATTGCGCACCATCATCGACAAGTTTGGCGGCGGTCCAGTGGGCCTGAGCACCATCGCGGTGTCGCTCAACGAGGACGCCGGCACGGTCGAGGAGGTGTACGAGCCGTTCCTCATCAAGGAAGGATTCATCAAGCGCACGCCGCGCGGACGTGTGGCCACCGAGCTGGCTTACCGGCACCTCAACGTGGACCGCCCCGGCGCGCAAGGGTCGCTGTTTTAAGGCGTAATGCCCCGAAACTCAAAGCAAATAGCAAACAGCAAATAGCTTGTCTACTCGTCAACTTGTTTACTAAAAAAAGATGACCATCCTGATTACCGCCGTGAGGCAAACGGTTTATCGCGACTTGATAGCGCGCTATGAGAACCCCATCGAGCATGCCTGTGACATCGCTGTGGGGCAGCAGTGGACGTCGGTCGACGGACAACGCCCCGACGGACTCTGCGACGAGGCGTGGAAAGCGATGCGACCCTTTGTCGAGGCGTTGGCGCGCGGCGAGGGCGATTTTTTCGACGGCTGGATGCGCAACCCGCTCAGCGCCATGGTAAGCTGCAACGACGGCTTCCGCCCCATGAGTTTTTATCTCGAGGTGATTTAACCCGAATATCGCGGCTCACTCCGTGGGGTTGTGACCTGTGGCGGCGACAGGGTAATTTCGCCGCAAAAAACACACATCGTTACTATGGAAAACACAAGCCAATTTTATGACCTCACGCCACTGCAAATGGTGGCCCTCGCGCGCGAACTGCTTCTTTTGCAGCCGGCCATGAGCGACTGCACCATCACGCGTACCGACGGTATCGACCTCGATGCCCTGCTCACCAAGCACCTCGACAGCTGGTATGCCCGGTTGTTGCTCACCGCGCCCGCCGAATGGCTTCCCGTGGAGGACGTGGCGGCGCAGGTTACGCTCACCATCGACGCCGACGACGTGGTGACGGCTGTGCCGCCGCCTCACTGCGTGCGCCCCGTGGAATGGCGTCTCGAGGGATGGGAGCGCGGCGTCACCACGTTCTTGAGTCCCGATGACCATGCGGCGCGCTTGCAACTCAACCCGTGGACGCGCGCCGGCGTCGCCTCGCCCGCTGCCATCGACATGGGCGACAGGTTGCTGCTCTTCGGGGCGCCCCACGGGCAGGAGAGCACATTGGTCACGGCACGTTGCGTGGTACGCCCCATCGACGGCAACTATCGTTTCCACCGCGCCGCCCTTGAGGACCTCACGTCCGTGCTTAGCGCCGCTAAATTGTTCAATTTTTAACCCGTCGGGACTATGGCAAATTTTGATGTAATCATTCCTTTTTTTCTCAAGTGGGAAGCCGGGCTGACCAAGGCGGCGCTCAACTTGCCGCTCGAGCAGATGTTCAGGCTGGCGCGCGAAACCGGCTACGGCAACGACCCGGCCGACACTGGTGGCGCCACCATGTGCGGCGTGACAATCGCCACTTATCGTTCTTATTGCAAGCGAAAAGGGCTGCCTGTGCCGGGCATTGATGAGTTGAAAGCTATCCCTTACGCCCGGTGGCGCCAGCTGGCCAAGGAGATGTTTTGGGACCGGTGGCAGGCCGACCGCATCACTTCGCAACCCGTGGCCAACATTCTCGTCGACTGGGTGTGGGCGAGCGGTAAGTATGGCATCACCCTGCCGCAAAAGTTGCTCGGTGTCGAGGCCGACGGCATCGTGGGGCCGGTGACGCTGGCGGCCCTCAACGGCAGCGAGCCGCGCGCGCTGTTTGCCCGGCTGTGGCAGGCGCGTGCGGCTTACATCGAAGCGATTTGCGCCCGCCGCCCCGCTAACAGGAAGTTCCGTCGAGGGTGGCTCAACCGCCTGCGCGGCATCACTTACGACCGCCTGGTGCTGTGAGGGTCTGTCGCAGGCTTTAGGGAGCGATTGGGGTGGTGGTGGCGCGAAAATTTGCGGGAAAGCCGAAAAAAGCGTAACTTTGTCTATTCACTTCAAAAAACAACGAATATGGCAACAGTCGACGACAAAAAAATCATTTTCTCGATGGTGGGCGTGAGCAAGACTATCGAGCAGAATCAAAAGCAGATTCTTAAAAATATCTATCTCTCGTTTTTCTATGGGGCCAAAATCGGCATTATAGGCCTCAATGGCGCCGGTAAGTCAACGCTGATGAAAATCATCGCCGGACTCGAGACACACTACCAAGGCGAGGTGGTTTTCGCGCCGGGATATAGCGTGGGCTACCTGCCGCAAGACCCGCAGCTCGACCCATCGAAGACAGTGCGCGAGGTGGTGCAGGAAGGTGTCCAGCCCGTGGTCGACGCCCTCAAGGAATATGAGGACATCAACCTCAAGTTCGGCTTGCCCGAGTACTATGAGGACCCCGACAAGATGAACGAGCTTTTCGTCCGACAGGCCGAGTTGCAGGATATCATCGACGCCACCGACGCGTGGAACCTCGACAGCCGGCTCGAGCGAGCCATGGACGCCTTGCGGTGCCCCGACGGTGACCAGCTCACCGCTCACCTGAGCGGCGGCGAGCGGCGGCGCGTGGCCTTGTGCCGATTGTTGCTGCAAAAGCCCGACGTGCTGTTGCTCGACGAGCCCACCAACCACCTCGACGCCGAGAGCATCGACTGGCTCGAACAGCACTTGCAACGCTACGAGGGCACGGTGATTGCCGTGACCCACGACCGCTATTTCCTCGACCACGTGGCAGGGTGGATTCTCGAACTCGACCGCGGCGAGGGTATCCCCTGGCGCGGCAACTACAGCAGTTGGCTGGAGCAAAAAACACAACGGTTGGCACAAGAGGAGAAAACCGAGAGCAAGCGCCGCAAGACGCTCGAGCGTGAGCTCGAGTGGGTGCGCATGGCGCCCAAGGCCCGCCAGGCCAAGGGCAAGGCGCGCCTCAACAGCTACGACCGGTTGTTGAACGAGACGGTGAAAGAGAAAGAGGAAAAGCTCGAAATCTTTATCCCTAACGGTCCGCGCCTGGGCAACAAGGTCATCGAGGCCAAGCACGTGGCCAAGTCGTTTGGCGACAAGCTGCTCTTCGACGACCTCAACTTCATGCTGCCGCCCAACGGCATAGTGGGCGTTATAGGTCCTAACGGCGCCGGAAAGACCACGCTGTTCCGCCTCATCATGGGGCTGGAGAAACCCGACAGCGGCACCTTCGAGGTGGGCGAGACCGTCAAGGCCGTCTATGTGGACCAGCAACACACGAGCATCGACCCCGGCAAGAGTGTGTACGAGGTAATCTCGGGCGGCGTGGAGTTGCTGCGCATGGGCGGACGCGACGTGAACGCGCGTGCCTATCTGTCGCGCTTCAACTTTACCGGCGTCGACCAGCAAAAGTTGTGCGGCGTGCTCTCGGGTGGCGAGCGTAACCGCCTGCAACTGGCTCTCGCTCTCAAGGAGGAAGGCAACGTGCTGTTGCTCGACGAGCCCACCAACGACATCGACGTGAACACGTTGCGCGCGCTCGAAGAAGGTCTCGACGACTTTGCCGGCTGCGCCGTCGTTATCAGCCACGACCGCTGGTTCCTCGATCGTATCTGCACCCACATCCTCGCTTTCGAGGGCGACTCGAACGTCTTCTTCTTCGAAGGCTCTTACAGCGAATACGAGGAAAACAAACTCAAACGCCTGGGAAAGGAAGAACCCACGCGCATTCGTTACCGCAAGCTCACCGATTGACGTCCGCTCACTTTTTTTCAATGCGAATTTCACGAATTGTTTTTCAGTCCATTGCCATGGCTGATTTAAATTCGCGAAATTCGCATTAAATATATCGCGAAAATCGCGAAAATAGCCGGCGGTTGCCGTTTATGTGGCGATTGTTTTGGCCGGGTCGCGAAAAATCGCTAACTTTGCGGCGCAATTCCCGGTAGGCGGGAGCGCAATCGTTCTTTAGTTTTTAGAAGCATCAAGAGACGGCCGTCGAGCCGCCCCAACCGAGCAGTCATAAACGCCACGGTGGGAAAATGATGCGAATTATTGATTGGGCGATATTCACCTTATTTATTAATCAAATAATTAAAATTGTTTATGAGAAATCAACTTGACATTTTTGTGACTCTTCATGACGTGGTGGCCCGCGAGGTTGCCGCGAGTAGTGTTTTTGTGACGTGCCGCGCGCTGGCCGCGGCTGTCGCGAGTGTGTTAACCATCGGTTTATTAACCTTTTAAATTATTGAAGCCATGATGAAGATTTCAACCCCCCGCCACTTCTTTTTCACTAACGAGGAAATCGCCCGCCACCCCAAGGGTAAAATCACCCTTGTTGACGGCACCGAACTCACCTGCCATGCCGTCGCTTCGCGTGAGGGTCTCACCGCCGAGGCCGGCGGCCTGCGTGTCGACACCGATGTGGCTCAGGGCGGCCGTGAGCGCTCGACCGATTGGGACGCCGTGGCGCGACTCTTTCGCGAGAACGCCTTCTTCCTCTTTGCCCATCGCGAGCGCATCTTGAACGACAGCCGCATGTTCCTCGCTCCGGTGCGTTTCCCTAACAACCTGATGCTCACCGGAGCACAAAACATGGAGTTCCCCACGTTGGGCGTTTACATCGAGTGGTGGAAACATCACGCCGACACCCTCGTGGCCGATGACGAAGGCTACCCGGCACGCGTCTATTGCCTGTGCGGCTCCCCACTGAGCGGACAAAACCACAGTGCCGCCGTGCGCGCCGACGGCACGCGTGTCACCGTTGAGCTCACCCCATTCATCGACCGCTGGAAGCCTTTCACGCAAATCAACACCCGCTATCGCGCCGCGAAGTGGCTCTACGAGGCTTACACGCTTCGGCAAGTGGTCGACAGGCTGCGCCATGAGCCCGTCATTCCCCCGAAACCTGCCGCTCCCGTCGCCCCTGACGACTCCGTCGGCCCTATCGCCAGGATTGGCGACCACCTCTTCTTTTGAGATGTCGCTGTCGTTGCTTTTTTCGGGTCACCCGCAAAACCTTGTGTATTACAGATACCTATTGTGATGTGAAAAGCACGGGAATCAGGAGCGTCGAGTTCACGCTGACCATGAAAGAGAAGGCCACCCGAAGGGTCATTCCTTGAGTAACCCCGGTGAAACAGTAGCCCCGCCAGGGGCGGCAGATTGTAGGCAGGGGTGTAGCGCGCCAGCGCGAACCCCCTGTAATCATCGCATCTCGTACACAATAGCCCCGTTAGGGGCGACAGAATCACTATCCAAAATGTGTCGCCCCGAATGGGGCTAATTTTAAGTGGGAAATGCCTATCACAGGGGTTTCGCGCTGTCGCGCTGCACCCCTGCCTAAAAAGTGTCGCCCCTGCCGGGGCTAATACTAGTATAACGAACACAGGGTTTTGCGGGTGCCCCCTTTTTTCCCTATACCACAGGCACTTCCCCCGGTGCCTGTGGTATCTTTGCTCGGCACATCCCAGTGGTTGATGGGTGTTTAGATTGTCGCTTGATCATCGTGAAGGTATGCGAAATCGTGCGAAATTTCACCGCTTGGGCCGGTGTGCTTGAAAAATATTTTCAATTTCGAGAAAAATTCACTACCTTTGTATCGCATGGTTGGGCTCCTTTTGCCGTTTTCTTTTTTTAATCGCAAAGTTGCTGAAAACAGCGACTGTTCGAGGCCAACTAACCTTTTATACTTTATTTAGAAATTATTAATTCAATAGAAAGAATATGAAGAACGTTTATCTACTTTTCATCGCACTGATAATGGCCTTCGCGGGCCGGGCCGCCACCAACTATGGTTTCAAGGTGGGAGGCGTGGACGTCAATAGCGACAATTACAGCAACGTGACCGGCGAAAATATCAAAGCCAATGACACAAGCAAACCGTTCTCGGTGGTGTATAACCCCAATACTAATGTGCTCACCATCACCAACGTGTATATTAAACGCACCGGCACCGACAACCGCGCGCTCTTCAATCAGAGCTGCACGGGGCTCAAGGTGGTGTTTGTGGGCGATAACTATTTCAAGGCTGTTAATGCCTCGGCGCTGCGCGCCAATGTGAACACCACGCTTTCCAGTCCTAACGGCAAGTTGCAGGTAGCGGGCGACAAAGAAAACGCCATTTATATCGCCAACGGCTGCACGCTCACCATTGATGATTGTGAAATCGAGGCCGACTGCTATTACGAAGGCTCAAGCTCTACCATCGAGGGGAACAAAGGCACCGAGAAAATCATCATCAAGAATTCGTATTTTTACGCGTTTAATCAAAACAACGATTACTACGCTATTCGCGACATTGGCTCTATCAACGTCACCAGCTCTTATTTTGTCGCAATCAATGCCATTAGTCAGGCTTCAGCGTTCAAGAACGTGAAGGGTTTCACCATCTCGAGCGATATGCAGATGCTTGGTGGCACGCAATACAATGCATCGAGCTATTCCACTACACCTTCCACAGGGATTCGCGCCTCGGTGGCAGTGCCCATTGATGCCGCCCATTTCCCCGACGCCACTTTCCGCGCCTATGTCGACAGCAAAGAAGTAACGGACGACAACATACTCGCCTTGCCGGTGAAGAGTGAGCTCGGAGAAATTTATGCCGACGGGTATGTCTCCGTTAGCCTTTATAATAAAGGCATCACCAGCCTCAAGGGCATCGAATACTTGACCGGGTTGACTTCCCTCGACTGCTCAAGCAACAGCTTGACCACGCTCGACCTCACCAAAAACACGGAATTGACCACGCTTGATGTGGGCAATAACCGGCTAACATCACTCAACTTGAGCAAGAACACGGCACTCACAACATTAGGGTGCTACAACAACCAACTCACCACACTGAACCTGAGCAACCACAAAGCGCTGAATACGTTAGATTGCGACTACAACCAACTGACGACTCTCACCCTGCCCACCACTACCACATTGCTTTTTAATATAAGTTGTGTAAGCAATAAGCTCTCTTCGCTTTCCCTCTCGGGCTGCTTGGCGCTGCGAACGCTGAATTGCAATAGCAACAACCTCACGTCGCTGGCCGGAATACCAAGCTCCATCATGGAAGTGGATGTCACGAACAATAAGTTCACCACACTCACTATCACCGGCAAGCCTAACTTGACGAAGCTCAATGTGAGCAGCAATCCCTCGCTCACCCAGCTGGATTGCCACGGTAACAGTCTTAGTTCGCTTAACATCTGGGGGTGCACGGCCCTCTCGACGTTGAACTGCAGCCAGAATAAACTCACGTCGCTAACCAATGTCCCCGACAACATCACCGAAGTGCTCGCCGGCAACAACTACCTCTCCTCGCTCACCCTCGCCGGCTATTCAAAATTGACGAAGCTCGATGTGAGCAACAACACCCAGTTGCAAAAGCTCGATTGTAGTGTTAACGCACTCACCACAATGAACATCTCGGGCTGCGCGGCGCTCAAAACGCTCATGTGTGGCGGCAACCAACTCACCACCCTGTCCACGCTGCCTCCCAGCCTGTCCATCCTGTCGTGTGACAACAACCTGCTCTCCTCGTTGCCCTCCACCTTGCCCTCCACCTTGACCAGCTTGTCGTGCAACAATAACACTATCTCCACATTGCCCACGTTACCCGCCGCTATTGTCGAACTGTATGCCGCCGGTAATGATTTTACCACGCTCTCCATCACTGGCAAGACGAACTTGAGGACACTCAATTTGAATGGCAACCCCTTGCTTACCAAACTCGAATGTTACGATAACGCGCTCACGAGCCTTAATGTGAGTGCTTGCTCGCATTTGAAGAATCTTTTCTGCGACGGCAACCAGCTCACCTCGCTCAGCAACTTGCCTGCCGGCCTCGTCTACCTGAAGTGCAACAACAACCAGCTCACTACCCTTTCGGTTGATGGTTTGTCAAATCTCGAAACGCTCTCATGCGAGAGCAACAAGCTGTCGGAGCTCTCGGTGAGCGGATGCGACAAGTTGAGCACAATCAATTGCCACTTGAACAAAATCAAGGGCACCGGGATGACCACACTGGTAAATAGCTTGCGCACCATTCCGGCGGGGGATCACGGCACGTTCAAGGTGGTAGCTGAGGACTATTCGGCCGAGGTCAACGAAATCACTAATGAGCAGGTGAACGTGGCACGCGGCAAGAATTGGTTGCCTTACAAGCTGCTGAACGGCGCGTGGGTTGAAATCAAGGGCACCGGCCTGCAGGGCGACGTGAATGGCGACGGCTCGGTCAATGGTGCCGATGTGACGGCCCTCTATGGGTATCTGCTTGACAACAAAGCGGTTGTCGGCAATCCCGATGTGAGCGGTGACGGCTCGGTGAGCGGCGCCGACGTGACGGCCCTCTACAACCTGCTTCTCAAGTAAAACATCAGTGTAACGTGAAAAAAACTTTACACGATGCGAGCTACAGTGGAATTTGTCGAACGAAAGTTTGACGAGTTTAACCGGTTGTGTTTCGGCGGACGGCTTGAGCCGTTGCCCGTTAAGTTGAGCGACGCCAAGACGTTCATGGGCAAGGTGGAATACAAGTGGCGCACTGTGGGCGGCAGGCGTGAGAAGTACGATTTCGTGATGCGCGTCAACACGCGCGTCGACCTGCCCGAGGACGAGCTCGAGGACATCATCCTGCACGAGATGATTCACTATTACCTGGGTGTGAACCGGCTCGAGGACACCGCGCCCCATGGCAAACTCTTCCTGTCGCTCATGAACCAAATCAACGAGCGCTATGGCCGCCACATCACCGTGAGCCGCAAGTACTCGGTGGCGCAAACCGCGCAGACTGTCGGCGCCCGGCCACGCCTGCACATCGTCGCCGTGGTCGCCATGGCCGACGGCCGCGTGGGCGTCAAGGTCATTCCGCGCGTGGAGGAGCGCATCTTGAACTATTATAACGGCATGCTGTCGTGGGAACAGGTGAAAGCTATCGAGTTGTTCCTGACCAGCGACCCTTTCTTCAACAGTTTCCCCAACTCGGGCGCCCTCAAAGCGTATATCGTCGACAAGCGTGACATCGACGCGCACCTGACCGACTCCATGCGCTTGGAGTGTGACGGCCGCACCGTGCGCGTGCCGCGAGATTAAGAACCATATACAAAACCAATAAAGAACAAAAGATGAAACGACTTATTCATACGATACTTGTGGCGCTTTGCGCGCTCGCTCCGGCTACCGCGACGGCGCAAACCGAACACGGCTTTAAGGCAATCACCGTCGAGAGCGACTTTACCGACAATGGCTTCAATTGGTTCCGCCACGCCTTGCTGCTCGCCGCCGGCGACAGCCAGCGCAGCAACGCCATGACCATCGGGTGGGGCGGCATAGGCACGCTGTGGCGCAAAACGGCGGTCACGGTCTATGTGGCCGAACGGCGCTACACCAAGCGATTCATGGATAACGCGCGGTATTTCACGGTGATGGCCTTCGACGACCGCAAGGATGAAATCCTCGAGTACATGGGCACTTACAGTGGCCGCGACGGCGACAAGGCGCGCGCGCTGAACCTGCACACGGCCTTCACGGCCAACGGCACGCCTTACTATGTGGAGGCGGCCATGGTGCTGGAGTGCCGCACGATGTACGCCGCGCCTTTCGATCCGCGCTATTTCAAGGACGACGTGCCCAAGCAGATGTATTCCAACTTCCCCGCCGGCATCCACACCATGTATATCGGCGAGGTGGTGAACGCGTGGCGCAAATAATCGGTTGAATTGATAAAATCCATTAACTATGACAACGAACAAAGATTTCACAATGCCCGTCAACGGCAAGTTTGAACTTATTGAATGGGCTAACCCCGCTGTGCTCGAACCGGTTATCAGCCGCGACACAATGTTGCTGCACCACGGCAAGCACCTGGCCGCCTATGTCGACAACCTCAACGCCTTGTTGCGCGGCACGCCCTGGGAAGGGCTCTCGCTCGAAGAGATTGTGTGCCGTGCCCCCGAAGGACCTATCCTCAACAACGCCGGCCAAGTGCTGAACCACAACCTGTATTTCGAGCAGATGATGCTTCCCGAGTGGAACCGGGCGGGCCTGCCCGAGCCGCCTTGCGCCCTGATTGAAGCCATCAAGGAACAATTCAACTGCACGCTGGGCGACTTTATCAAGCAGTTCTCGCAAGCCGGCCTCTCGCTGTTCGGCTCGGGATGGGTGTGGCTGAGCGTCGATAGCGAGGGCAAACTCGTCATCACGCAGGAGCCCAACGCGTCGAACCCGCTGCGTCGAGGCCTCACGCCGTTGCTCACCATCGACGTGTGGGAGCACGCTTATTACCTCGACTACCAAAATCGCCGCGCCGAGTATCTCGAGAAAATTTGGCAAGCCATCTATTGGGACGCCCCCGACCGCCGCTACCGCGCCGCCCGGCGATAAAAAAGCCCCGACTCGTTTGAGGCGTGGGCGTTAAGGTTCTGCCGGCATCGGCTCACTTGCGGCGACCCACGGCGCGGAGTGTGAGCACAGAGTGCTCGGGGTCGTTGGTGATAAGGTCGAGGGTGGCGTTGAGCAACGTGCCGTCGAGAGCGTCGGGCGAGAGTTCGATGATGATGTCGGCGCGCTCGCCCGGGTGGACGATGCGCGGTGCGCGAAGCACCGTGAGGGCCGGTTCGGCGGTGAAGACGCGGTGCAGTTGCAGGTTGCTTTTTCCCTTGTTGGTGAGGTGGAGCGTGCGTTTCAGCGGTTTGCCGGTGGTGAAACTGTCGTAGTCGATGACCGCTTCGTCAACGACGGCGACGGGTGCCGCGGCAAGTTCATCGGGGGTCCATTGCGAGAAATCCTCGCGCACCACGGCCGTCACCGTCACGGCCGCCTCGTGGCTGCCGCCGCGGGCGTCGGCGCAGCGCAGTGTCACCGTGTCGCTGTTGAGTCCCAGCATAGGCGCCAGCCGTGTGTTATAGATAAAGGTGAGCGTGGCGGTGGCTCCCGGTGCCACGGTGTCGGGGACGGCGTGGGCCACGATGTGGACGTTGTCACCCGGGAGCGGCTCAAGGAAGAGGGTGTCGGGCGAGGGATTATAGGCCGCGACGACCTTGTTACGCATCACGCCGCGCGGGTGCTCGCCCATGGGAAGCGTGAGCGTGTTCACGCGCAGGGGACCCACGCGCAGGGGAAACCGCCCGTCGATGGTTTCGTCGGTAGCGCGCACGTTGCCGGTGATGGTGAGTTGCGTGCGTTTTTCCTCGCCGTCGGTGTAGATGAAAACGCTTTTCTCGAAATGCCCTATCACGCCGCGGGGTGAGAACGTGACTTCGACCCATGCCGTGTCGCCGGGCGCAATGTCGCCTTGCGGGCACCGCGTGGCCGTGCAGCCACACGTCGACTTGGCGCGCGTCACCACCAGGGGCGCGTCGCCGCTATTGACGAGCGCGAAACGCGTGGTCACGGCGCCGTCGGCCTCGTTGATGAGGCCCAGGCTGGCGGTTGTCGCCGGCCACGACGCTATGCCCTGTGCCGCCAGCGGCGACAGGGGCGCGAGCGCCGCTATGGCGCACATTGCTATAACCCTGAGCGCGTGCCTCATTGTGTGGCGCCGGTGTCCTCGGGGTCGTCAAGCTTGAAGTTGATGGGCATCGAGTACCAGCAGGCGACGGGCTTGCCGTCGACAAGCGCCGGAATGAACGGCGGCAGGATGGCGGCCACGCGCATGGCCTCGTTGTCGAGCCAGCGGTGCACCGAGCGGCGCAATTTGATGCGTCCCACGCGTCCGTTTTTCTCGACGACAAAGTCGACAAGCACCTGGCCTTCGATGCCGGCGCGCTCGGCCTGCTCGGGGTAGACGAGGTTGTCACCGATGAATTTCACGAGTGCCTGGGTGCCGCCACGAAACTTGGGCAGTATGTCGGGCGAGAGGAACACGCCGGCGCTGTCGACGACAACGGCGTCGTCGCCGCGCGGCGCTCCCTCGACGGCCTCGTAGCGCGGTTGCCGGCGCTGCCGTTTCTTCTTGACCTTGGCGTCGGCGTCGATGCTTATCAGCGTCACGGCCAGCGCGAGGATGATGAGGATGGATTTTTTCATCTTCAGTCCGGTCTTATTTTTGGCCCTTGGGAATGACTACGCCGGTGATGACCAGCGTCTCGCGCTTGTCGGCGCTGTTGGTCTTGACCTTGATGGTCTTGCGGAAGGCGCCCGGACGCCCGATGGGACTGTAAGTGACCTTGATTTTGCCCTTCTTGCCCGGCTTGATGGGCTTGCCCGAGTACTCCGGCTTGGTGCAGCCGCACGAGGCCACCACGTCGATGATGAGCAACGGCTTGTTGCCGGTGTTGGTGAACTCAAAAGTATGACTCACGGGGCCTTTTGCCTCCAGGATGTTGCCAAAGTCGTGGCTCTTGTCGTTGAAGGTGATTTGCGGACCGTCTTGTGCCATTGCCGCGCATGCGGCCACGAGGCACGTTAGCAGGATGAATAAATACTTTTTCATAGTGATATATTTGACTTGTTTGTTACAACTTGGTTTAATCCATTCCCTACTCCTAATAATTAGTGATAATGTATCCGCCACTGCCCGTGGCGCGCACCTTGTAAGGGTTAAGCCCCTTGTTGTGGCTCGCGGCCGAGCCGCTCACGCCGCGTCCACCCTGGAAAAACACGTCGTACTGTGACTTGCACTGCGGGCACACCGCCCGCATCAGTTCTTCGTCGATGCTCACCACGACGTCGGCGCGTCCCTCGACGGGACACGACAGGTCGTAGGCATGTGGCGCGATGGTTCCCGTCGAAGTGGAATAGATGTCCTGTTCCATGACCAGCAACACGCCGCCGTAGCCGGTGAATGTGTTCACATCGTAGGCAAAGTTTGACGGTAGCTTTTTGTCGCGATTGAAGATGCGGTAATCGCCCACTCCCACCACGCCGTAGGTGGTCCACAGGGCGTAGTTACCCAGGTTGATGCGTACCGGGTATTCGGGTAGCGACTTGTTGTTGAGGCGATCGCAGCCGGCGAGCGACATCATGGCCACGGCTGCCAGCAAGGAATATAGAATAGCTTTCATTGTGGTTGTGAATTAACGGATTGACGTGAAATTTATTTTGGTGAGGCGAATCTCAAGCGAGTTCGATGACCTGGCATGAGGCGATGGTGCCCGCGTCGAGACTGAGGCGGATGAGGGTGCGCACGCGTTGCCACCCCTGGCGGCCGGCGGCACCCGGATTGATGGTGAGCAGCGAGCGGGCGCGGTCGGGGATTACCTTGAGGATGTGGCTGTGGCCGCACACGAGCAGCTGTGGCCGCGACAAGTCGAGTCGCGCGGCGATGCCGGGCGCATAGCGTCCCGGGTAACCGCCTATGTGGGTGAGCACGACTTTCACACCCTCGGTGGTGAAAGTCTCCATGGCCTTGAAGCGTTGCCTGAGCGTGCCGCCGTCCACGTTGCCGTAGACGGCGCGCACCACGGGGGCCACCTGCTCGAGGCGGTCGATGATGTCCTCGCTACCAATGTCGCCGGCGTGCCAAATCTCGTCGCAATGGGCGAAGTGAATGGCGTAGCGGTCGTCCCAGTAAGCGTGGGTGTCGCTCAAGATGCCTATCGCTTTCACGCCTTGAACTCCATGAGCCGTGCCAGGTATTTGCCGATGATGTCAAACTCCAGGTTGACCACGGTGCCCGGCTTGATGCAGTGGAAGTTGGTGATTTCGTGCGTGTAAGGGATGATGGCCACTTCAAAGGTGTTGCGCTCGGAGTTGCACACCGTGAGGCTCGTGCCGTTCACCGTGACACTGCCTTTCTCCACGGTGACATAGCCCTTGGCGGCCATCGCCGGGTCCACATCGTAGCTGAAGGTGTAGCGCCAGCTGCCGTCCTCCTCGACGACGGCGGTGCACACGGCGGTTTGGTCGACGTGTCCCTGCACGATGTGTCCGTCGAGGCGTCCGTCCATGAGCATGCTGCGCTCCACGTTCACCTCGTCGCCCACATGGAGCAGGCCCAGGTTGGAGCGGTCGAGGGTCTCCTGGATAGCGGTCACGGTGTAAGTGCCTTCGTCCTTGTTCAGCGCCACGACGGTGAGGCACACGCCGTTGTGTGCCACGCTCTGGTCGATGGTCAATTCGTTAGCAAACGAGCAACGCAGCGTGATGTGCAGGTTGCCTTCTTCTTTGTTCAGCGCCACGACGCGCGCGGCTTCTTCAACGATTCCTGAAAACATATATTTGTAAGTGGTTAAGTGTTAAGTTTCTCTTTTCTTTACGCTTTTTTCTCTTCTTTTTTCTCGAGGCGGTCAATCATCAGGGTGGCATACACTTGCAGTACGGCGCCGGCAAGCAGCAGCGGCACCCAGCTTTGCTGCGTGGTGATGTCTTCAATCCACAGGCAGGCGGCACTCAGGCAGTACATGAGGGCCGCGATGAGGTTCATGCGGTAGAGCCGCCGTAGGCGCACGTCGTCGCTGTCGGTGCGCTGGCAGAGCCTCACGACGAACATCACGCCGGCGGCCGCGCTGAAGATGACGCGCAGCGCGGGCACGTTGTAGCCAAACAGGGGCAAAGCCGCCGTGACGAGCAGGGCGAGCATGGCCACGATGACGATGAGGTTGAGCGATGTTTTCTTGTCCATGATGGGGTTACTGTATGTCGGTGATATATACTTCCTCGTTCTCTTGCTTCATGCCATATTGCTCGCGGGCGATGCGCTCGAGCGACTCGCGGTCGGTGTTGAGCTCATTAATCTTGCGCATAAACATGGCGGTGGAGTCTTTTTGCGCCTTGATGTGGGCGTTGAGCTGCGCCTTTTCCTTGTTGAGTTCCCAAATCTTGAGGTAGTTGTTGTCGCCAAAGAAAAGCAGCAGCAAAATGAAGGCGAGGAAAATGAAGAATGGCAGGTTGAGCCATCGGGGTATCCACTTGGGTCGGGAAAATTTATTTTTTGTCATGATAGTATTGAGCTTTATAATTATAAATCAGGCATTATCTAAAAGGTTGGGGCGCAGCCGACGTGTGCGTTCGAGCGCCTGTTGCATCTTCCATTCGGCGATAGCGGCCTCATTGCCGCTCAGCAAGATGTCGGGCACGCGCCACCCCTTATAGTCGGCCGGGCGTGTGTAGATGGGAGCCTCGAGCAGGTTGTCCTGAAACGAGTCGTTGAGGGCGCTTTGCTCGTCGCCTATGGCGCCCGGGATAAGGCGCACCACGGCGTCGGCGATAACGGCCGCGGGGAGCTCGCCACCGGTGAGCACATAGTCGCCGATGCTTATCTCGCGGGTGACGAGGTGCTCGCGGATGCGAAAGTCCACACCCTTGTAGTGTCCGCACAGGATGATGAGGTTGCGGGCCAGCGACAGTCGGTTGGCCAGCGGTTGCGTCAGCAGTTCGCCGTCGGGTGAGGTAAAGATGACGTCGTCATAGTCGCGCTGGGCCTTGAGGGCCTCGATGCAGCGGTCCACAGGCTCGATTTGCATCACCATGCCGGCCTCACCGCTAAAGGCGTAGTCATCGACTTTGCGGTGCTTGCGCAGCGACCAGTCGCGCAGGTTGTGCACCACGATTTCGACAAGTCCTTTGTCTTGCGCGCGTTGCACGATGGAGCAGTGCAGGGGCGATTCGAGCGCCTCGGGCATCACGGTGAGTATATCAATTCGCATCATGAGTTTCGGTGGGGGTATTAACGGGTTTAATTGCGGTATAAAGTGAGCAGGTGCCCAGCGTCATGCGGCGGCAACGGCCACCGGTGAAGCCGGCCCGGGTCATCAGCGACAGCATGTCGTCGCCTTGCGGCACGGCGGCGATGCTGCGCGGCAGGTAGCGGTAAGCGTCGCGGTCGTGGCTTTTGAGTCCCCCCAGCCATGGGATGAGGTGGAGGGTGTAGAGGTCGTAGAACCAGCGCGTGACACGGTTGCGTGGCGTGGAGAGCTCGAGTACCACGAGTTTGCCGCCGGGGCGCAACACGCGCCACATCTGGCGGTATCCTTTGGCCAGGTCCTCAAAGTTCCTTACCCCGAAGGCCACGGTCACGGCGTCGACGCTCGCGTCGTCTTGCGGCAGCTCGAGGCAGTCGCCCTGAGTGAAGGTGAAATACTCGGCCAGCCCCTTGCGGGCCACTTTGTCGCGGGCCACGGCCAGCATGTTGGCCGACAGGTCGATGCCCTCGATGTGCCGCGGATGGAGCTTTTGGTAGAGCGTGACGGCGAAATCGCCGGTGCCGGTGGCCACGTCGAGAATGTCGCCGGGGCGTGCCGCGGCGATCGCTTTGACGGCGGCGCGTCGCCACCAGCGGTCGATGCCCATGGTCATGGCGTGGTTCATGAAGTCGTAGGCCGGGGCGATGCGGTCAAACATCTCCCTCACCTGCTCGGTCTTCTGTCGCCCGGTGTCGTAAGGCTTTACTTGCTCCACTCTCATGTCCTGTCGCTCGTTTATATGTTATTTGTCTTCATCGGTTGCCGCCTCGCGGTCGAGGGCCTTCGACAGCGCGTCGTGGCGCTCGTAGGCCTCGACGATGCGTTGCACAAGGCGGTGACGCACGATGTCTTTTTTCTCAAACTCCACGCGCCCGATGCCTTGCACACCGTCGAGCACACGCAGGGCCTGGATAAGGCCGCTGGCCGTGGTGCGCGGCAGGTCAATCTGGGTCACGTCGCCGGTGACTATCATCTTCGAGCCCATTCCCAGGCGCGTGAGGAACATCTTGATTTGGTGCGTGGTGGTGTTCTGCGCCTCGTCGAGCACCACGATGGCATCGTTGAGGGTGCGCCCGCGCATGAACGCGAGCGGCGCGATTTGAATCACGTTGCCGTCCATGTACTCCTTGAGTTTGGCTGTGGGTATCATGTCCTCAAGGGCATCGTAGAGCGGTTGCAGATAGGGGTCGATCTTGTCGCGCATGTCGCCCGGCAGGAACCCCAGTTTCTCGCCGGCCTCGACAGCGGGGCGCGACAGGATAATCTTGCGGGCCTCGCGATTTTTGAGCGCGCGCACGGCAAGAGCCACCGCCAGGTAGGTTTTTCCGGTTCCGGCCGGACCCAGCGCGAAGGTGAGGTCGTGTTGCTTGAAAGCGTTCACGAGGCGTTGCTGGTTGGGGGTGCGGGCCTTGATGGGCTTCCCGTTCACGCCATAGATAATCACATCGTCCATCTTTAGCTCCTTGGGTGGCAGGCCCTTGATGGTGTCGATGATGATTTCCTCGGTGAGCGTGTTATAAGTGGCGCAATACTGCTCCAGCTCTTTGATTTTAGCCTCGAAGGCGGCGGTCTCGTCTTCCTCGCCGATGACGGTGATGACGTGTCCGCGCGCGGCCATGCGCAGCTTGGGGAACAGGTTGCGTATGAGTCTCAAGTTGGTGTTGTTGACCCCATAGAAAACGACGGGGTCGACGGTGTCGATAATAACGTGTCGCTCGTTCATTATTATTTGTTTTCTTCCTCTTCTTCGGGAATGTCGTCGTTCACGATTTGGAATTTGTCGTCTTCGCTCTCGTAGTGGTCGGCCCAGTATTCGTCGTCCCATTCCTGCTCGTCGTCGACAATCATGCGACCGCCGGCTTCTTCCTCCACGGCCTCGACGGGCGGGGCCGCGAAGATGAAGTCGTCTTCTTCCTTGACGCGGTGGCGCTCGTCAAGGTCACGACGCGCGGCTTCGTCGGGCAGCCGATTGTGCTCATCGTTGATGGTGCGCCACAACACGTCTTTGAGTTCGGTTAGGCCCTGCTGGGCCACACTCGAGATGAACACGGCCTCAACGCCCGCGGGCAGTTCGGGACGCAGTTGCTCGAGCAGCTCGTCGTCGAGCATGTCGCTCTTGGTGATGGCCAGCACGCGCGGCTTGGTGGCCAGGTCGGGGTTGAAGGTCTCCAGCTCGTGGCTCAATATCTCATATTCGCGCGCGATGTTGTCGCTGTCGACGGGTATCATGAACAGCAACACGGCGTTGCGCTCGATGTGGCGCAGGAAACGCAGGCCCAGGCCGCGCCCCTCGCTGGCACCCTCGATGATGCCCGGAATGTCGGCCATGACAAACGACTGCTGGCCGCGGTAGGTCACGATGCCCAGGTTGGGCTCGAGGGTGGTGAACGGGTAGTTGGCAATCTTGGGCTTCGCCGCGCTAATCACCGAGAGCAATGTCGACTTGCCGGCATTGGGGAAACCCACGAGGCCCACATCGGCCAGGAGCTTGAGCTCGAGCACGATGGCCTTCTCGATGCCGGGCTCGCCGGGCTGCGCGTAGCGTGGCGTTTGGCGTGTCGCCGTCTTGAAGTGCACGTTGCCCAGGCCGCCGCGCCCGCCCTTGAGCAGGCGCACCACCTGGTCGTGGGCGGTGACATCGGTGAGAAACGCGCCCGTCTCGGCATCGTAGACCGCCGTGCCGCATGGCACCTCTATCGTGCGGTCTTCGCCTTTCTTGCCCGTGCACTGGTTCTCGCTGCCCGCGGCGCCGTCGGTGGCATAGACGTGGCGCGAATATTTCAAGTGGATGAGTGTCCACAGGTTGCGGTTCCCTTTCAGGAAAATGTGGCCGCCGCGACCGCCGTCGCCGCCGTCGGGACCGCCCTTGGGCATATACTTGGCCCGGTGAAGGTGTCGCGACCCGCTGCCGCCGTTGCCGCTGCGGCACAGTATCTTTACATAGTCAATAAAATTCGATTCTGCCATGTCTCCTCTAATTTTTTTGCAAAATTAGTGCAAGGCGAACACAAAAGCAAAATTAATTTTGCTTTTGTTGAGCCGCAGCCTAATTTCGCCGCACTCAGCGGCAACATAGTGCAAGGCGAACACAAAAGCAAAATTAATTTTGCTTTTGTTGAGCCGCAGCCTAATTTCGCCGCACTCAGCGGCTGCGGCCGTTGTGGCGTGGCCGGCGTTTATTTCGACAAGAACTTGCTGTTGATGTAATTGTTGAAATCCTCGCGGTAGCTGTCGCCGATGGGAATGTCGATGTTGCCGTCGAGGAGGATGCGGCTCTTGCTCACCTCGGCGATTTTCTTGAGGTTGATGATATAAGAGCGGTGCACGCGCATGAAGCCCACTTTCGAGAGGCGCTCCTCCATGCGTTTCATGCTCAGCAGCACAATGATGGGCTTGCGCTCGTCGCTCAGGTAGATGCGCAGGTATTCGCTCATGGCCTCCACGTGCGAGATGTCGCCCACGTTCACCCGCACTATCTTGTAGTCGGTCTTGAGGAACAGCGAGTCGTCGGTGTCAACGCCCGACACCTGAGCCGTGCGCTGGCTCATGTAGCGTTCCTGCACCTTGAGGGCGGCACGGTTGAATTCGTCGTAGCCAAAAGGCTTGAGCAAGTAGTCGACGGCACTCACCTTGTAGCTGTCTATGGCATATTCTTCGTAGGCCGTGGTGAAGACGATAAGTGGTGGTGACGGTATCGACTTGACGAAATCGAGGCCGCTCATGTCGGGCATGTTGATGTCGATGAATATCGCATCGATGGTCTCGTTTTGCGCCATGGCTTCAACGGCTTCGAGGGCGCTGTGGCACGAGGCTACAAGTTGCAGGAATGGAGTACGCTCAATATAGGCCGCAAGTTGTTGCAGCGCGAGGGGTTCGTCGTCAATGGCAAGGCATCTGATTTTCATAAGTCAATAGTTTAGGAGGTGATAAAAGGGGAGGAAGCTGTGGTTATGGGAATATCGAGGGTCACCACATATGTCTTGTGGTCGTTGCTCGTCTCGAGGGTATAGTCTTCGCCGTAGATGAGGTCGAGGCGCTTGCGGGCGTTGTTCAGCCCCACGCCGCCGGGCCCGTCCACAGCCTTGTTGGTGATGTTGTTTTTACAGTTGAACACGAGGCGGTCGCGTTGCTCGTCGACACGCAGCGAAATTCTCACGCAAGAATGGGTGGCATAGCTCACGCCGTGCTTGAAAGCGTTCTCGATATACATGATGAACAGCAAGGGCGGCAGCGACACATCGCCGGCATTGTCGGGCAACTCGGCCATGATTTTCACTTTGTCGTTATAGCGCAACCTCATCAAGGCAATGTAGTTGTTGAGGAAGTCTATCTCGTGCCGCAGCGGAATTTGTGTCTTGGCGCCGTCGTAGAGGATGTAGCGCATCATCTTCGAGAGCATCACGATGGTCGTTTTGGCCTTGGACGGGGCAATGTCGACAAGCGCGTGGATATTGTTGAGCGTGTTCATGAAAAAGTGAGGGTTCACCTGGTAGCGAAGGTAGTCGAGCTGCTGCGTGATGTTCTCTTTTTCAAGTTCTTCAAGGCGCTTGCTGTCTTCGCGCGACTTGAAATATTGCTTCACGCCCACGTTCACGCCAAAGATGAGCGTGAGGATGGTGAACGCGATGATGTCGTGACGATCGAGCGGCGGCGGGGTCAAGATGCCGTGGTTAGCCTGATGCAGCGACACGTCTTCTTGAACCGGTTGCCCGGCGGGCGGCGGTGGCGGCAGCTCGGGCCGGTAGGTGTAAATCAGTATCATATATAGCGCCAGCATGGCTGTGGCCACCGGGAAGTAAATCCATTTCTTGCGATGGTACACAAAGATGGGGGCCGCCAAAAAGTTGTGGAAAAGGAACGCGACAAACAAGTTGACTATCGACAACTGCAAGATGAGTACGGGGTGCCAGTGGAACTCGTGGAAAGTGGTAAGACCCACGTTCACCAACTCGGTGAATATGGGCAGCAGGAACATGAACAACCACATGACGGCATACACCATGAGCTCTTTCCAACTTTGTCGCCTGAATATTATATTTTTCATTTTTCTTGCGGACAGTGTCGCTTGTGCGTCACAAAAAGCAAAGATAGCGACTTCCCGGCAATTATGCAAGTATCATTCAGCCTCTACCCGTTTTTTTACAACAAAACCCCGCGCGCGGGGCACTAACGTGAGCCGGCGCGGGTTGGGAACCCATTTATTTGTGAATGTTATTATGAAGCAGTTTTAGCTCGCGTGGGACGTCACACGCGCCGCAACAGGGCCACAATGGGGGCCAAGCATACGAGGGCGGTGACGGCACCGAGGACGGCGGTGTAGACGATGTCGCGCACCGTGATCACGCTGAACGTGCCGCCGGCCCACCACGCCCAGCTCAAGCCGCACACGACAAGGGCCGCCAGGTAGCACACCACGGCCGGGACGCCGCGCGACCGCTTCTTTTCGGGCAACTTGTTCATCACGCGGGGGGTGAACCAGGGATTGTCACCCGGCTCGTAAGCCTGCCGGCGCATCAGCCCGGCGAGCTTGAGGTCTTCTTGTGATTTGGAATGAGACATGATGGAATGGTTGTTTTAGTCGGTTAGTAAAAGATGTTGCATCTTGCCCTTGGCGCGATGAAGGTGCGACTTGACGGTGCCCAACGGTAACGACATGATGGTGGCTATTTTCTTTAGCGGCAAGTCGTCGAGGTAGTGAAGCGTCACCACCGCGCGCTCGGCCTCGCCCAGCGACGCCAGGGCCGCGCGAACATCGAGGGCCGCCTCGGTGGCAACGGCGCTCTCGTGGGCCTCTTGGGGTAACGGCCGGTCGCCCAGTGGCGTCTCGCGCTGGCGGCGCATGTGGGAATAAAACTCGTTGTAGCCGATGCGGTAGAGCCAGGTCGAGAAACTCGAGATGCCCTTGAAGGAGCGCAGCGCGAGCCACGCCTTGATGAAGGTCTCCTGGGCCAGGTCGTCGCTGAGGTATTCGTCGCCACACGTGAGGTTGAGCATCATGCGCCTCACACGAGGCTGGTAAGCCTCGACCAGGGTGGCGAAAGCGCGCCGGTTGTCGCCCAGCGCGCACTGCGCCACAAGTTTGAGTTCTTCAATCTTCGAGAGCATCGACGGCGTTTTTTATCAGCTGGGTTGCTCGGGTGATTGCGGTGTCTCGGGTTGCGATTGACGCTTCGGCTCCTCCTGCCTGAAGGGCGGCGGGGTGGGCTGCGCCGGGGCCTGCGGCCGGGTGGGGGCCTGCGGCTGTGTGACGTTGGTGTAGATGTTGCTGATGTTGCGCTGTTCCTGATAGGTGAAGAACAACTTGGCCAGACCGATGAACAGGATTATCGACATCAGTGCCACCATGGGCGTGGCGTCGGCCGCCAGGAAGAAGAGCATGAGCGAGAAACCCACAATCGACGTAATGATGCCGCCGCGATAGGTTTGCCACTGCGTGAGCGGCTGGCCCACTGGGATGCCTTGGGGAACAGGCGCGGGAATCGTCCCTCCGGCTTGCGGCTGCCGCGGCATGGGCTGCGCGGCATGCTGGGCCGGCGGCGTCACGTAGATGTTGTGCTGTTGCACCGCATGCCCGCCCATCAGTTCGGGCGGTAACGGGTATCCGTTCTCGATGGCCTTTTCTATCATCTTGTAGCGGCGACGACGGTTCAAGTAATAGAACAGCAGCGACACGAAAGTGATAAAGACCACACCGGCAATGGTAAACAGTGTGATGAAACGGGCCAGTTGCATCCCTTCGAACATCACATCCACCTCGGGCTCGTTGTAGCTTTCACGCCCCCGCTCGTCGACATACACGGTGTCGTCGAGCACCTCGTTGACAGCCTCGCCCACGGCGGCCGCGGCGCCGGCGGTGGTGGTGTCGCCACTTTGTTTCACCTCGGTCGAGAAGATGGAGACGTTACCCGTGGCTTGATTAGATGGAGCGGCGGCCATGGCCAGCGACGCACTCATTAAAATGATGGATAAGATTTTTTTCATTGTCTTATTCGTTTTTGTTGTTCGTTTTTTTCGTTATTCATGCATTAGACGTCGCAAACACCACAAAAGGTTGCGCCGCCCGCCAAAAAAAAGATATTTTTTCATTTTTTCTCTTCAAATTGTAAAAACAGAACCCCACAAAGATACAAAAAACGCCCAATCCGCAAAATCACAACTCCTGTCAAACTCCCCTCATAGGCCAAAATCACCCATGTGACGAAAAAAAATCACAAAAAAATTTGCCAGTACAAATTTTTCAACTAATTTTGCAGGCGCAATTCAGCATTGCACCGCACGGAGAGGTGGGTGAGTGGCTGAAACCAGCAGTTTGCTAAACTGCCGTAGGGGTAACTCTACCGCAAGTTCGAATCTTGTCCTCTCCGCCAAAACAAGGGTAACAAGTTGCACCGCAACGAGTTAC
>CAMVPC010000018.1 GCA_947169265.1 uncultured Prevotellaceae bacterium
TAAAAAATGACCCATCTTTCGCCTTCAAAAACTTTTTTAAATGAAATTGCCGTGGGATATCGGGAAGAAAAAAGTAAAATTTTGCTATTATTTGAAAAAATATTACTATTTTTGTAAACTTTAACGGCACCATGCCCTTTTTTGAAGGGCGCCGGCAAGAATTGAACTTATTTAAATATTATCTTAATAACCCTTTACCTTTATGAAACTAAAATTGTTATTGCTCATGGCGCTCTTTGTGAGCTTCACCATGGCGGCCGAAACAGGCTTGAGGGGTATAGTGATTGACGCTAAGACCTCGCAGCCGGTAGCCGGAGCCACAGTGATGCTCGACCACCAGGGCGTTACCGCGACAACAGGCCCCAATGGCGACTTTCTGCTGACGGGTGCCAATGCCGGTCGCGACAAGCTACTGATTTTCACCTACGGCTACAAGGACATGATCCAGGACGTGGAGCTGTATGACAACGCGATAGGCGATGCCGGCCGCTTGTTGCTCACGTCGACGATTTCCGAAGCCTCGGTCGAGAGTGCCGAGGAGTCGAAGGAGATGATTCTTTCAGAGGAGCAGCTCGAGGACGAGGAGGGCAACACGCAAAACGTGGCGGCACTCACGAGCGCGAGCGACGACCCTTTCACCCAGGCGGCGAGCTTTGGCTGGACGGCCTCGCGATTCCGTGAGCGCGGTTATGAGTCGGAGTATAACCAAGGTTTCATCAACGGCTTGAGCTTCAACGATGCCGCGCGTGGCCGCTTCAACTACTCGATTACGGGCGGTTTGAACAACGCGTTCCGCAACCGTTCCACGAGCCACGGCCTGGCGCCTGCCAGCTTCACGCTGGGCGATGTGGGCGGCGCGTCGAACGTGAACACCGAGGCCAAGGACTATGCGCCGGGCTTCAGAGCGTCGGTGGCCTATACCAACTCAAACTATAAGTGGCGCGGCATCGTGCTTTACAGCACGGGCTTGCGCAGCAACGGCTGGGCGATGACGCTGGGCGCCATTGGCCGCTATGCCGGCGAGGGTATCGTTCCGGGCTCGTTCTACAACAGCTGGGGCTATTTCCTCGCGCTCGAGAAAGTGTTCAACTCGCGGCACCGCTTGGCGCTCACGACGTTTGGCGCACCGACGAAGCGCGCCAACAACTCGGCGACGTTCGTCGAAGCCTACCAGCTTGCCGGCAACTACCTGTATAACACCAACTGGGGCTGGCAAGAGGGCAAGAAGCGCAGCGCGCGCGTGACCGAGACGTTCGACCCGACCGTCATCCTCAACTGGATATGGACGCCCAAGATGGGCACCGAGCTCAACACGGCCATCGGTTTCCACAAGAGCTTCTATTCGACGAGCGCCCTTAACTGGTACAATTCGGCCGACCCGCGTCCCGACTACTACCGCTACCTTCCCAGCTACTACCGGGCCAGCGACCCCACGGTGGCCGACGAGCTCGAATACCTGTGGCGCACCGACGAGAGCAAGCGCCAAATCAACTGGGACGAGATTTACCAGGTGAACTACCTCAACAACTATATGAGCGAAAAAACCGGCGTGGAGAAAGGTTCGTCTTACATCCTCGAGAAACGCCACAGCAACCAGTTCAACTGGCTGTTCAACACCAACCTGAACATGCGCCTGAACAAGATACTCACGCTACAGGGCGGTCTCAACGCCAACTATAGCCGCTCGTCTTACTACAAGACGCTGAAAGACCTGCTGGGCGGACGTTACTGGAGCGACGTTGACCAGTATGCCGAGCGCGACTTCCCGGGTGATGCCGAGATGCTGCAAAACGACCTCGACAACCCCAACCGCGCCATCTATGTGGGCGACCGCTTCGGTTATGACTACAATATCAACTCGTTTGCCGCCAACTTGTGGGCGCAAAACGTGTTCAACACGGCTCACTGGGACTTCAACTACGGTGCCAGCGTGAGTTACACGCAGTTCCAGCGCGACGGCCACATGCGCAACGGCCGTGCCCCCGAGAACTCAAAGGGTAAGGGCGTGAGCCACGACTTCGTCAACTTCTCGCTCAAGGGCGGCTTTATCTATAAGCTCGACGGCCGCAACAACTTCGCCGGCCACCTGTTCTTCGGCACGAAGGCCCCGCAATACTACAACGCTTACATCTCGCCTCGCATCAAGGACGACGTGATCGACAACCTCAAGAGCGCCACCATCCTGTCGGGCGACCTGAGCTATATTTGGAACTATCGCCGTTTCCGCGGCTCGATTACCGGTTTCTGGACCGAGTTCTGGGACATGACCGAGCGCACCTCGTTCTACGACGACCTCAACAGCACCTTCATCAACTATGCCATGACGGGCGTCAAGAAGGAGCACAAGGGTGTGGAGATAGGCGCCAGCTACAAGCTCACGGCAAACCTCACGGTGAAGGCCGCGGCCAACTTCGCGCGCTACCAATACAAGAACCGTCCCACGGGCGTGCGCAGCTTTGAGAACGGCTCGCAGGCCGATGTGACGCGCACGGTCTACCTCAAGAACTACTATGTGGCCGGCACGCCGCAAGAGGCTTACCTGCTGGGCTTCAACTGGCAGGGTCCCAAGAGCTGGTTTGTCGAGGTGAGCGGCACTTACACCAACCGCGCTTATATCCAGCTGTCGCCGGTGCGCCACGAAGTGCTCGCCGACCTCTACCAGTTTGCCGACAGCGAGCAAGACCTGCAGGAGAAGATGAAGGCACTCGGCGACCAGGAGAAACTCAACGAGGCGTTCCTGGTGAACCTGTCGATAGGCAAGTTTATCCGTCTGAGCCGCAAGGTGTCGTTGAACCTGAACCTGAACATCAACAACCTGTTCAACAACACGCAGGTGCAAACCGGTGGTTACCAGCAGGGTCGTTTCGACACCAAGGACTACACCAACACCACCACCAAGTTCCCCAACAAGTACTACTACGCCCAGGGCATCAGGATTTTCTTCAACGCGGGAATCCGCTTCTGACGCGCGTGGAAGTAGCGTAAAAATCACCTTATAAATATTAAAAACAAGAATAACATATAACAACACCCATATTATGAAACGTTTTTATTTTTACATCAGCGCATTATTGCTAACTTTCTTGGCGGTGGGTTGTAACGAGGACTTCGACACGCCCCCCATGGTGGTTCCCGTGGCGCAACACACGCCCAACATGACCATCGCCGAGTTTAAAGAGGCTTACTGGGACGATGCCCGCAACTTTGGCGTCATTATCGAGGAGGATGTCATTATCCACGGTTGGGTGAGTGCCAACGACGAGAGCGGCAACATCTACAAGCACATGTACATCCAGGATGAGACCGGCGGCATCGGTCTGTCGATCGACGCTACCAGCCTCTACAACACCTATCGCCTGGGCCAGGAGCTCGTGCTCAACCTCAAGGGCGCCTGCATCGGCAAGTATAACGGCGAGTATCTCATCGGCAAACAAGAATGGTATGCCGCGCAAAGCGTTTACGAGGCCGGCCGCATGCCCAAAGACGACTTCACCGCCATGGTCGAGCTTAACGGCCTGCCCAACCCCGACAAGGTGGCTCCCGTGCCCGTCAAGATTAGCGACATCGCCGGCAAGAACGACCGCGAGACGCAACTCAAGTATCAGGGCCAGCTCGTGATGTTTGAGAACGTGGAATGGGAAGGCGCCAACGGCGAGCTGCCCTATGCCGAGAGCGGCCAGACGACGACCCGCCAAATCAAGGACGAGCAGGGTAACCTCTTCGATGTGACCAACAGCGGTTACTCCAACTGGTATTCGGCTCCCATGCCCCTAGGCAAGGGTAACGTGGTGGGTATCGCTTACCTCACCGGCCAGGACGGCTGGAAACTCTATCTGCGCGACACCAAGGACTGCATCGGCTTTGACGAGGGCACCAAGGGCACGCTGAAAGACCCGTACACCGTGAACGAGGCTATCGAGGTGATGAACACCGACGTCAGCGGCTGGGTGACCGGCTACATCGTGGGTGCCGTGGCTCCCGAGGTGACCGAGGTCAAGAGCGCTAACGACGTGGAATGGACCGCTCCCACCACGCTCGACAACACGCTCGTGATAGGCGAAAGCCCCGAGACGCGCGACCTCGAGCACTGCCTCGTGGTGGCACTGCCGCAAGGCACGCCTTTCCGCGCGATGGCCAGCACAAAGACCTTCCCCGAGCTGCTTGGTACGCAAATTTGGGTGAAGGGTAAATTCGCCACCTTCATGGGCGCTAACGGTATCACCGAGAACAGCGGCAGCAAGGACGAGTTCAAGTTGAGCGTGGTCACCGGTGGTGTGCTCGAACTTGAGGAAGGCTTTGAAAACGGTCTGCCCGGCGACTGGACGCAAGTGCAGGTGAAGGGCGACAAGAAGTGGTATCAAACCACGTTCAGCGATAACGGCTATGCCGCCATGACCGGCTATAAGGGTACCGCGCCCTTCGAGTCGTGGCTCATCACTCCGGCCCTCGACATCAAGAACGCCGCCAGCAAGAACCTGAAGTTCCGCACCCAGGTGGCGGGCTACGGCAGCACGACGACCAAGTTCCGCGTGTTTGTCATGACGAGCGACGACCCGACGACGGCTACCACCTACGAGCTCAATCCGGCCATCGCCTCGCCTTCGGCCACCGCTACCTATAGCGACTGGGTACAGAGCGGCGACCTCGACCTGAGCCAGTGGGCCGACGGCACTTACTTCATCGGCTTCTTGTATGAGGCTACGAGCGATGCCAACTATGCCACTTGGTGTGTCGACGATGTGGTCTTCGGTAAGGGCGGTCCCGCTCCGGTGTCAAAGACGCAAGACGACTTCTACACGATGAACGGCGGCAATCCTTCGGACAAAGCCACGACTTACGCTAACCACACCTCGGAGCGCGGCTGGGCCGCTGTGAACAGCGCCATCCTGCGTGGCGGCGATAGTGACGCCAACCCCGTCTACAAGTTTATCGGTCTACGTGCCGGTAGCCAGGAAGATTGGGCTTATGCCGTTTACATGAACGGTAATCCCGCTTCGATGGGCTCGCTCACGTCGCCCATGATAGAGAATGGTATCTCCCACCTGTCGTTCAACTACGGCTTCCCCATGAGCGAGACTAATGTGACCTTCACCGTGTCGATTATTCAAAATCAGCAAGTGGTGTGGAGCAAAGACCTCACGGCAGCCGAGAAACTGACCTCTTACAGCTTTAGCGAGGACGTGAACGTGAAGGGCAGCTTCATCATCCGGTTTGTGCCTAACACGCCTGCCGGCGTGAGCGGCAATAAGAACCGCATCGCCGTGTGGAACGTGGTGTGGGAAGAGAACAACTAATCCCGAAAAAGTAGTGGGGCTTGCGGCCCGGCCCAAGCCCGCTATATTGTGCTTATATTACTTTTTAGGAGAGACCTCGAGAATGAGGCCTCTCCTTTTAAGTTATGGGCTTTGAGCTATGTTACTTCGTGAAGAGGCAGGCGTCGCCGTAGCTCAAGAAGCGGTAGCCGTTGTCGAGGGCATAGCGGTACACGTCGCGCCAGCGGTCGCCGCCCAGGAAGGCCGACACGAGCAACAGCAGGGTGCTTTGCGGCTGGTGGAAGTTGGTAATCATCGCGTCGACAAGGCCAAAGCGGAATCCCGGCGCTATCATCAGCTCGGTGGCGCCCACATAGCGATTGGCGCCGGTGCGGTCGAGGTGGTCGATGATGTGCCGCAAGGCGTCCCGCATGGTGATTGTAGCGGCGGTGGTGTAAGGCATCCACTGGGTCACGGTGAGTTCCTCGGGGCCGGCCTCGGGGTTGTCGTGCAGTAACACACCTATGTAGTAGAGACTCTCGAGGGTGCGCACGCTCGTCGTGCCCACAGCCACCACGGGGCGCTCGCCGGCCGCCAGCTCCACGAGCAAGTCGCGCGGCACCTCGATGAACTCGCGGTGCATGGCGTGGTCGCCTATCACCTCGCTCTTGACGGGCTGGAAAGTGCCGGCGCCCACGTGGAGCGTCAGCTCGCGGCGGGCGATGCCCATGCTGTCGCAACGGGCGAGCACGTCGTCGGTGAAATGCAGTCCGGCGGTGGGTGCCGCCACGCTGCCGTCGATGTGGGAGTAGACCGTTTGGTAGTCGGTGGCGTCGCTCGGCTCGGTGCCGCGGTTCAGGTAGGGCGGAATGGGGATTTCGCCCACAGCCTCGAGCAGCGTGGCCCACGTGTAGCCGCCTTGCCACGAGAAAGTGATTTCGAAAGCGTTGCCGCGCTGTTGCCCGCGCTCGGCGTGCAATGTGACGATGCCTTGCGGCAGCTTCACATCGAGGCTGAGCGGCCCCTGTTTCCAGCGCTTGTTGTTGCCCACGAGGCACAGCCACGAGCATGTGTCGGTGGTTTGGAACGTGAGCTGGTAGTCGTGTGGCGCGATGGGTTCAAGACAAAATATCTCGATGGTGCCGCCTGTGGGCTTTGTGAATCGCAGGCGGGCGTTTATCACGCGCGTGTTGTTATACACGAGCATGGCGCCCTGTGGCAACAGCGCGGGCACCTCGTCGAAGCGGTGTGTAGTGGGCTCGTGACCGTCGTAGCACAGCAGTTTGCACGTTTCGCGTCGCGCCAGCGGGTGCTTGGCGATGCGTTCGTCGGGCAGCGGGTAGTTATAATCTTCAATGCACAGTGCGCGCACGCGTTCGAGTGTAGTCATCGTTGTAAATGATTATTTTAGAAAAACGCTGCAAAGGTAGTGAAAATTTCGGTCATTATTACGATTAATGCGAGATTTGCCTTGGGGCGAATCTCGCATTAACGTTGCGTAGTAGTGTCGTGTTAATTGAGCAGTAGGTTGTAGAGCGCGGTGACATCGGCGCCGCTCACTACGCCGTCGCCGTTCACGTCGGCGTTGCCGTTCACGGTGGCATTGTCGAGCAGCACGTTGTACAGGGCGGTCACGTCGGCACCGCTCACGAGGCCGTCGCCATTCACATCGCCCTGTATTCCGCCGTCGGTCGAACGGATGGTGCCGAAGTTCTTCCAGTAGGTGGCGCTGCGGTAGGCCGATTCTCGTCCGGCGGGCACATAGAGGGTCTGCCGCTGCTGGAAGGCGGTGTGCCACGGGTTGCTCGTGCCGCATTGCGGCACTGTGGTGGCGAGACAGGTGACCGATTGGAGCGTCGGGGTTTGCGTGCTATAATTCACGCCGCTGTTATATTCTTTCTCGGCCATAGCATTAGCGCCCACGAAAGTGGTGTTCTCGGGAAGAATGTACTGGGTGGCCCCGGTCGCGCAATAGAATGCTTCGTCGTCCAGGCGGAACTCACCGCCGGCGCAGTGGCTCATGTCGACCACGCTACCCACGCCGGCACGCGCGAACGCGCCCTTGCCCACACGGGTGATGTTCTTAGCACCCTCCCACGGGAACGGTTGCAGCGAGGCGCAATCGGCAAAAGCGTAATCGGGGATGGCCTTCATTGTGACGTTGTCCCAGTTGATTTGTATTTCCCGCAGATTGCCGTTGCTGAAGCAGGAATGTCCCAGGTCGGTCACGATGTAGTCGTAGGTTTCATAGCTCTTGGTGCCCATGCTCGCCACCGTGATGGTGTTGTTGGGGGCATAGACGAATTTGGCGGTGTGCATCTGGTCGCTGTTGCTGTCGTCGATGTCACCGGTGAAGGTCATATAGCCCTTGCCGGGCGAGTAATAGTCGTAGGCGCCTTTCTCGGGACTGTTGTTGAAGTATTGCCAAATCTTGTGTCCGTTGGGCGACGTGAAGTTATTGAAGTTATCTTCCTCCCCTGCCGGCACATAGACCTTGCAGCCGCGAGGCACGTTGTAGAAGCAGCCGGTGGTGGCATTGTCGGGAGCGACGTCTTTCACGGTCGCCCATCCGTTAATCATAAAGTCGGGCTTGTCAACATTGAGGCTTATCTTGGTCAGTCCCGAGCAGTTACGCACGAAGTTGGCAGCCACGTAGGCCAGTCCGTTATAGTAACATGAGCTGGGAACGCTCACCGATGTCAGCGACGGGTTGTCGGCAAATGCCAGGTCGCCCACGCCGTTGCAGCCGTAGGGGATGGCGATACTGGTGATGCGCGTGTTCTGGAAGCTGTGCATGGGAATCGATGAGTAACGTGCCCACCGTGTGGTGCCGAAGTTGACGGTGCGCAGCCCCGTGCAGTTGCGGAACTGGCTACCCTTGCCCATGAGGGGCTGGTTGATGGTCACGCCGGTGAGGTTGGTGTTGTTCTCAAAGGCATGGGGTCCCACATAGGTAAGATGAGTTTCGCCGTTGACGGTGATTTTCTCAGGCAGTGAGAGTGAACCGCTCGCCTGCAAGGTGTAGTCGGTGCCGTTGGGGAGGAGGTTTGTGCCATAAACGAGGATGGCGACGGGGTAGCCGTTCTCGGTATAGTTGGCTATCAGGTATGGCAGCCCGCCGATGACCACGTCCCAAGCGCCGTAGGTCACGTTGTAGTTCTTCCAGTAGTCATAGGAGTAGTAGGCCGCTTTGCTGTCGTCGTCGAGGGTGTTCCATGTCGAGGGCACATAGACGCGCATCGTCGAGGGCACTCCTTGGAAGGTGTAAGCGTTGACACTGGTGGCGCCGGCATAGGTGGAGATGAGGATTTTCTGCAGGCCGGTGCAGCCGCTGAAGGTGTTGTTGTATCCAATGCTTCCCACCGAGCCGGGTATCTTGATGCTCTTGATAGAGGTGGCGTTAAGGAAGACATTGCCACCCGAGGAGCCCAGACTCGTTACGCCGTAGGGCAGCTCGACGCTGGTGGCGCGGCAGTTGTCGCTGAAGGCGTAAGGAAGAACCGCGGTCATCGTTGATGGGAAGTGGGTCGCTGCGGTGTAGTTGTTGTAGGCGGGTACCTTGACGAGCTCGGTGAGCGCTTTGTTATACAGCGCGCCGTAGCTGCCGTGGGTGCTGTAGTTGCTGTTGCCGCTTGCTACGGTGAATTTCTCCAGTTTCTTGCACTTGTCCACGGCGGTGACGGCAAAGGTGGTGAGCGTCGAGGGAATGTTGAGCGTGGTGACGGGCGTGTTGTAGAAGGCTTGCGAGGCGACATATTGCACGCCCTCGTTGAGTCCTATCGTGGAGAGCGAGGTGCAGCCGTAGAAGGCGCGCTCGTAGATATATTTCGCGTTGATATTGACCGTTTTGAGCACTGTGCAGCCATAGAAGGCCTCCTTGTTGATGGAGCAGTCGCTTCTATTGATGGTGAGCGAGGTCACGTTATTGTTGTTGTAGAAGGCCTGCTCGGCGATGTTGTCGCAATAGATGTTTCGGCCCAAAAAATAGTCATAGCCTATGCTGTAGTTGTTGATATTCATTTCTCTCACTTCACTGCCCGTGCTGGCCATCGTGCCCACGAGCGCCGCTGTGGGATTGGTGGTGGCATTGCCCGCATTGGTCACCACATAGTATTGATAACCGTTGTTGAAGTCATAAGCCGAACTGGGTAGCGGGGTTGCCCCCACCGTGAAGTAGTTGGTCATATACGGAACGGATTTGGCCTTGGTGATGGCGGGGTAGGTGGGTAAGTGAATATTACGGGATGAGGCATAACAATCCTTAAAGGCGTTGCTGTGGATGTTGCCGGCGGTTGGGGTGAGTGTGGCCCAATAGACGTGGAGTGAGTTGCGGCTGGCCTGGTCGCCGCTTCCCAGCAGGAATGAGTCGCCAAAATACGTTACCGAGCTGGGAATATACACCAAGTTCAGCTTGTGCATGTAGCTCAGCGACAAGGCTTCGAGTGCTTTTACGCCATATTCAAGGCGCACCACGCTCACGCTGTCCATCCCGATGAAGGCGCTGCCGGCCACTCGCACCTGATATTTGCTGCCGTTGAGCGTCACGCAGCCGGGAACCGTGATGGTCGTGGGCGATGTGTTCTTGAAAGCCTGCGTGGGACCCATGAGGCGGGCGTAGGTGACGCCGCTCTCGGTGTAAGTGGAGTAAAGGAAGTTGCCCACCTTGGTCCAGTTGGGGTTGTCGCGCTCGTCGGTAATGGTGAAAGTGAGGACATTGAGAGCGGCATTCGTCAAGTGGTCGAACGTGTAGCCCGAAGGCGATGCCACATGTACGTCGGTGCCCGGATACCAAGCCCCGATGCTGTAGGCGTGGGGATAAATGATGTTGCTCGTGGGCTTGAGGGTGATGGTGGTTGACTTGGTCACTGAGGTGCCGACGGGATTGATATACACGCGGCTGAAGTTGAGAATGTTGCCGCGCTTGCCCTCCAGGTCGCACACGGCGATTTTAAAGGTCAGGTAGCTGTTGGTGCTCTCGGCTTTGAGTGCCACGCCCTTCGAGAGGTTGAAGTGGAGATGGCCCGAACCGCTCAAGGTGACGTCTTTGTTGTCATAGACGCGCACGCCGCAACGCCCGGCGTAGTCCGACACAAGAGACGTGGTGCCGTTGACGGTGAGCTCGGCGTTGTCGTAGAGCGCCACCACGTCGTCGTAGAGTGTCTTCAGGTAGCATGTGCCGTTGAACACGATTTTGAGCGTGGACGAGGAGCGGTTCTCGCTCACATACACCCCGAGAGCCGGCAGCCCAAGTGTGCCTGAGGTGAAACTGACGTTGTTCAGGGTGAGCGTGCAGGTACTGGAGTTGTAACTCACCGTGCCGCCACCGGTGCTGAAGCTCGTGTTGTCGCTGGTGATGCTCGTGCCGTTCACCAGGATGCCATAGGAGGTGGCCGCGCTTGCCGTGAGGCATGCCATCACGGCGGCAATCACAAGAAGTAGTTTTTTTGTCATAATCCTAATTTTATTTTGAGTTAATGTTTTCAATCGCGAGAGTGAACGGCGAAAAAAACGCAACGCCCACCATTAAAAAGCAAAATTAATGATAATTTTCAATTTCTTTAAGCGAAGATTGTGATTTTTTACGCAAAATGCTGTTTTTTGATGAGATTTTCGGCAAATTGATGAAAAATGGGGTGCCGGCCCCACTTCGCCGCCTCTCACCGGCGGCGCTTGAGCCAACTCTTGACGCGGTTGTAGCCCTCCACGCCCAGGATGGTGAGGCCTCCATACTGGCACGTCTTGGCCAGTCCGAAAAGCACGGCCCATAGCACGCCCTTGGTGGTGGCGCTGAATGGCAACAACATTTGTGCGAACGAGAGGATATAGAACGGTATGCAACACGCCAGCACTATCGCGCCGGTCTTGAACGACAGCGACTTGAGCCATCGCTTGACCTTTGTGGCTATATTTTCAAGCCGTTTCTTCATATTCGCCACAAAATTAATCATTTTAACGCTCACCCGCAAGCGCGCACTCATTTGTGCCACGTGGCCCGCGGCGCGCGGAACAGGGGCGAATCCGAGTCCGTTAAGTGGAAAAATCAACTTTTTTCGCGATTTTTTTTATTATGTGGTAAATATCTATTAATTTTGCAGGTCAAAACGAAAATAATCACAGACAGACATAAAAAATGGCTAAAAAGAAGAATCAACCGACGCGCACCAAGCTGGAGGATTTCAACGACCAGCTCACCGGTGTAGGACAAAAACTTGAGAAGAACAAAAAACTTGTCTTTGGTATTGGCGGAGCTTTGCTCGCCGCGGCTTTGATTGTGTGGGGCGTTTTCCACTTCTACATCACCCCGCAGCACGAGAAGGCCGGAGCCCAGAACAACAAGGGCACCATGCTGGCCATGCTCGAAGGTAACGACACGCTGGCCCTCAAGGAGTTTGAGGCTGTCGCCAAGAACTACAGCAATGCCGAGGGTAATGTGGCCCACCTCTATGCCGCCACTGTCCTCTACAAGATGGGAACCGAAGATACCGTTGCCGCCAACGCCAAGAAATGCTACGAGCAGGCTCTCGCCCACCTCGAGAAGTACGAACCCGAAGGCAACCTCGTGGCTCCGGCCTCGCAGAACCTGAAAGCGAGCTGCTATATCAACCTGGGCAAGTATAACGAGGCCCTCGCGGCGCTCGACAACGCCGTCAAGCTGAGTGGCGACAACCAGGACTACGCTCCGGTGTTCCTGTTCAAGAAAGCCCAGTTGCTCGAGAGCGATAAGCTCAAGAAAATCGACGAGGCCATTAAGGTGTACGAGGAAATCCAATCGAAGTACCCCTTGGCTGCCGATGGAATGGGCGTCGAGAAATATCTCGAGCGCGCTCGTGCCAAGAAGGGCTAAAGAAAGACAGAACTACAGCTTTAAAATACCATGGCCAATGCAGCACGCTGTCGCAATCGATAGGTGATGTGTTGGCCATTTGTTTACTCGTTTATCCGTCAACTTGTTAACTTTTAAAAAAATCAATATGAAAACAGTGTATAAACGCATTCTGCTCAAGCTCAGCGGCGAGTCGCTCATGGGCAAGCAAGGTTACGGCATTGATCGCCAACGTCTCGACGACTATGCCCGCCAAGTAAAAGAAATCGTTGAGGCCGGTGTGCAGGTGGCTATCGTGATAGGTGGCGGCAACATCTTCCGCGGGCTCAGTGGCGCGGCACAAGGATTTGACCGTGTCAAGGGCGACCAAATGGGTATGTTGGCCACTGTAATCAACTCATTGGCGCTTTCATCGGCCCTTGAGGCCATTGGGCAACCCACCGGTGTGTTTACGGCCATCGCCATGGTGCCCATAGGCGAACAGTACACCAAGTGGCGTGCCATCGAGGCTATGGAGCAAGGCCGTGTCGCTATCTTGTCGTGCGGCACAGGTAGCCCCTTCTTCACCACCGACACCGGCAGTGCCCTGCGCGGCATCGAGATTGAGGCCGACGTGATGCTCAAGGGGACGCGTGTGGACGGCATCTACACCGCCGACCCCGAGAAAGACCCCACGGCAACGCGCTTCGACCGCATCAGCTACGACGAGATTTATGCGCGCGGCCTCAAGGTGATGGACATGACGGCCACGGTGATGTGCAAGGAAAACGGCCTTCCCATCCACGTGTTTAACATGGACGTGGTGGGCAACTTGCGCCGTGTCATCGAGGGCGAGCCCATAGGCACAGTAGTGTATTGAGTTTTTATAAGTAGACGAGTACTGCTTGCTTAAACTTAAAATAAATAATTATGCGACAACCTAACGCGCGCACCATGGTGCGCAATCGTCACGAGAGCATCGCGCGATTCAATATTACCGAAGACAGCACCCTGCTGGCCACGGCAATGACCTTGCTGCGCGACCACAAAACCAACAAGGTGAAATCAATGTTGCGGCACAACCAGCTGGCCGTCAACGGCGAGCCTTCGTCGCAATTTGACCGCCCGGTGCGCGCCGGCGACGTGCTCGAAGTGAATTTCACCCGCTCGTTCGATGTCTTCAGCCATCCCAGCGTGCGCCTGCTCTACAGCGACGACGATATTATGGTGGTGGAGAAACCGGCCGGCATGCTGGCCACCGGCGACGGACGCGCCAACGTCAAGGAGACCGTGTTCCACATCATGCGTGAGTTTGTGAAGCGACGCAACGACCGCGCCCACGTCTATGTGGTCCACCGTCTCGAGCGTGAGGCCTCGGGCGTGATGTTGCTGGCTCGCACCAAGAAAGTGCGCGAGCAATTGGTCACGTCGTGGGGAACGCTCGTGGGTGAGCGCACTTATGCCGCCGTCGTTGAGGGACTCGTCGATGAGGACAGTGGCCAGGTGAAAGGTTATCTGGCCGAGGACGAGGAAACGCATCTCATCTATGCCACCGACGACAAGACGGTGGGCAAGCCTGCCACCACGCCATGGAAGGTGGTGGAACGCGGACGGCGCAACACCTTGCTGGAAATCAGCCTTAAGAACGCCTCAAAACACCAAATCCGCGTGCAAATGAGCCACATGGGACACCCCATCAGCGGCGACCGCTCTTACGGCGGCCACGCCTCGCCTTTGCGTCGCCTGGCCCTGCACTGCCTGCGCCTCACGCTCAACCATCCCACCACGGGCAAGCCCCTCACGTTCACCAGCCCGCTTCCCGAGGGCTTTGAGCGCTTGCTTAAGTAGCCGCGGGCTGCTTTTTCACGGTCACGATTTATTTATTGTCACGATTCACTAACGACGAAACATGGAATTTCTTGAACAACTGGGTAAGGAAATAATTGGGGTGAGCGACTTCCTGTGCGGCTACCCCGAGTTTGTGCTGCTCATTGGAGGCGGCTTGTTTTTGTTCTTCTACTCGGGAGCCATCTCGGTGCGCAAGTTCCCGGCTGCCATGCGGGCGCTGCGCCAGCACAAGAGTGCCGGGGGCGGACACGGCGAAATCAGTTCACTCCAGGCCATGTTCAGCGCCATCGCCGCCACAGTGGGCATGGGCAATATCGCCGGCGTGGCCATCGGGTTGTGGATAGGCGGTCCGGGCGTCATCTTCTGGATGTGGGTGAGCGCGCTCGTGGGTATGTCGACCAAGTTTTTCGAGGGCACCTTGAGCGTGATGTATAAGGATGTGGACCGCGATGGCAAGCCCCAGGGCGGACCCATGTATATCATCACTCAAGGATTGGGAAAGAAATGGAAACCGCTGGCTGTCGCTTTCGCTGTCTTCGGGCTCGTGGGCACCTTGTGCCTCACGCAGGCTAATCAGCTCGTGGAGAGTGTGGTAACTGTGTTTAACGTACCGGGAACATTCGGGTGGAAAGCCGCTATGGGAGTGGTGATGGCCGCCATCGTAGCCGCCGTGATTCTGGGTGGTATCAAGCGCATCGGCAAGATAGCCTCGGGCGTGGTCCCCACCATGGTCGTGCTCTACCTGTTGCTCGTGGTCCTGGTCATGGCGCTCTACTACGATAAGTTGCCCACTGTGTTCTCCTCTATCGTCACGGGCGCTTTCAACTTTGAGGCCGGTTTTGGCGCTTTTGCCATCGTGGCCCTCACCGGAGCACGGCGTGCCGCCCTCGTCAACGAGGCCGGCGTGGGTACCGCCTCGATGATGCACGGCGCGAGCCACAACCGCGAACCGGTGCGCGAGGGCCTCATCGCCATGCTCGAACCGCTCATCGACTCGGGCATCGTGTGCACCCTCACCTCCATCCCCATCATTCTGGCGATGAACGGCGAGTTGGGCGGCCACACCACCGAGGGTGTCAAGGGCTTGGCCATCGCCATGGGCTCTTTCAACACGCTACTGCCCCACGTGGGACAGTACCTGCTCATGGTCATCGTGTTCTTCTTCGCCTTCTCCACCATGTTCTCCTATTCCTACTACGGACAAAAATGCTCGGCCTACCTTTTCGGTCCCAAGGCCGTGAAGTACTACAACATCTACTACCTGGTGATGATTGTCGTGGCCGCCGTCATCTCGCTCGACGTGATGGTCGCCATTATGGACATCGCCTTCCTGCTCATGGCCGTGTGCACCATGACGGCCTTGCTGCTCCTCGCGCCGCGCGTGCGCGCCGCCGCCCGTGCCCACTTCGCAAAAAAATAGCGGCTCGCCTCCTCAACGATATAATGGGTTGTTTTGCGCCATAGGCAGGCACTGTCCCAAACAGAATCCCCAAACAAAAGCGCGGTTTTTTTTGCTTTTGTGGGAGTCTTGCATTAATTTTGCGAAAAAATAATGCTAAAGACTTAACGACATGGCTACAACAAAGAAGGCGGCGCCCGGCGGTGCCACGAAGAAAACGGCTGCGAAGAAAGCCGCTGTGAAGAAACCCGCGCGACGCGCTCTTAAGAACAATGTGTTACCGCTCATCAAGGACGACCCGTGGCTCGAGCCGTTTGCCGACGCCATCAACGGCCGGCACCAGGACTTCCTGCGCAAGGAGGCCGAGTTGACTCAGGGCAAACAGTCGCTCGACGACTTTGCCAACGCTTACAACTACTACGGGCTGCACCGTCTCGATGACGGACGCTGGGTGTTCCGCGAATGGGCCCCTAACGCCACGGCCATTTACCTCGTGGGGCAGTTCAACGGCTGGGCGCAAGAGAAGGAATATGCCCTCAACCGCCTCGACAACGGCAACTGGGAGCTCATCCTCGACGAGCACATGATGCACCATGGCGACCTCTATAAGCTGATGATGCACTGGGATGGGGGTAGCGGTGAACGCATTCCGGCCTATGCCACGCGTGTGGTGCAGGACGAGGCGACGAAAATATTCTCGGCACAGGTGTGGGCCCCGGCCGAGCCTTACGCCTTCAAGGTACATGACTTCAAGCCTAACGTGAGCCCGTTGCTCATCTATGAGTGCCACATAGGCATGGCGCAGAACCGCGAGGGCGTGGGCACCTACGAGGAGTTCCGCACCGCTATCCTGCCGCGCATCGCCGCCGACGGCTATAACGCCATTCAAATCATGGCCATTCAGGAGCACCCCTACTACGGGTCGTTTGGCTACCACGTGTCGAGCTTCTATGCCGCCTCGAGCCGCTTCGGCACCCCCGACGAGCTCAAGCACCTCATCGACGACGCCCACGCTATGGGCATCGCCGTGATCATGGACATCGTGCACAGCCACGCCGTGAAAAACGAGCTCGAGGGCTTGGGCCGCTTCGACGGCAGCTACGACCTCTACTTCTACGGCGACAGCAAGCGCGAGCACCCGGCGTGGGACTCGCTGTGCTTCGACTACGGCAAGAACGCCGTGCTCAACTTCCTGCTGAGCAACTGCAAGTTCTGGCTCAAAGAATACGGGTTCGACGGCTTCCGTTTCGACGGCGTCACCTCCATGCTCTACTATAGCCACGGCCTGGGCGAGAGCTATGGTAGCTATGGCGATTACTACAACGGTGGCCAGGACACTAACGCCATCACCTATCTTACACTGGCCAACAAACTCATTCATCAGGTCAACCCACACGCCATCACCATCGCCGAGGAAATGAGCGGCATGCCCGGCCTGGCACGCAAGGTCGACGACGGCGGCATCGGTTTCGACTACCGCATGGCTATGGGAATCCCCGACTACTGGATCAAGACCATCAAGGAAAAGAAAGACGAGGATTGGAAACCTACCTCCATATTTTGGGAACTCACCAACCGCCGCGCCGACGAGAAAACCATCTCTTACGCCGAGAGCCACGACCAGGCCCTCGTGGGCGACAAGACCATCATCTTCCGTCTTATCGACAAGGAAATGTACTGGCACATGATGACCAACGACCACAACGGCACCGTGGACCGCGGCATGGCCCTACACAAGATGATTCGCCTCGTGACCGCCGCCACCATCAACGGCGGATACCTCAACTTCATGGGCAATGAATGGGGGCATCCCGAGTGGATCGACTTCCCGCGCGAAGGCAACGGATGGAGTTATAAGTACGCGCGCCGCCAGTGGGACCTCGTCGACCGCGAAGACCTCAAGTACCGTTTCCTCAACAACTGGGACAACGACGTGATGCACTTGCTGGGCGACTGCCACAACTTCCAGGCCCTGCCCATCAACAAACTGTGGGACAAAGACGATGACCAGGTGCTCGCCTTCATGCGCGGAAACCTCGTGTTCGTGTTCAACTTCCATCCCTACAAGTCCTTTGCCGACTATGGTTTCCTGGCCCCGGTCGGTGAATACCACGGCGTGATGGACAGCGACAACGCCCGCTACGGCGGATATGGCAACATCGACGAGGGAGTGACCCACTTCACCCAGGGCGACCCGGTCTACGACAGCGCCCACCTGGGGTGGCTCAAGCTCTACCTCCCCGCCCGCTCGGCACTCGTGCTGCGCCTGCAACCCGCGCCGTCCCGCCGTCCCAAGAAATAACCCCGCGCCCCCCATCGCTTAGGCAATTTTTTTGACATAGAGGCATAGAGAACCTGTTTTTTGTTCGCGAGTGAAAAACTTCGCATTTCATTTTGTATTGCGCTGAGTTTGCGTTAATGTTGCCTCTTTGAGGCGAAATTAGGCTTCACTTCGGCAATAAAAATGAAAAACTTCGCATTTCATTTTGTATTGCGCTCAGTTTGCACTAATTTTGCAACTTGAAACCGCACGAGGGCAGGCAGAGCTGTCCTTGGGGCGGTTGAAGGCTTGACGCGAACAAAAGAATCACTAATAATAATTCATCCTTAAAAACCCTAAGTATTATTTTGCCCAGTGAAAACCTTGAACTTTGAAGACCTGATTCAATTTAGGAAAAAAGCTCAGGCTGACCTCAACATGCGTGAGCTGAGCTATGCCGCTGTGAGTGAAAGGAGTTGTGGCCTCGCCGTAGGAACCGAGCACATCGAACTGCTGTGCTGCGGCGGTACGGGCTGTAAAGCCTCGAACAGCGCGAAGATTGTCGACAACCTCAAAGCCGCTATCGAGGCTAATGGCATTGCCGACAAAGTTGATGTAATCGTGACTGGTTGTTTCGGTTTCTGTGAGAAGGGTCCCATCGTGAAAGTGATGCCCGACAACACTTTCTACACCCAAGTGACGCCCGATGATGCCGAGGAAATCGTGAAGGAGCACGTGATAGGCGGCCGTCGCGTGGAGCACCTGCTCTATGTCGACCCCAAGACGAACGCTACTGTGAGCGACTCGAAGCACATGGACTTCTATCGCAAGCAAAAACGCGTGGCCCTGCGCAACTGCGGTCTCATCAACCCCGAGAACATCGCCGAGTATATCGCTCGCGACGGTTATATGGCGCTGTCCAACGCGCTGCAAAACCAAACGCCCGAGGAGGTCATCGATATCATCAAGAAATCGGGACTGCGCGGACGCGGCGGCGCCGGCTTCCCCACTGGCATGAAGTGGGGCTTTGCCCGCAACTACCAAGCCGAACACAAGTATGTCGTGTGTAACGCCGACGAGGGCGACCCCGGCGCGTTCATGGACCGCTCCATCATGGAGGGCGACCCCCACTCGGTGCTCGAGGCCATGATTTTGTGCGGCTACTGCATTGGCGCCAATGAGGGACTTATTTATATCCGTGCCGAGTATCCACTGGCGGTGCATCGCCTCAAGGTGGCCATCGACCAGGCACGCGAGCACGGCATGCTTGGCAAGCACATCCTGGGTAGCGACTTCGATTTCGACATCGAAATCCGCTATGGCGCCGGCGCCTTTGTGTGTGGTGAAGAAACCGCGCTCATCCACTCAATGGAAGGCAAGCGCGGCGAGCCCACGCTCAAACCACCCTTCCCCGCCGAGAGCGGCTATAACGGCTATCCCACCAATGTGAACAACGTGGAGACGCTGGCCAACGTTCCCGTCATCCTCACCAAGGGCGCCGACTGGTTTGCCTCGATAGGCACCGAGAAGTCGAAAGGCACCAAGGTGTTTGCCCTGGCGGGAAAAATCAACAATGTGGGTCTCATCGAGGTTCCCATGGGCACCACGCTGCGCGAAATCATCTACGACATCGGCGGCGGCGTGAAGAACGGCAAGAAATTCAAGGCCGTGCAAACCGGTGGCCCCTCGGGTGGCTGCTTGACCGAGAAGCACCTCGACATCCCCATCGACTACGAGAGCCTGGGCGCTGCCGGCTCGATGATGGGTTCCGGTGGCATGATTGTCATGGACGAAGACGACTGCATGGTGTCGGTGGCAAAGTTCTACCTCGAGTTTACCGTGGGCGAGTCGTGCGGTAAGTGCACGCCCTGCCGCATCGGCAACAAGCGCATGCTCGAAATCCTCACCCGCATCACCGAGGGCAAGGGAACCATGGACGATATCGAGCACCTCAAGTCGCTGGCCGCCACCATCAAAGACACCGCGCTGTGTGGCTTGGGACAAACCTCGCCCAACCCTGTGCTGTCGACCATCGACAACTTCTACGATGAATATCTCGATCACGTGAAAAAGCACACTTGTCGCGCTAAACAGTGCAAGGCATTGCTCACTTACACTGTCAACCCCGAGAAGTGTAAAGGCTGTGGCGCCTGCGCCCGCAACTGTCCGGCCGATGCCATCATCGGCGATGTGCGCAAGCCGCATGTGATTAATCCTTACAAGTGCATCCGTTGCGGTATGTGCCAGTCGCGTTGCCGCTTCGACGCCATCCATATTTTCTAACCCCCCCCAGCAGCTTATTCATCATGGAAGAAAAATTGATAAAACTTACTATAGATAATCACGAGGTGGAAGTGCCCCAGGGTACTACGCTTCTTGAGGCCGGCAAGAGAGTCGGCATCGACATTCCCACTTTGTGCCACATCGACCTCAAGGGCACTTGTGTGAAGAACAAACCGGCTTCGTGCCGCCTGTGTGTCGTCGAGGTGGAAGGACGCCGCAACCTGGCTCCCGCCTGTGCCACTAACTGCACGCCCGGCATGGTGGTCTACACCAACTCGGCGCGCGTGATTCGCGCACGCAAAACGGTGGCCGAGCTCATCCTCTCGGACCACCCCAACGATTGCCTCACCTGCCCCAAGTGCAGCGACTGCGAGCTGCAACGACTGGTGATGCGCCTTAACATCCGTCACATGCCTTACAACGATGGCGAGAAGAGCCAGCGCAAAAACGAGGTGACGGCCGCCATCACCCGCAACATGGAGAAGTGCATCTATTGCCGCCGTTGCGAGAGCGTGTGTAACGAGGTGCAAAGCGTGGGTGTCCTGGGTGCCGTGCGCCGCGGCTTCAATACGACCATCGCCCCCACGTTCGACCGCATGTTTGTCGACACCGACTGCACCTACTGCGGACAGTGCGTGGCCGTGTGCCCCGTGGGCGCGCTCACCGAGCGTGACTACACCGACCAGCTCATGGCCGACATCACCGACCCCGACAAGGTCGTCGTGGCCCAGCCCGCTCCCGCCGTGCGTTACGCCCTGGGCGAGGAATTCGGCATGAACAAGGGTGAAATTGTCACAGGCAAGCTGGCTACCGCCCTGCGCGACCTGGGATTTGACTATGTGTTTGACACCGACTTTGGCGCCGACCTCACCATCATGGAGGAGGGTGCCGAAATTCTTGACCGTCTCAAGAAATTCCTCGCCGGCGACAAGACAGTGAAACTCCCCATCATGACCTCGTGCTGCCCCGCCTGGGTGAACTTCTTTGAGCACAACTACCCCGACCTGCTCGACTATCCATCGAGCGCCAAGTCGCCCGCCCAAATGTTTGGCGCTATCGCCAAGACTTACTGGGCCGAGAAGATGGGTATCCCGCGCGAAAAACTCGTCGTGGTGTCAATCATGCCCTGCTTGGCCAAGAAATATGAATGTGGACGCGAGGAATTCAAGGTCAACGGTAATCCCGACGTGGACTACAGCATCTCCACGCGCGAGTTGGCACGACTCATCAAGCGCGCCAACATCAACTTCGCGCAACTCCCCGACAGCGACTTCGACAGCCCCCTCGGCGAATCGACCGGCGCCGCCGCCATCTTTGGCGTCACCGGTGGCGTAATGGAGGCCGCGCTGCGCACCGTCTATGAGGTGTACACCGGCAAGACGTTGCCTCACATCGACTTGAAGGAAGTGCGTGGTTTTGACGGCATCCGTGAGGCCACGATTGACTTGAACGGATTTGAATTGAAGGTTTGTGTGGCCCACACGCTGAGCAATGCGCGCATCATCATGGACAAGCTGCGCGCCGGCGAGCTCGACTACCACGTGGTCGAGGTGATGGCATGCCCCGGCGGCTGCATCGGCGGCGCCGGACAGCCCTATCACCATGGCAATTTCGAGGTGCTCAAGGCACGCTGCGAGGCGCTCTATGCCGAGGATAGCGGCAAGCCGCTACGCAAGAGCCACGAGAACCCCGACATCCAGAAGCTCTACAAGGAATTCCTTGGCGAGCCGCTGAGCGAGAAGTCACATCACTTGCTGCACACTCATTATTTTGACAAATCAATCAAGTAAGAATTTGGCTAAATCCTATATATTATGGCAAAAGAAATGAAACTGGCATGTAATGTCATTGAGCAGGTGGAGGCCATCTGCGATAAGCACGGCAATCGTCCGGGCGAACTTATCAACATCTTGCACGAGGCCCAGTCGCTCCACGGCTATCTGCCCGAAGAGATGCAGCGCATTATCGCCCGCAAGCTCAATATACCCGCCTCGAAGGTCTACGGCGTGGTCACGTTCTATTCGTTCTTCTCGATGACCCCCAAGGGCAAGCACCCCATTTCGGTGTGCCTGGGAACGGCCTGCTACGTGCGCGGCTCCGAGAAACTGCTCGAGGAAATCAAGCGCATCCTCAAGATTGACGTGGGCGAAACGACCCCCGACGGCAAGTTCTCGCTCGACTGCCTGCGCTGCGTGGGCGCCTGTGGACTGGCTCCCGTGGTGACCATCGGCGAGAAGGTGTACGGCCGCTTGCAGCCCAAGGACGTCCAGAAGATTCTCGAAGAGGTGGGCGACTGATTCCACCATCTTCCCCCCGCGATAAAAAAACGGTCATGCCGCATCGGCATGGCCGTTTTTTGCGATAAGCCGCGTGCTTCGTGCCCGAAATGTGGAAAAATATTCTTAAATTTGTACTGAAAATCACGGCAAAATGTGTGCCGCCTTGCCGCGAAAGGCGCTATATTGCTGATTTTCATCTGTTTTTCGCAAACCAATAGAATTGAAGATTATGCCCGAGAATGAAGCTCCCAACACCCTGCAGGCGGCTCCGGCCATCGAGCAAAACTATGGTCTGAAAGCCCACGACTATGTGCAAGTGCAGTGCTGCTCAGGAAAAAAATGCCGTAAAAACGACGCCGAGCGCATCATCAACCTGTTTAAAGTGATTTTACATGCCCATGGCATCGACGACATGGTGGACGTGGTGACCTCGGGGTGCTTTGGCTTTTGCGCCAAGGGACCCATTGTGCGCATCCTCCCCGATAATATCACTTACACCCATGTCAAGCTCCAGGACGTGAACGAGATTGTCGAGAAGCATGTGGTGCGCGGCGAGCTGGTCGACGAATTGAGGTATGTCGAGGCGGCGGCTCATCACATCGAGCTGGAATCGCAGCACTGGAGCTCGTTCAAGCGGCCGGTATCGCTCGACTCGATGCTCAACAACTACATCTACGAGATTGGCGGCAAGCCTTTCTTGAATGTGCTCTCTTACGCCATCGATTCGGCGAAGTGCCGCGGTTGCACGGCCTGCAAGCGCAACTGCCCGGTCAATGCCATCAGCGGGGTCGTCAAGCAGCCTCACGTGATAAATCCTTACAAATGCACATGTTGCGGCAAGTGCAAGTCGAAGTGCAAGTTTGGCGCCATCGACGGCCCCATCGGGGTGCTTGACGAGCGCGACTCGGTGAACGATGTGATTGCCGACATTCAAAACACCGACAAGCTCGTCGTGGCGCAAACCGCCCCGGCGGTGCGTTTCGCGCTGGGGGAGGAGTTCGGGATGCCACCGGGAACCGTGGTCACAGGCAAGATGATAACGGCGTTGCGGCAATTAGGCTTCGACTTTGTGTTCGACACCAACTTTGGCGCCGACTTCACCATCATCGAGGAGAGCGCCGAGCTCATCGACCGCCTCAAGCGCCATTTGGCGGGTGACCCCGACGTGAAGTTGCCCATGACCACCTCGTGTTGCCCGGCGTGGGTCAATTTCTTCGAGAACGACTATCCCGACCTGCGGCAGTATCCTTCCACGTGCAAGTCGCCCGCGCAGATGTTCGGCACGCTGGCCAAGTCTTATTGGGCCGATAAAATAGGTATCCCCAGCGAGAATATCTCGGTGATTTCAATCATGCCTTGCGTGGCAAAGAAATATGAATGTGCGCGCGACGAATTCATTTACGATGGTCTGCCCGATGTGGACTGCAGCATCACCACGCTCGAGCTGGCCGAGATGATAAGGAACCACGGCATTGATTTCGCCAACCTGCCCGACGGGCGTTTTGACGACCCGCTGGGCAACGCCACCGGGGCCGGGACGATTTTCGGCACCACAGGCGGTGTCACCGAGGCCGTGTTGCGCACTGCCTACGAGCATTTCACCGGTAAACGGCTGCCGCGGCTCGAGTTTACCGAGGTGCGGGGTCTTGACGGCATACGCGAGGCCACGATCGACATGGATGGCTTTGAGCTTAAGGTGTGTGTGGTGCACACGCTCAATAACGCGCGCGTGGTAATGGATAAGCTGCGTGCCGGCGAGCTCGATTACCATTTCATCGAGGTGATGTCGTGCCCGGGAGGGTGCGTTGGCGGCACGGGACAACCTTATCACGAGGGCGACATCGGCGTGATCGAGGCACGTCAGCGCGCCATGTATGCCACCGATGTCACCAAGATTGTGCGCAAGAGCCACGAAAGCGCGGCGGTGAAAAAAGTGTATGAGGAATACCTCGGCGAGCCGTTAGGGAAAAAAGCGCACAAACTCCTCCACACCCACTTCCGCGACAAGTCGATTCTTTCCGATTGAAAAAACGAAGTAACCGATAGCGGTTACTTCGCTTATAATTTACGGCAGGGCCACCTTGTCGAGGATGCCTTGCAGATGGGCTATCGCCAGGCCATAGTTGGTGATGGGCACGCCTTGCTCGCGGGCGCGCCTTATGCGCGAGAGCATGAGCTTGCGGTTGAACATGCACGCGCCGCAGTGGATGATGAGGTCATATCGCGAGAGGTCGGCAGGGTAGTCCTTGCCGGCGTGCACGTGGAACTGCACGGTGTCGCCGAAGCGCCGCTTGATGAGGCGCGGAATTTTCACGCGTCCTATGTCTTCGCTCATGGGAGCGTGGGTGCAGGCCTCGGCGATGAGCACGCGCGAGTGAGGTGTGAGCCGGTCGATGGCGCGTGCGCCTTCCACCATCACGTCGATGTGGCCTTTGCTCGCCGCCATGAGCACCGAGAACGAAGTGAGGCGTGTGCCGGCGGGCGTCAGCTCCTGCACCTGCTTGAACACTTGCGAGTCGGTGATGAGCAGGGTGGGGGACTCGCGCAGCGACGCCAGGCTGCCCTCAAGCGAGGCTGTGTCGCAGCACATCACGCGGCAGTGCTTGTCGAGCAGGTCGCGAAGCGTCTGCACTTGTGGCAGGATGAGCCGTCCGCGGGGAGCCTGCGGGTCTTGCGGCATGACGAGCACCACCAGGTCGCCCTCGCCGGCGAGGCTGCCGGTGAGGCTGGCGTGCTCATCGTCGCCGGCGGCGCGCGCCAGGGCGTGGCGCACATCGTCGAGGCCCGTCGCCGCGGTGGCGCTCACGGCCACCGGTGTCATGCCCAGGGCGCGTGCCGCCCGTTGCGCCTCGTGGTCCACATCATCGAGCCGGTCCACCTTGTTGAGCACGAGCACAGTGGGTATCTCCAGATTTCGCAACAACTCGAGCCACGTTTTTTCGAGGTCGAGATTGGCGGTTTGGTCGATGACCATGAGCGCCATGTCGGCCTGCTCGACGACGTCGCGCGTGCGCGCGTTGCGCAGTTGCCCCACAGGCCCCTCATCGTCGAAGCCCGCCGTGTCGATAAACAGGCAGGGCCCCAACGGATGCAGTTCCATGGCGCGGTTCACGGGGTCGGTGGTGGTGCCGGCCTGGGACGACACAATGGCGGCGCGCTGCCCGGTGATGGCGTTGAGCAGCGACGACTTGCCGGCGTTGCGGCGCCCGAAGATGGCGATGTGGCGCCTTATCGATTGCGGTGCGGTGTTCATCGCTTTAGAAACGGAAGTCGCGCGCGCCTTTCTCAATGTCGACAACGCGGTGGCGGGCCAGACTGCGGATGCGCTCGTTGGGCAACCGCTCGAGCTCGCGGCGGATGAGCGCCTCGCCTTTCTCGCGCGTCAACGGGCTGGCGTAGTCTTCGAGATATTCTTTGAGGGTGATGATGGCGTTGGGCGTGCAGCAGTGGCTTATCTTGCCTTGCTTGACGAGACGCATGAAGCGGTCGCCGGTGCGCCCCTCGCGGTAGCAGGCCGTGCAGAAGCTGGGCAGGTAGTCGATGTCGAGCAGCCAGGCTATCACCTCGTCGAGGGTGCGCTGGTCGCTCACGTCGAATTGCGCCGTGTCGTCGTGGCGCTCAACGGTGGTGTAGCCGCCCACACTGGTGCGTGAGCCGCCGCTAATTTGCGAGATACCCAGGTCGAGGACTTTCTCGCGCACCTTTTGCGACTCACGGGTGGAGATTATCATGCCGGTATAGGGCGCGGCAAGGCGGATGATGGCCACAATCTTGCAGAAGATGTCGTCGGGCAACACGTCGGGGAACTCGTCGAGCGAGATGTCGTCGGCGGGGCAGATGCGCGGCACGCTTATCGTGTGCGGCCCCACGCCCATGCGGGCCTCGAGGTGCTCGGCGTGCATGAGCAGGCCCACAAGGTCGTAGCGGTAGGTCGTCAGTCCGTAGAGCACGCCTATGCCCACGTCGTCCACGCCGCCTTCCATGGCACGGTCCATGGCCTCGGTGTGGTAGGCATAGTCGCTCTTGGGGCCGGTGGGGTGCAGCCGCTCGTAGTTCTCTTTGTTATAGGTCTCCTGGAACAGGATGTAGGTGCCTATGCCGGCCGCTTTGAGCTTGGCGTAGTTCTCGACGGTGGTAGCGGCGATGTTCACGTTGACGCGCCTGATGGCGCCGTTGCCCACCTTGGTGTCGTAGATGGTCTTGATCGACTCGAGAATGTACTCGATGGGGTTGAGCACGGGGTGCTCGCCGGCCTCGAGAGCCAACCGCTTGTGGCCCATCTGCTCCAGGGCAATCACTTCCCGGCGGATTTCGTCTTGGGTGAGTTTCTTGCGGGGGATGGTGTGGTTCTTGCCGTGGTAGGGGCAATACACACAGCCGTTTATGCAGTAGTTCGATAGGTAAAGTGGGGCGAAGAGCACGATGCGGTTGCCATAGAGCTTTTGCTTCACCTCGCGGGCCAGGTTCTCGAAGCGTTCCACCAGGTCGGGCTGGTCACACTCGAGCAACACGGCGGCCTCGCGGTGAGTGAGACCCTTGCAGGTGGCTGCCTTGTTGATGATTTCTTCTATTAAAGGGCGGTTGCCGCGGTTGCGGGCCGCGTAGTCAAGCGTCTCGAGAATTTCGTCGTGGTCGATGAATTCTTCGGCGTGAGCTGATTTTGGGTTATACATATTAAAAAGTTGATGATTATAAGGTTTTAGTTGATTCTCGGTAATCGCCGCGACCCCAGTCGATGTGGTAGCCGATGCCGGCAAGTTGCGCCTCGAGCCGGGCGAGGCCCTCGGCGGGGTCGGTGGCGCTCTTGCCGTCGTAGAGCGTGTAGAGGCCGCGCTCGCCGGCAGGCGTGAGGTTGGGCATCACTACGTTCGCGCCGGCGTGGATGCCCATCACACGCCCCTCGGGGTCCAGCGTGTTGAGCGCCGTGGTGCTGGGAATGAGAGCGTGAGGGAACATCAGGCGGAAGATGGAGTAGAGCCGTGTGGTGACGTCGGCGCTGCCGGCGGGGTACTTTCCCAGCGGTGTTTCGGCTTGCGGGATAAACGGCCCCAGGCCTATCATCTGCGGCTCGAAGCGCTCGATGAACTTGATGTCGGCCACCAGGTGGGCGACGGTCTGTCCCGGACTGCCCACCATGATACCGGTGCCCGTCTGGAAACCGAGGTCACGCAAGTCGTTGAGGCACCGTAGCCGGTTGTCGAGCGACATCCCGGACGGGTGCAGCAGGGCGTAATGAGCCGGCGTGACGGTCTCGTGACGCAGCAGGTAACGGTCGGCGCCCGCACGGCGGAACAGCTCGTAATCCTTTCGCTCCCATTCGCCCAGCGACAGGGTGATGGCGCAATCGCTCCAGCTGGCCCTGATGTCGGCCACCAATCCAGCTATCCACGAGGCTTTTTCCCGAGGCAACTCCCCACCTTGCAGCACGAAGGTTCGGAACCCCAGTTCATAGCCGGCCTGACAGCTCTGCATCACTTGTTCGTGGGTGAGGATATAACGCGGCAAGGCCGTGTTGCTGCGCCTTATGCCGCAATAGTAACAGTCGTTGCGGCACACGTTGGTTAGCTCGATGAGCCCCCTCACGAAGATACCGTGCCCGAAAACGCTTGTAGCCACGCGCCGCGCCTCGTGGTGCAGGTGGGCCACGAGCTGTGCGTCATCGCTCGTGAGCAACGCTTCGTAGCCCTCATCACTCAGATGATGGCTGTCGCGCAATGTGTCAACAAGATGTTTCATATAATGGCTGTCCACAAAATCTTGCAAAATTACAAAAACCCCACCACAGCCACAAGCCAATATCAAAAAATGAAAAAATATTTTGCCAAATGAAAATAAAGATTGGTGGTTATATGACCAATCTTGAACGTAACCTATTGCGAATTCGTTGCGCTTTTAAGGGGTAAGGTTATCCTTTGTCATCTTGTTCAAGACTCATCAGCTCTCAACTTGCGCTTATTATAGATAAATTAGGCGACGTTTCGGCAATGCAAAACGAAAAAAAACGTTTTTCGTTTTGCATTGCTATCAACTTGCACTAATTTTGCGTGTAAAATCGCGAAATTAGGCGGCACTTCGGCAAAAACCAAAGTAAACTTTGTTTTTGCGCTCGGTTTGCACTAATTTTGCAGCGCAAAAAGAAGGAAGCGTCCTTTCTTTGTAATAAACACCTTATTGAAACAATGGGATATATCGTTAGCGATAGCAAGAAAATTACCACTAAGCGCATTCGCGAGATGAAGCGCACAGGCGAGAAAATTGCCGTGCTCACCAGTTATGACTTTACGATAGCAAGCCTGGTAGAGCAAGGTGGCGTGGACATGATTCATGTGGGCGACAGTGCCTCAAATGTAATGCAGGGCAATGCCACGACCGTCCCCATCACGATGGAAGATATGATTGTGTACGGCCGCACCGTGGCGCGCGCGTGCCACCGCGCCATGACGTGCATCGATATGCCTTTCGGCACCTATCAGGGCGACCCCTACGAGGCGCAACGCAACGCCGTGAGGCTGATACAACAAACCGGCATCGACAGTGTCAAGGTGGAAGGTGGCGAGGAAATCGCGCCGGCTATCGAACTGATCATACGCTCGGGAATCCCCGTTTTCGGCCACTTGGGACTCACTCCGCAGAGTGTGTACCAGTTTGGCACTTTCGCCGTGCGCGCGCAGGAAGAGGCCGAGGCCCAAAAACTGCTCAACGACGCTAAATTGCTCGAGCAGCTGGGATGTTTCGCCATCGTCCTGGAGAAGATTCCCGCCGCGCTGGCCGCGCGCGTCACCGCGAGCGTGGGCATTCCCACGGTGGGCATCGGCGCCGGCCCCCACTGCGACGGGCAGGTGCTCGTGGTGCAGGACATGCTGGGCATGAACATGGATTTCTGTCCCAGGTTCCTTCGCCGCTACAACAACCTGGGCGAGCAAATCATCGATAGCGTGGGCAACTATGTGAACGATGTGAAGGCCGGCCTTTTCCCCAACGAGAAAGAACAATACTAAACAAGTAGCGCAATAAGTACTAAAACCTCAATACTTCAACTCATGAGCGAAAACTTCAAAATGGTCGCCAAGACCTTTCAGGGCCTGGAAGGTGTGCTGAGCGACGAACTCACAGCCCTGGGGGCCGCCGACGTGGAGCAGGGCCGCCGCATGGTGTCGTTCACCGGCGACAAAGCGATGCTCTATCGCGCCAACCTGTGCCTGCGCACGGCACTGCGCATCCTCGTGCCGTTCCACACCTTTGAGAGCAACGACGCCGACGACCTCTACGAGCAAGTGAAACAATATCCGTGGGAAGAGATGCTCACCTCGTCGAGCACCTTCTCGATTGATACTACCGTGTTCAGCGAGCACTTTCGCCACTCGCGGTTCGTCACTTATCGCGTGAAGGACGCCATCGTCGACTACTTCAAGGAGCGCGAGGGGCGACGCCCGTCGATACGCCTCAATGCCCCCGACCGCATCTTCAACGTGCACATCAGCGGCAACCAGGTCACCATTTCACTCGACAGTTCGGGCGAGCCGCTCTTCAAGCGTGGCTGGCGCGTGGCCCAAACCGAGGCGCCCATCAACGCCGTGCTCGCCGCCGGCATCATCAAGTTGTCGGGCTGGGACGGGCAGTGCGACTTGATCGACCCGATGTGCGGCTCGGGCACGTTCCTCATCGAGGCTGCCCTCATCGCGGCCAATATCAATCCGGGTATCTACCGCGACAGCTTCGCCTTCCAACAGTGGAAAGACTACGACGCCGACTTGTTCAGCGAGCTATATGACGACGACAGCGGCGAGCGTGAGTTCACCCACAAGATATATGGCAGCGACATTATGGCCAAGGCTATCGCCATCAGCGAGGCCAACGTCAAGCGCGCCGGTATGGGCAAGTATATCCAGCTCGAGCGCAAGGCCCTCGAAGACTGGACCGAGGCGCCCGAGAAGGGCATGGTCATCACTAATCCGCCCTATGGCGAGCGTCTTGTGGTGGGCGACATCGAGAGCCTGTACCAGACGCTGGGCCAAAAAATCAAGCATGTGTTCCGCGGCTACGAGGCATGGGTGATATGCGCCGACGACCGCGAACTTTACAGTAACATCGGCCTCAAGGCTTCGGTACACTATCCGTTGCTCAACGGCGACATTGAGTGTGAGTTGCGCCAATACAAGAGTTTCGACGGCTCTTACAACGAGATGCGTGAGCGTGGCGAAAACATCAAGAACGAGAATTTCCGCGCCAGCGACCGCTTTGAGCGAGGCGACCGCCATCCCCGACGCGAGTTCCACGACCGAGACCGCCGCGACGACCGCCGCGACGACCGCCCACGCCGCGACTTTGATCGTGATCGTGATCGTGACCGCCGCGACGACCGCCCACGCCGTGACTACGACCATGAGCGTGACCGCCGGCCTTACGCCGAGCGTGGACGCGGAGCCGACGGCGAAGAAGGCAACGCGCGCTGGCACGACCGCCCCATCCACTTCCGCGAGCCGCGCCTGGGCAAGGACGCCGAGCGCCCCATCTTCCACGGGCGCCGCAAGGGCTGGAAGCGCCGCGACATAGACCTTGACGCTCCCGGCACGCCCGGCACGTCAGAGCCGCCCACCGACGAATAACCACCCATGGCAACCACGGCAGCGAAAAAAAAATGGCTCAAACTTTTGCGGGCCACCGCATGGACAACAGGAGGTTTGGTCCTCTTGCTGTCCATCGCTTTTTTGCTGCTCAACACCTCGCCGGTGCAAAACTGGCTCATGCGACGGGCCACGCAGGCACTGAGCGATAAACTGCAAACGCGCGTGAGCGTTGACGACGTGGGCGTGACGTTCCTCACCTGCGACGTGAAGTTGCACGGATTGCGCGTCGACGACCGCCGGCAACAGCCCATGTTGCGCGTCGAGCAAGCCGTGGCCGACGTGGACCTGTGGCCCTTGCTGCACAACAAGGTGCACCTGAGCGACATCGAGCTCACCGGCGTCGAGGCCAATCTCTACAAGGCCTCGCCCGACACGGCCGCCAACTACCAGTTTGTCATCGACGCTTTCAAGAATCAAGACGACTCCGGCGGCAAGAAAATGGAAGTTACCCTCGATGATGTGGTGGCCAGTCGCGTGAACATTCGCTATAACGGCAACACCGTTTTGCTTGATCGGCTCGCGGCAAGCCTCGACAGCGACATGATGCCCGACGTCGTCGAGATGGACAGCCTGCGCGTGGCATGGACTACTACCGGACGCCAAGGCAACACGGTGGACCACGGGCTGAATGTGGGACGACTGCGCTACGATACCCGCGACAGTGTGCCGCTTGTCGGCGTGGAGCGCGCCCATTACACGAGCGACAACCACTTGCCCCGCAAGAACACCGGCAAGCCCCACCGCGGCTTCTTCGACGTGGGGCACCTCGACCTCACCGCCTCGCTGCAACTGGCCGTCGACCACATGGGGCAAGACACGCTGCGGGCCACGGTGAAGAAATGTGTGGCCACCGACGCCGTTACCGGCATCGACATACGCGAGCTGCAATGCGGTCTCGTCGCCAATCGTCACGGGATTGACCTGAGCGATGTCGTTGTCAAGCAGGTGAACACCGTGGTGCGTTTGAGCCACGCCCACCTCGCGTTGCCCGACGCTGAGCGCGGCGTGCCGTTCTCTTTCAGTACCTCGACCATCACCGTCACCGCTGTGCTGCAAGACATCGCGCGGCCTTTCGCGCCCGTGCTCAGCCGCTTCACCCTCCCCGTGCAGATGAGCGTGGTCATGGACGGCACCGCCGAGCGGCTGTCGTTCCACAACGCCGTGGTGAGGATGGCGGGAAGAAAGTTTGAGGTGAAGGCTTCGGGCACCGTGACAGGCTTTACCCACGGTGAGCGCCACGAACTGCACGTCCACTTCGACGTACCCTCGATGCGGGCTAAGGAGGGCATGGTGCGGCAAATCATCAAGCAGTTCACCACAAAAATGTTCATGAACAAACAGTTGCAGGCGTTGGGCGACATTACTTACTCGGGCAGCTTCGATGTGTACTGGAAGCGCGAGCAGTTCCGCGGGCAGCTCAACACGCAGGCGGGCACCCTCGCCTTCGACATGGAGATTAACGGCCTGGAGAAGCTCTTGACGGGCAGTGTGAAGGCCACCGACCTCAAGTTGAGCGACATTATCAGCGTGGCCGGCGTGGGAAACGCCTCGCTGGGTGCCGACTTCAAGTTTGACATCTCGCGCGAGCGCGTGCCTGCCGGCGGCAAGCTTCCCGTGGGCGACGTGACGGCCCACGTCGATGAGGTGTCGTACCGTTTCGTCAAGATGAAAAACATTGACGTCACCATCCACAGCGATGGCATGACGGCCGATGGCGATCTCGTCGCGCCTCACAAGTTCCTGGACCTCAGTTGCTCGTTCTCATTCACCGATACCGATGAACTCCACAAACTCAAAATCAAACCCGGCATCCATCTCCACCGTTAGCGCGACGAAGGGTCGACGAGTAGCCGTAGGGCGGCGTCATGCCGCCGGCGCAGCTCGCGGCACAGTCCCAACACGTCGCCGCCGCGCCGGGCGGTAACTGAGTTGTGACCGATGGGCCATGCCTGCTGGATGGCGTCGATTTTGCGGCGCATGGCATCTTGGTCAAAAGGCTTGCCGCTGTCGAGAGCGCGCTCCATCTGCTTGAGGTAGGCTTCCCATCGTGGCACGTAGTAGGACGCGAGCAGTCCGCTCCAGTTGCGGCAGGCATAGTCGTTGAGGTCACCACCCCACGTGGTGATGAGTCGCCGCGCGTTCATCTCGTAGTAGTCTTTCATGGCCGGAGTGTCGCCCAAGTCGCGCGCCTGCTCTATCCATTTGGCGGCGGTGCAATAGGGGTGCTCGGCGTTGAGGCGGTCCATGTCGTCGAGCAGCATGCGCATCTCGGTGATGAGGGCGCGCATGTGCGCCTTGTCGCGGCTGCCGGCTTGATAGAGGCTGTCGAGCCGGTGCTTGCAGACGCCAAACGCGTCGCCCAGCAGCTGACGCCCGGTCCAAATCAGGTCGATGGTCATGGCGTCGGTGGTGACGCTGTCCTGCTCGAGCAGGGTGTCCCACACGGTGAGCAACGTGGCCGCGTCATATCGCACGGCGCAGTGCCGGTTCTCCTTGCCAAGCATGGGGCGTGAGCAGGGTAGAGGACCGTTGAATGTGGTGGGACGGATACACAACACGCTGTCGAAGAGTGCGCGCCACGCCCGTCGCGCCGCGGGCGAGTAGCGGCCGGCATGGCGGTCGGCAAGTTCGTCAACCACTTGTCGCTCGTTTTTTTTGAAATCCCACGCTTTCTCGAGGATGTATTCGTAGGGGAACTGCTGCACATCGAGGCCCTCGAGCGTGGAACCGATGCCCACCAGGTTGTCGCCGGCCTGGGCAAGCGCCCGCTCAAGTCGCTCGCCGGCGGCTTTCACGTTGCCCTGGATGTTGCTGTTGCCGCCGAAGTTGCCCAAATAGCACCAAATGAAGGGCTGGCCGTAGAAACCGTCGAGGTCGCGCCACATTTCCTTGTACTCGCAGTAATAGTCGAGCATCGTCATGCGTCCTTGCGGCACGCCGGTGAGCATGGCGCGGGCGCGCTCGTCGGTGTAGTCGCGGCGCTGGTAATAGAGAAACCAGCCCATTTGCAGCCATTCGGCTTGCGGGTCGACGGCGGCGAGACTCTCATAGATGTGCCGCGACACGTCGTGAAGGTATTGCGGCTCGAAGCTGGGCGGGTCCATTTCGTTGAAGGGGTCGATGCCGTAGATGTGGTCGGTGCCGTACATGCGCGTCTGCTCCTCAAGGAACAAGCGCTGGATGGTGGCATATAGCGGGTCCTCGCTGTGCAGGAAATAGGTGCGGTAAGGCTCGGCGAAGTCGTCCCAGGCGCTCATCGCCTTGATGTCGGCATCGGGATATAGCTCTTTGAGGCGCCGCGGCACGTGTCCGGCAAAGGCTGGTAGCACGGGACGCATGTTGAGCGCCCGCTCGCGCTCCAGGATGAGCTGTTGCAGGCGCGCCTGCTTGTCGAGCCATTCCTGCGGCAACGGCCCGCACCAGGCGTCGATGTTGGCCATGCGGTGCCACGGCAGGTAGGCCGGGCCGGTGAAGAACTTCCTCACTTCCTGCTCGGTCATTCCCATTTGCCGCCACACGTTGAGCCACACGGCCTCCTGGCCTGTGATAGCCAGCGGCATGTTCACACCGTTGAGCGCCATCCAGTCGATGAAACGCTCCCAGTCGCACCAGTTCCAAAAGGGCATGGTGTAACCGTAGGTGCAATAGTTCAGGAAGAAGCGTTGCGGCACGCGCGCCCTTACCGTCTCACGCCGCGGCACGGCGGGTAGCGTGGCGGGCAGCTCGACGGGTACGTCGGCATACCACGACACGGTCACGTGGCAATAGCGGTTGAGGTAGCGGTTGAGCCCCACGGCCATCGACAAGGCGTTGTTGCCGCCAATGAACACGGTGTCGCCGCGGCTTTCGAGGGTAAACACGTCGGCGCTGTCGCCCTCCACAAGGTGGAATGCCACCTTGTCGGCCAGCCGTGGCGATAGCCGCCCGGCAAGCGCGCGGGCCTGGATCACGTCGTGGGCCGCGCCCATCAAGGCTATCATCGCGCCCATCACGATTAAAATACTGCGTCTCATCGTTAACTTGTATTGTGGTTTGTTCCTATTCGGCAAATATAGCAAAACTTGCTGTGACAAACCCCATTTTCGCCGAAAAAATATGTTCCGCGGCCGATTGGGGTGGACACGTCATCGCGCAAAAAAAGCCGACCGCGTCGCGGCCGGCTCTTGAGCTCATGAGACTTGATGTGTGCGTTTTAACTTACGGTGATGATTTTGCGCTCCTTCTTGAGGTCCTCGGCGCTCTTCTTGGGAAGCGTGACGGTGAGCACGCCGTTCTCCACGCTTGCTACAATCTTGTCGCGGTCGACATCCTCAGGCAACAGTAGCGTTTGGTTGAACTTCGAGTAGAAGAACTCGCGACGCAGATAGTGTCCGTCGCTCTTCTTCTCATCCTCATTCTCATTCTCATTCTCGGTCTTCTCAACCTTCTTCTCCATGGCCACCACGAGGTTCTCGTCCTCGTCGAGGGTGACAGTGAAGTCGTCACGTGTCATGCCCGGGGCGGCAAGTTCCACGGTATATTCGTGGTCCTTTTCGATGACGTTCACCGCGGGCTTGGTGGTGTTGACGCGCGGCATAAACTCGGTGTTGAACAAGTCGTTAAAGACATCAGGTAACCAGTTTGAATTTCTACGTACTAACATTTTTTCAATCTCCTATAATTTTAAGTTGTTAATAAATTCTTTTTTTCGGGGCCTCCCGCCGGGCGAGAGGCGCGTTCGCTTTACTAATAAGCATACCACGTGCCATCGCCAAAAAAGCGTATTCTGTGTGTCAAAATGGCAAATTTACAAGACAAAATGACCGATACACCCATAAAACACACGTCATAATGGCGGCTTTCTCAAAAAATAACATTTTTATGCCCGCGAAAATAGGGTCTTACTCAAAAAAACGCTAACTTTGTGGCTATGATGAATAACAGGATATTATCGGTAATTATATGCGTGCTGGCGGCCCTGGGTGTAGAGGCGCAGCAAAGTTACCAATTCATGCCGCTCATCTACGAGCGGTACGATGCGGGCGATAGCGTGGTGGCACCGATGGCTGGGACGTCGGGTCTCAAGACCGATGACGCATGGCTCAACCGGGCGCGGCAGGCGCGGCACGACGCCGCGCGACGTCGCCACGCGATGACGATAGCCAACCCCGACTTGGTGGCCTTCAATGCCGACAGCCTGCCTGCGGCGCCCGCGCCTGTGGTGGTGAAGGCCGACCCCAGCACGGCGCTGCTCGCCGTGCAGGAGAAAGCGGTACCCGCGCCCGATGTCCCCGAGGACCGGCGCGAGACAAAAGTGCACCACTGGCTGCACACGTTCAACCCGTCGTTGCATTTCACCCAATCCTACTTGAGCGGAAACTGGTACCAGGGCGGCCAAAACAACCTCAATGTACTGGCCGACGTGAACTGGGAGTTCAACCTGAACCAGACGTTGCACCCCAAGTGGCTGTTCAACAACACGCTGCATTACAAGCTGGGCGTGGCTACGGCCAGCGGCGACTCGCTGCGCAACTACCACTTTAGCGAAGACCTGTTCCAGTTCAATTCACAGCTGGGCTACAAGGCGGTGGAACACTGGTACTATAGCGCCAACCTGCAGTTTAAGACACAGTTTTTCAAAAACTATAAGACCAACACGCACGACCTCACAGCGGCGTTTCTATCGCCGGGCGAGCTCACGTTGGGCCTTGGTATGACCTATAACTACAAGGACAAGGACGAAATCAAAGTGCTCACTTTGGCTATCTCGCCGCTGTCTTACAACCTAAAGATTTGCCGCGACATCGACAACTTGAATCCCACGGCGTTCGGCATCGACGAGGGACGCCACACCAAGCACAGCTTCGGTTCGAGCCTTGAGGGGAAGTTCACGTGGAAAATCACGCCGCAAATCATCTGGACATCGCGACTCTACGCGTTCACCAATTATCATTATGTGCAAGGTGACTGGGAGAACACATTTGATTTCTCTATCAACAAGTACTTGAACACCAAGATTTTCACTCACCTGCGTTATGACAAGAGCGCGCCCAGGCACGATTCCTGGCACTACTGGCAGTTCAAGGAAATCCTCAGTTTTGGACTCACTTACAGGTTTGCCACTAATTAAGCGTGAAGAGTGAAGTGATGAGACGGATGATGTTGTTGGCGATGATGATTGGCGCGATGGCGATGGCCACGCGCGCCATCGACCTGCCCGGCACTTCGGTGGTGTGCCCCGACATTGACGAGGAAGTCATGCGCTGCCACTTCGACAGCCTCGATGTGCAGCCACTCGAAGGCCTGTGGTATTACCCCGACGAGGACATGACTATCGCCATCGAGCGCTGGAATGGCACCCGCGGCGTCGACTATCGACTCTTGCTTGTGGCCAGCGACGACCTGGAACTGCTGCCCGGCACGGTGATCGGCTATATGGCCGGCAGCGCCGTCGATAGTAAGCTGCGCCTCTGGCTCTACACCGAGCGCGACCACGTCACGTTGCACAAGCCGCTCGAGTGTGTGGCCACGGCAAGCCATGACTTTACCACGCTCACCTTCGACCCGCCACACTGGAAGGTGAAGGTGCGCGTCAACTTCGCGCGGTTCCTTCCCACGCTGTTTCGCGGAATCTCCATCATCCCCGAGAAACAGGAAGAGCGACTGCCGCAAGGCTTCAAGAAAATTTACCCGTCAGGTGGCAACGGCCATCCCATGAACCGAAAACGTTATCTATGAGAAAAATAATGACAATGATGCTGCTCGTGGGGCTTGTGGCGCTCGCTGCAGGGGCGCGCACGCGAACCACGCAGAGCGGCCTGCGCGACGACGGCACGCCCGTCGAGAATCTGGCCGATGTGGAAGTCGACAGCACGCTCGCCCTCGACCCGCACGCGGTCACACTTCGTGGCTTTGCCAAGCGGGCCGGCGACAGCAAGGAAACCTTTTTCGTGACCAACAACACCTCGCATGCCATCTCACACGTGAGCCTGCTACTGCGATACCGCACACTCGACGACGAGATGTTGCACGAGCGCACAGTCACGGTGAACGTGGGCGCGGGACCCGGCGAGACGCGCATGGTGAGCGTACCGTCGTTCGACAAGCAACGTCTTTTTTATTATTATAACGGTCCGCGGCCGCGCAAGAGCGCCACACCGTTCAAGGTGGGGTTCAAACTCTTGGGCTACGACATCCCTGTGGGCCTCATAAACCACTAAAATCAAATCGTTATGGACGCTCCTTTTCTCGAAAAACCCCACGATATAGGGGAAATCATTTTGTGTGAGACCACCCAGCCGAAGGCCGCCTTCAAGCGCCACAACACGGGCGCGGCAATCGGCTTTGTCATCGGTTTGCTCTTGATAGGAGCCATGTGCTGGCTCATCCTCAGCGGCGTCGACAACTACACGTGGCCCATCATAGGGCTTGTGGCTGGCGTCGTTATAGCTTTTTGCTCAATCTATTACAACATGCCCGGCAGTTTTGCCGGCACCGATATGTTTGTAGGCACCGAAGGCTTCTCCTACTATAAATTCCGCCGCGACCGCGCCAACAAGACCAAGATGGCCACCTACTACTATAGGAACATGCTGTATTGCCGCAGCGGCCGCACGAAGACCTACAAGAACGGCTCCTACGAGGGCACTCGCGCCGCCTTCACGTTCTGCTTTAATGGCCCCGGCGGCATGTATACTTTTGCCAAGGAGTACACCTATCGCGACGAGCGCCACTATCCGCCGCAAAACAGCGGCCCCGATGAGGCTCGCACGCGCTGGCTCTACATGGCCGAGCAGCAATGGAACACGTTTATCGTGCCGCGACTCATGCATGAAGTGTTCGACTTGAACCGCGTGGTCAAGTTTAACAACAACCGACGCGTGATTGAGGTATGGCGCGATGGCATGCGGGTGGGTGACGCGCAGTACCTGCGCGGTGAGGTGGCCAGCATCTACCCCGACAACGGCGCTCTTGTGATAGAGCACCGCAACTTCGAGAAGGGCATCTTTATGAACAAGGGCAACCGCGACCGCATCGACCTGTCGAGCCTCGATAACGTGGGTGCCTTCCTTACCCTGCTCGAAAACATCTTCGGCAAGTAACCCACCGGCCCGAAAAGCTGACATATACCCAAAAGAACGGGTCATCTGATTAAACATGAGTTTTTGCGGGTGACCCGCTTTTTATATCCGTTTTTGGCCCGATTGGGATTGGAGGTTTGCTAAATTCCAAATAGTTTTGTAAATTTGTAGGTTAAAACCGAATTCACCCACTATCGTAGCGCTGAAATGATGGAAAGAAGACGTTTCCCTGCCGGTGTGCAGGACTTTGAGAAAATAAGAGAAGGTGGTTTTGTGTACGTCGACAAAACCGAGTATGTCTATCGCTTGGCCAACCACTACGGCGATGCGATATTCTTGAGCCGGCCGCGTCGCTTCGGCAAGTCGCTGCTGTGCTCCACGCTCAAATACTATTTCCTGGGCCGCAGGGACCTCTTCGAGGGCCTGGCTATCGATCGGCTCGAGAAAGACTGGACGCGATACCCCGTCTTCCACTTCGACATGTCGCGCTGCAAAAACGACGATCCCCATTACGTGAAAGTTTCCATCAACTCCATATTGGCCGATTTCGAGAAGAAATATGGTTTGAATAATGAGGAACTCTCGTTTGGCGGCAGACTTGAGAAGCTCATTATCGCGGCGCACGAGCGCACGGGGCATCGCGCGGTGCTGATTTTCGACGAGTATGACTCGCCGGTGCTCAATGTCATCGACGAGCCCGAGAAGCTGCAAGTCATCCGCTCGATTTACAACACGTTCTACGGCCCGGTGAAAAACATGGCCGAGCACCTGCGTTTCGTCTTCCTCACGGGTATCACCAAGTTCTCGCAAATGTCTATTTTCTCGACCATCAACAACCTCTCGAACATCTCGATGAACCGTGATATGGAAGGCTTGTGCGGCATCACGCAGCGGGAGCTGGAGGACAATTTCCAGCCCGAAATCGCGCTTATGGCACAAGAATATGAGGTCGACTACGACGAGATGCTCGAAATGCTGCGCGAGCGCTACGACGGCTACCGTTTCGGCCCCGGAATGACCGAAATCTACAACCCGTTCAGCCTGGTGAACGTGTTCCAATCACTCATGCTCAAGGACTATTGGTTTTCGAGCGCGACGCCCTCGGCGCTACTCAAAGTGCTCGAAGTGTATAACTTCAGCATTACTGATCTTGAGCAGACCAAAATGTACGACTACGATTTCGACCAGCCGTTCGACAACATGGAGAGCGCCGTGGCAATCCTTTACCAGAGTGGTTATCTCACCATCAAGGATTACGAGAAACCGACCGGACTTTACACCTTAGGTATCCCCAACGGCGAAGTGAGCCGCGGGCTCTTCCGCACCCTCATGCCACGTTACCTCAGCCCGAATGTCAACGACAACCGACACCTGGTGAGAGTAGTGCAGCGCGCCATCCTCGACGACGATATCGACGCCGCGCTCGAGGCCGTGAAGAGCTACATGTCGTCGCTGCCTTACGACTTGAGCAACAAGACGGAACGCGATTTCGAGACGATACTCAAGATTGTGTTTGACTGCGTGGGCATCGAGACGCTCACCGAGGTGCGTAACGCGCGTGGCCGCTGCGACGTCACGCTCAAGAACCGGCACACCATCTACGTGCTCGAACTCAAAATCGACGGCGCGGCTACCGTCGACGATGCCCTGGCCCAAATCAACGAGCGCGATTACCTCATCCCCTACTGGAACGACCGCCGCCGCAAGGTCAAGGTGGGCGTCGTCGTCGACCCCGAGGCCCGCACCCTAAAAGAGTGGAAAGTGGCCGAATAATCGAAGATTTTATGAAAAAACTCAAAGACATATTGTCGCTGCTGCGGCTGCCGCAATGGAGCAAGAACGTGTTCGTGTTCCTACCGCTATTCTTTGGCGGTGTGTTGAACGACATGACGTTACTGGGGCACACGGCACTCGCCGCACTCGCCTTCTCGCTGGCCGCCAGCGCCGTGTATTGCCTCAACGACCTTGTGGACCGCAAGCGCGACGCCCTGCATCCCACCAAGTGCCGGCGCCCGCTGGCCAGCGGTGCCCTTTCTCCGGTGACGGGCGGCGTCTTGTGCGCTGCGTGTGTAGCCGGTGCGATTGTTGTGGCGACTTGCTGCACATCGTCTCATGTGCTGTGGTGGATTCTTGCCTATATGGTCCTCAACCTGCTCTACAGTCTGCTACTCAAGCGTGTGGTGATTGTCGACGTGTTGGTGCTCTCATCGTTCTATGTAATGCGCATCATGACAGGCGGCGAGGCGTGTGGCGTGGAAGTGTCGCAGTGGTTAGTCATCATGACATACTTGCTGGCGCTGTTTCTCGCGCTGGGGAAGCGTCGCGACGACGCCCTGCTCTATCGCGAGAACAAGACGGCGGTGCGCGCCGTGGCCGAGCACTATGGCGTGGAATTCCTTAATCTGTCGCTCACAATGGTGGCCACTGTCGCTGTGGTGGCTTATCTCATCTACACGATATCGCCCGAGGTCACCACACGGTTTGCCAATCGTCACATCTACTGCACGGCGGTCTTTGTCATTGCCGGCATTTTACGTTACATGCAGCTCACGCTCGTGAGCGGCAAGAGTGGCGACCCCATGCGTGTGCTGTTCCACGACCGTTTCACGCAGGTGTGCGTGTTGTTGTGGGTGGCATCGTTTGTGTGTATCATTTATTTGTTGCGATGAGCGTTTCTCCCGACAATAAACCTGTTCTGGTAGCCTTCGACTTCGACGGCACCGTTACCACGGCCGACACGTTCAAGGTTTTCTTCAAGTGGGCGATGGGACGCAGGCGCTACTATAGCGCGCTGTGCCGCCACTTCTTTGTTTTGGCGGGATTTGCCATGGGCCTGGTTGACGGTACCCGCGCCAAGCAAGCCTTGCTTGATAGTTTTGTGAAAGGCGTTTCGCTCGAAGAGTTCAACGGCCTGGCCGCGCGCTTTGCCCGGGGGCATCGCCACCTGTTGCGCCCGGCGGCCCTCGATGCCATTGCGGCGCACGAAAACGCCGGCGACATTGTGGTGGTGGTGACAGCGAGCGTCGAGCGGTGGGTCTCGGCTCTGCTCGATGACCGCGTGCCGGTGATAGGGACACGCCTTGAAGTTGATGGAAACGGCACACTCACCGGTCGCCTGGACGGCGCCAACTGCCGCGGTGCCGAGAAGGTGACGCGCCTCGAGCGGTGGCTCAAGGCGCATGGTCACGCGCCGCTCGCCGAGCATCTTCTCGTAGCCTACGGCGACAGCGATGGTGACAACGAGTTGATGGCTGTGGCCCAAGAGTGTCATTTTAAACCTTTTAGATAATGAGCGTGCTCTCGTCACTGAAAAACATGTCGCAACGGCGACCGTGGCTCACCTTCGCTGTGGGTCTCGCCGCGTGTGCCCTGGTGGGAATGGCCGGTGTCTATTGGGGCTTCGATATAGCCGACTCGGGATTCTACCTCACTTTCTACGACCAATTCTATCAGGCTCCCGGCACGGTGAGCTACAATTTCATGTACTACATGAGCGGCGTGCTGGGAGGTGCCTTGCAAGCGGCATTCCCCACGATGGGAATAGCGGGAATGAGGCTGGCCGGACTCGCCTTGTGTCTGCTCGCCGCCACAGCGCTTTTCGTGGCATGGCGGCAGGTTGACGCTCGGGCAGGGGCCCTCGAGACCGTTGCCGGCGCGTTGCTGGTGACGCTGGCGTTCCTGCCGCCGCTCTATACACTCAGCTACGACCTGTTCACGGTGTTTTTCTATAGCGTGGCCATTGCCTTATTGCTTGTGGGCACGCACAAAGGCAATCGCCTGTTGCTGGTGATGGGAGGCATGACGCTCACCCTCAACGCGTTTTCGCGCGTGCCCAATGTGCTCTCTGTTTTGCTGCTGGTCGCCGTCGTGGTCGACGCGCGTCGTCGCGGCATGACGTGGCGCGTGGCTGTGGCACGTTGCGCGTGGGTGCTTGCGGGGGCCGCTCTCATGACCGCGCTCGTGGTGATGGCGATGCGTCGCTCGGGTCACTGGCCGCTGATGCTCGCGAATATCGACGACTTGCGGGCCATCGCCGGCGATGACAGCGGCACCACGTCGCACACCACAGGCCAACTGCTGATGACGCAGTTCCGATTCTACGTCACCCTGCTGTGGTGCGCCCTCAAGCTGGGGGTATGCACCCTGCTGCTCGATTTCGCGCTCGCCTGCCGCCGGCAGCACGCGCTACGATGGACTATGGCCATTGTCGCCGTGGCCCTGTGGTGCTTTTTCACCTGGCGTATGCGCCCGTTGCAACCGCTTTGGCTCATGGTGGCCGTAGCCTGCGTGGCCGTGTTCAGGAAACATCGTGGTCCCATCGCCACACTCGCCCTCATGGGTCTTATCATGCTTGTGGTGATGCCGCTGGGCAGTGATGGCGCTTATAACAACGGAGCCGTCATCGCCTGGGGGGCCGCTCCCGTGGCCGGGCTGTGGTGGCTCGCGACCAAGCGCCGCCGCATTTTGTTGGTGGCTTTCCTGGGCGTATGCTTGTGCCGGCTTGTCACAGGCGGCTCTTATTTTGATGCCGGACCGCTGACAGGAAAAACGGCTACCATCCACACACTGCGCGCCGCCCATGTGCTCACCACGCCCGAGCGTGCCGCCATCGTCAACGACCTGCTCGACGGCATCGCCCCCTATGTCCATGAGGGCGACACGCTGCTGGCTTACGGCAGCCTGCCCACCATTAACTATCTCACCGGCACGCGGCCCTTCATCGGCTGTTCGTGGCCCGAGCAACTGTCGGCCTCGATGCTCGAGAAAAAACTCACCGACGACTTCAACAGTTCGCCACTTGTGTTGCGTCAAAAGTTCAACACCCTGGGCAACACCTGGACCGCGCCCAGCGAGAGTTATCTCGCCGACTACGGCCCGCACCAAACCGCCTATCAGGACAACGCCAAGCTCGACGTTCTCAATCGCTGGATGCTCCTCAAGGGTTACCGCGAGCTATGGAGCGACGACCACTTCACGCTCTACGCCGTTCCCTGACAATTGACGAGAGAAATGAAGACGCGTCCCACTCGCCGGGGCGCGCCTTCAAATGTAAAGGGGGTATAGAGAGAGAAGATGCTTACTCCTTGTCTTCTTTCTTTTTGTCCTTATCCTTCTTGATGTAGTCGTTGTGAATCTTGATGCCGAAGATGATGATGCTGCACACGGCTGTCACCAGGTTAGTCAAGAAGAGCCAAGTTCCCGGGCCGGGGAACGAGCCGTCCTTGCCCACCACGCCCAACATCAATCCCTGGCAGATAAAGGCGATGCACCCAACCGCCATCATGATGAAGCCGGGCATAGAAATGCCGTCGGTGTCGCGCGTGCGTATCGTGTGGATAGCCTGCGGCACATATCCCATGATAAGGCCGACGCTGGCCACAATGCCGCACACTAAAAAGAAGGTTCCTGTGGGAGAGAAAAAACTTTCAAGTAACATAACTGTCAAATTTTAAGGTTATACATTTTATAAACTATTCGGGTCAGCGTCCCACCTGCTTGAGAAGCGTCTCGACGGCTGTCTTGAGCTGCGTGTCGATGCCGCGCGTCACATCGGCGGGGTCGTTGATGACAAGGATGTCGGGCTCGAGCTGCGAGTTCTCCAGGTAATTGCCCTGCGCCGTGCGGTAGCCGATGATGGGAATACCGAAGTACATGCTCTCGTCTTGCAGCGTCTCCCACGACACGCTGGTCATGGTGCCGGGCACGGGCGTACCCACGAGCAGCCCCAGGTTGTCGTGCTTGTAGACCCACGGTGTGCCGTGCGAGTTGCTATAGTTGGCCTCACACTGCAGCATGATGCTGGGCTTGTTCCAACGTCGGCTGGGCATGTCGCAAGCCGCGCGTCCGCGAATTTCCTGCGTAAGGTATTTTTTGCCGCTGAAGAGAACCTCAATGTCCTCGTGGAGGCGTCCGCCGCCGTTCCAGCGTGTGTCAATGACAATGCCGTCACACTGGTTGTACTTACCCAACACTTGGCTGTAAGTCTCGCGGAAACTGGCGTCGTTCATAGCCTTGATGTGGACATATCCCAGTCGTCCGTGGCTCAGGCTGTCGACAACGTGTGCGTTGTGCTTGACCCACCGCGAGTAGAGCAGGTTATTGAGGGTGCCGCGCGAGACGGGTTTCACCACCTCGTCCCAGCTGTCGCCGCCCTGGCGCATCGACAGGAGCGTTTTCTTGCCCACAGTGCCGTTGAGGAGCAGCGTGTAGTCGTTCTCGACGCTCACCGGCTGACCGTTGATTTTCTCGATGATGGTGCCGGGCTTGACGCGCGAGGCCGCCTTGTCGAGAGGGCCTCCGGTGACCACTTCGGCCACTTTGAGCCCGTTGCCGGTATAGTTCCAGTCGAAAATGACGCCCAGCTCGCCGGTGGCCTCGCTGCCGCCGCGTCCGCTGTAGCCGCTACCGGTGTGGCTCACATTGAGCTCGCCCAGCAGCTCGCTGAGCATGGTCGAGAAGTCGTAGTTATTGTTGATGTGGGGCAGGAAACGACGATAGTTGTCGCACATCGCGTCCCACTTGACGCCGTGCATGCCGGTGTCGTAGAATCGCTTGGCCACCTGGCGTTGCACGTGGTTGAACATATATTCGCGCTCTTGCGCCAAGTCGAGTTTCATCTTTGCCGTGTAGCTGATTTTCTTAAGTTTATCGCTCGAGACGGTAAGCTTTTGCATGGTGCTGCTACCCAAGATAAAGAGTTCTTTTCCGTCTTTCGAAGGCTCGATGTTGGCCCATTTGCAGTCGGTTTTGTTGAGCAACTTGGTGCTGTGGTCGCGCAGGTCCATTTTCCACAGGTCATATCCTTTCTCGAAAGCCGAGAGATAATAGAGGGCGTCGCCGTCCTTATTGATCATGGCGCTGGCGATGTCGCTCGAGTTGGGCGTGACGCGCACGATGCGGTCCTCGATGTTGTCGAGCTCAACCACGATATCCTTGGTCTTTTCATCCTTCTTGGCGTCGTCTTTCTTCTTGTCGTCTTTTTTCTTGTCGTCGGCCTTCTTACTCTCTTTTTCAGCCTCCTTCTCGGCCTCCTTGAGCAGTTCGGCGTCCTCCTTGTTGAGGTAATACTTGTCGCGGGCCTCGCGGTTGAGGAACACGAGCATGACATCGCTTTGCGAGCCCCACGAGCCGTGGGCGCGCATACCGTAGCGGTTGCTCAAGAAGAGGATGGCGTTGCCGTCCATCACCCACTTGGGGCTTTCGCTAAAGTAGGCGCTGTTAGTGATATTGGTGATGTCGCCTCCCTTGGCGCTCACGATGCCGATGTCGGTGTAGGGGTCGCGCTGGTGGCCGATGAACTCGAGGGTGAACCACTTGCCGTCGGGCGACCAGGCATAGTTAAAGCCTCCGTTGGTCTCATACCAGGTGGAACCGTCGGTAACGGTGCGCGTGGCTTTGCTCTTGAGGTCGACGACGCGCAGTTTCATGCGGTCTTCGATAAAGGCGAGTTCCTTGCCGTCGGGAGAGAATTGCGGCACGGCGCGCTCGATGGTGGTCGACGGAAGTATGATTTCCTCGTCGATGAGCGTGGCGTTAGGGAAGTTGGGGTCTTCCTTGCGGGCGATGGTAGCCTTGACGAGCTGCCAGTTGCCGTTGCGCTCGCTGGCATAGGCCAGGGTGCGGTTGTCGGGTCCCCAGCACACCTCGGTCTCCTTTTGTGGCGTGCTGGTGATTTGCTTGGTGGTGCCATATTCCACGCTTGTGACAAAGACATCGCCGCGGGCCACGAAGGCCACTTGCTTGCCGTCGGGCGAGACGGTTGCGCTCGTGGCATCGCGCGTCATCGACAGTTGCTTGATTTGCTCGGCGTCGTCGTGGATGAGGCTGATTTTCAATTTCGTGGCCTTGCCGCCGGGTTGCTGGGTGTAGATTTCACCATTATAGCTGAAGCACAGAGTGCCTGTCGAGGCGACGCTCAAGAAGCGCACCGGGTGGGTCTTGAACGAGGTCACCTGCGTCACGCTCGCCGGCGTGGCCAGCGGCATGGAGTAGACGTTGAAAGAGCCGCCGTTGCGCTCGCTCAAGAAATACACCGTCTTGCCGTCGGGCGAGAGGCGCGGCGTGCGGTCCTCGCCGCCGCGCGAGGTGAGGTTAGTGTGCTTGCCGGTGGACACGTCAAAGCGCCACACGTCGCGCGTGATGCTGCTCGTGTGGTGCTTGCGCCACTTGTTCTCCACGCCCTTTTGGTCGTGATAGAGGAAGAAACGGCCGTCGGGCGAGAAGGCGATATCCTCGGCCGGCGTAGCCAGCACCTGCGTGGTCCTGCCGCCCGACACCGGCACCTGGTACACCTCGGTGAGGCGCGCGCTGGGGAAGGCGACGCTCGAGGCCGGGTCTTGGATGGCGGCGTTGAAATACACGTTCTTGCCGTCGGGAGTGAACGCTGTGGGCGTCTCGGCGGCGCTGTTAAACGTGAGGCGGGTTGCTGTGCCGCCGGCGGCCGGCATGATGAACACGTCGTTGTTGCCGTTGCGGTCGCTGGCAAACGCCAACTGCCGTCCGTCGGGCGACCACACCGGGCAGCTCTCGAAACTCGGCTGCGAGGTGAGGCGAACGGCCATGCCTCCGGCAGTGGCCACCTTGAAGATGTCGCCCTTGTAGGTAAACACTATCTCTTGCCCGTTGGGCGAAATGCTCACATCGCGCAGCCACAATGGCTCCTGAGCCATGGCTGTTGTCGCGGTGGCGAGGGTCAAAACCCCCAGGATGAATTTTCTCATGTAACGTTAGCTTAATAAAAAGGTTCGTGATTAATTAGGCAAAAGTACTAAAAATAACACAAAACCGCAAATTATAAGTGAATAAGATAATAATAAGTGTGGCAAAGTGCGATAAACCATAATTTCGGGGGAAAGTCACGGCTTATTTCTGTTTGGCGGGCGACTTGAGGCGGTCGCCGGCCTCGGCGGCGATGCGCCGAGCCGTCTTGTCGGGGATGCCGGGCTTCTCCAGGATGGGCTTGAAACCGGTCTTGGTGCGCTTGAAGCGGCCGTTCTCCTCGGCCCGCACCACCATGTCGTTATACTTGACGATGAGGTACTCGGCCAGCCGGTTCCAGTGCGCCACCATCTCATCGCCCTTTTGACAGCCGTAGTCGGTGAGGAAACGCACGGCCGCCTGCTCGTCAGTCTTGAGCAGTTCGATGGCACGCGCCTCGACATGTGGCTGATGGTCGCGATAGCTCTGGTCGAGCGAGTCGCGCACGGCCTTGAGACTGGGCATCATCAGGCTGTAGCGCGGATACACCATGTTGGCCACCCAGTTGCACACCCAGTAGGCGTTGTCGCGGCTGAAGGTCACACAGTCGGCTCCGGGCGTGTTGTAGCAATTGGGCTGGCGCGTGCCGCAGCAATAGATGGGCGTATAGGGACTGGTGTGGCCGTCATCGTTGGCCCACCACATCAGTCCGCCCACCTGGCGCGGCAGCCACGAGCGCATCTGCGCGATCCACGAGAACGCGCTCTGCTGGGTGGCGATGGGGCGCTCATTGAAGTACTCCACCCCATCTACCTTATAATAAAGTGGTGTAGGGCGGTAAGGCGAGTCGTACAACCCGGCGCCCGGGTCGTTGGTCATGTCGAGTGGCGTGCCGTCGTAGTGGTCGCGCAGGCATTCCTGCACATCAGCTACGCTGAGTTTGCGGTTCGGCACAATCCACAGGGGCATCGGCTCGGTGTTGAGGTCCTCACCCAGAATGAATGGCAGATACCGCTCGCCTAAGCCGTCGCTGTAGCGGCGGTAGATGCTCCACACACGGGCCTCGCAGATGCGGCGGCCACTGAAGTCATCCTCGGCGTAGGCATCATAGAAGCTGAAGTCCTTGTCCTCGCCGCTGAACCACCCCCGGCTGCGCGCGAAGGTAATGCAGTTCTTGGAGAACATGACGTTCTTCTTGTCCTTCTGGTCGAAAGTGCGGATGCGGCTCTGGTTGGCGTGGGCGCAGATGGCGTCGTCGGGCACACGCAGGGCCACCCAAGCCACCGTCTTGCTGCCGGCGCCGCAGCCCACCATCTCCATGATCCAGGCCTCATTGGGGTCGCAGATGCTGAACACCTCACCCGTGCTGCAATAACCGTAGGTCTCGGCCAGTGTGGTCATCACCCGGATGGCCTCACGGGCCGTCTTGGCGCGTTGCAGAGCCAATTCCATCAGCGAGCCATAGTCGATGATTCCCGTCGAGTCGCGCAGCTCGGGGCGGCCACCGTAGGTAGTCTCACCGATGGTCACCTGCCACTCGTTGATGTTGCCGATCACGCTGTAGGTCACCGGAGCCTCGGGTATCTCGCCGTGATACTCCTTGCTGTCGCGGTCGATGATGCGGCGCATCTCGCCCGGCGCATGCTTGCCGGACGGCAGATAAGTCAGGTTGCGGAACGTGCCGAACGAGTCGGCGTTATAGGTACACATCACCGAGCCGTCGGCGCTGGCCTTCTTGCCCACCATCAAGCTCGTGCATGCCATGGCAGTCGCTGCCGTCATCACAACCGCCGCCATCATCACTGCAATTCTTTTCATCATATTCCTAAACTTAGACGTTAAATAGCGAGCATGCCCGCTGTTCGCTTTCAGTCCACAAAGATAGCAATTTATATTGAAATTTGAAAATAGAGCAAACCATCAAGGACAAAAGCCATCGTGCGAATCGCCGAGCACCCCCACAGGTAGGCGGCATCGCGTTCCTGTCATGGATAAAACTTACATTCTTTTACCGATGAGGACCGGGTGGAGAGAGATGCCGCCGCCGTTGCCCTCCACTTCGAGGATAAAGGCGCGCTGGGGCAAGGGTGGCACTCGCATGGCGAGCGGGCGCAGCAGGTGACCGTGGGCCGTGATTGCGGCGACAGGGAAGGCTCCGTCGCGCGGGCAGGTGGTGTCGTCAAAGTCGGGCTGAGCAGCCACCGGCGGCGGCAACCGCGTGGCCAGCAGGCCTAACGTGAGGCGCGCGTCGTGGGCGTGCGCGTTCCACACCACATAATGGGGCGCGTTTCTCATGAGTTCGTCGGCGAGGATGGGCCGCGAGCGGTAGGCCACGGTGATCATTGCCGCCGGGTCTTCGTCGTGCAGGTCAAAGACGTTGCCGTCGGGGTCGACGGCGAGCGCGCGGGCCTCGTCGCTGAACACCTGTCGCCAGGCGACATCGCGGTGGTAGAAACGCCCCGACGACATTCTCACGGTCACCCGGCCCGCGGTGTCGACCGCCACGAGTTCGCGTTCCACGCTGTTCCACGCTATCGAGGAAGCGTCGAGCGGCCCGCTCAGCACCTCGACGCGCGCGCCGTGCAACGCGCACAGCCGCCGGTGCCTGTCGACGAACCACACGCGGTCGGCGCCTGTCACGGGAGTCACCTCGTCGGCGATGATTTGCTCGGCCACAGGACGCGTGCCGCCATAGGCCGTGGTGCCCTGGGCGAGGGCGAGGATGCCGCCTGAGGTGAACAGATAGATGGGATAACGCCCGAAGCCCCCGTTGTAAATCGGCGTCACCGCGGTGGCCATGGCGAGAATGTCGTGATGAAGTCCTACGCTCTTCGTGGTGAAGACAAACGGATTCAGCACCTCGCTCACAGCCAGCGAGGCGCGCTCGGCCAGCGAGTCGTCGGCTCCGGATGGCACCGCGAGTGTGCCGGCGACTGTCGCGTGACCCTGCCAGCTGGGTGCCACGGCGATGGCGAGGCCTGCCTCGTGCCACGGTGTCAAGTGAGCTTGCCAGGAACGAGAGCCGATGTTGACGATGATGTGGGTGGCGCGCACGTCGGGATAGGCGACAAGGGCATTGAGAGCGGTCGGCTCGCCTGAGATGCTCTCTCGTGTGGTGACATAACGAGTGCCCTGTTCGTCGGTGAGGGTGACGGTCACGACGGCCTCACACGGCTGCCCTGTCATCTGTTCGCACCACAGCGCCACGCGCCACGGGTTGACGGGACGCCGGCGGCGTGGCGCCAGATGCAAGCGTCCATCGTGCACGAGGGCGGCACAGTCGTGCCGTTCCCACGCGAGATGCGCCATGAGTGGCGCCAGCCGCGCGTTGGTGAAGCGTCCTGATGGCGTGCGCATCGGTGTGAAGACGAGGGTGCCGTCGGCGGCTGGCACGGCGGTGGCCACCACTGCCCAACCGGCGGCGAGGAGGTCGTCCCACAAGGCGTTGTAGGGACGAGGCCTCAATCCGGCTTCGAGCACCGGCATGTGTGATGAAGCGTCGGTGGCGCAACGGTAGTCGAGCGTGGTGGCCACGGGCGAAATCGCCGGCGTGGCGAGCACGTCGACAGCCTTCACGAGCGGGAGCCACGTGGGCGTGATGGCGTCAAGCGCTGTCGCCTCGATGGCGAAGGCGTCGAGGTCGAGCGTACCCTGCCGGGTGCCGGTGAACTGCGAGTCGGCTGTAGTGAGCGCCATGCCGGCGCGATAATGGTTGCGCACTGTCGCGCCTCCCAGTGCTACGGGTTGGCTCATCCACAGGTAGCTGTCGTCCCACAGTCGCACGGCGTAACGAGCCAGCAGCACCCCGCAATGGCGGCCGGCGGCGGTGGCAGCCGCCATTGCGTCGCGCCACGCACCGGTGACAGCCGCCAGTGTCGCGCGTTCGTCTTGTGTGGATAGGGGCGCCTGCCAGGAGCGGTAAGGCGTGTCGAAGGTGATGGCCGGTACTGTGGCCGTGAACCGCGCGGCAGCTGAGGCGGCGAGGCGCACGCCGGGCACGGCTTCGGCGGGAATGAGGGGCACATAGCTGTCGCCGCGACGGTGAAGTACCAGGCTCCCGGCTGTGGTGGTGATGACGACAAAGCGTCCCATCACACGGGCTTCGCGCACGCGGCCGGCCGCCGTAGCCACCACCTGCCCGTCGATGGCCACCTGCCTGTCGCGCGCCGTGACGAGGTGTGTGCCGTCGATGGCCAGCAGGCGATGGGAGGCCGCGATGGAACCGGCGGCCGCGGGCATTCCCACGGCGGCAAGACAGTCCTCGCGTTCGCGCAGGTTCACGAGTTTCGAGGCCTGTCCCGGTAGCGCGGCCTCGGCGTTGTGCAGGGCGGTGAGACCCTGCGGGGTGATGCGTAGTTGCGTGTGTTTCATGATGCGTTTTTTTCGTGCAAAAATAACGGAGCGCCATTTCTTTGTCTACCCCACCATGTAAATCCCCCAAGACAGTAACACGAAAATAGCCCCACGACAAAAGCGCCCCACGCAAATCATGTAATCATGTAAAAATCTTTAAAAAACAAGTGGAAATTTTTGTGGTTTAGGGAAATTGTAGTAATTTTGCGCCGATTTTCCAAAAGGCTCCAGTAAGAGTCTGGGGGCGATGTGTGTCGCCATACCGGGCCGCCGTATGGGTTAACTTGTAAACAATTAATGATTTAATGTACGCAATTGTTGACATTCAGGGACAGCAGTTCAAGGCCGAAGCCGGCAAGAAGCTGTTTGTTCACTATCTCGGTGACGAGAAGAAGGAAGGCGATGCAGTGGAATTTGACAAAGTGCTGCTCGTCGACGCCGACGGTGCTGTGACAGTGGGAACTCCCACGGTTGAGGGCGCCAAGGTGGTGTGTGAGGTGAAAGAGGCCCTCGTGAAGGGCGAGCACGTGATTGTGTTCAAGAAGAAGCGCCGCAAGGGCTATCGTCGCTTGAACGGTCACCGCCAGACGTTCACCTTGCTTGAGATTAAAGAAGTTGTTGCTTAACCCTTTAAAAACTGACAGATTATGGCACATAAAAAAGGTGTTGGTAGTTCGAAGAACGGCCGCGAGTCGCACAGCAAACGACTCGGTGTGAAGCTCTACGGTGGACAGTTTGCCAAGGCTGGTAACATCATCCGTCGTCAACGTGGCACGGTCAATCGTCCCGGCGTGAACGTGGGTATGGGTAAAGACCACACGCTCTATGCCCTCGTCGATGGCACTGTGGAGTTCAAGAAGCGTGCAGGGCACACCTACGTCAACGTGGTGGCCGCCACTGCCGAAGCTTGACGCAAGCGACAAGAAATCATCGCGCCCCGCAAGTGGCGTGAAGCAAGCAACCGAAACCGGCGCGTCGTCTCAATGAGCGACGCGCCGGTGTTATATTCATTCCGGTGGCCGGAGAGGTAGGCTCAGTGACTGAACAACGCCTGGTAGATGGTGCGGGTGGCGCCCACGTGGCCGGCGATGTGACGTGCCGCGGCCGTGGCGGCGCGGCTTCGCGCGTCGCTGTCGGCGAGCAGGGTGTCCATGATGGCGGCAAAGCCGCTGCCATCGGCAAAGGTGAACCCGCCGCCGCAAGCGAGCAGTTCGTGAGCCTCCTGGAATTTCTCATGCTTGGGGCCGAAAAGGACGGGAAGGCCGTGGGCCGCGGCCTCGTTGATGTTGTGGATGCCGCGTCCAAAACCACCGCCCACCAGGGCCACGTCGCCATAGCGGTAGAGCGACGAGAGCAATCCGAAGCTGTCGATGATGAGGCACCGCGCCGCGGCCGCCTCACCGGCCTGCAGCCGCGAGTAGCGCGCCACGGGTCCGCGCAGTTGTTGCTCGAGCAAGGCGAGTCGTTGCTCGTCAAACTCGTGCGGCGCGATGATGACCTTGAGGTCGTCGCGCGCGTTGCAGTAGGGGATGGCGATGTCTTCGTCGGGTTGCCACGAGCTGCCCATGACCAGGGTGTGGCGCGCAGTTGACACAAACTCCTCAATGAGCGGGAAACGGCGTGCGGCGGCATGGATGGCCGCCACGCGGTCGTAACGCGTGTCGCCGGCCACCACCACGCGCTCGATACCTATCGAGGCGAGCAGGCGCCGCGTGTCATCGTTCTGGACAAACATGGTGTCGAAGCAGCGCAACATCTTGCGGAATGTGCCGCCCCAGGGCTTGAAGAAAATTTGACTGGGGCGCATGATGCACGACACGATATAGGTGGGAATGCCGGCCTTGCGTAACGTCTCGAGGTAATTGCCCCAAAACTCGTACTTGACAAAGATGGCCATGCGCGGTTTCACCGTGGCTACAAAACGACGGGCGTTGGCCGCTGTGTCGATGGGCAGGTAGCACACGGCGTCCACTTGGTCATAGTCCTTGCGCACCTCGTAGCCGCTCGACGAGAAGAAGGTGAGCAAAATGCGGGCCGACGGTTGCTCGCGCCGCAGCATCTCGATGAGGGGACGCGCCTGCTCAAACTCGCCGAGCGAGGCGGCGTGGAACCAATAATACCCGCCTTGCGGGTCGAGGGTGGCGTGGAGGTAGTCGAAGGTGTGACGTTGTCCGTCAACCATGCGTCGCGCCTTGACATTGCCGTGGGCGGCAAGTGCCGCACCTGCCTTGAAGACGTTCATGGCGATATTGTAGAGGATGTTCATCGGTGGGGTTTAGTAAGGTGATGTGATGTCGAGTGGCACGCCGGTCACGCCACCTGTCCGGCGACGTGTCTTCCACTTGCGCGCATCGAGGTTAAAGCGCACACCCACCTGTTGCCAAAACGCCGTGCACGCGCTCGAGGCGTGGAAAGTGAGCTTGGCGTGGAGGCTCACGATGTCGTTGGCCACGATGTGCCATGTGAGGTCGGTGCGGCTGTATATTTTGTTGTGATAATGCTGGTCGCCCAGGTAGAGTTGGCTTCCAAATTTGTCGTAGAGCGGCATCTGACGCTGCCCGGCGTAGAAATTCTCTTCCAGCTCGAACCATAGCCAGTGGGCCGTGGCGCGCGCCACAAAGCCGGCCGGGGTGTGCCACCGTCCCTCGCTGCGGGCGCGGTCGCAGGCCAGCAACAAGCCTGCCTGCAGCTGGAAGGCAAAGCGGTCGAGAGGCTTCCCGCGGCGGCTGTCGTGGGCCCGGTGCCAGGGCGAGGCGGGAAGCGTGATTCCAATCATGGGGTTCACTACTACGTTGTCGTTGACGCCCTCGTCGGGTGCCGGTTCCTTGCTCTTGGCCAGGTGGTTATAGCGGATATAAGTGTTGGTGAAGAACGGTCCTTGCGGCGTGGGTTGCCACACATGATGCAGGGTGAAGTCGAAAGCCTCGCGGCGGTGACTCGTTTGCATCTGCCGCCAGTCGAGGGTGGCCTCAAGCAAGCCGTGGCGATGACGGTAACTTGCCGTCAAGCCCTTAACGACGTGCCGGCGATATTGCAGCGAATCGCTCCACAGGTAGTAAGGCAGACGCTCGCCGCCGGCGTGCGGGTCGCGCTCCATCATGCCCACCCTCACCTGCAGGTCGTTGTCGCCGCGCGTCACGTGCCAGGTGTAATGCAACAGCGGCACCGCCTGTCCGCGGTCCCAGTGGCCGTCGAAGGGCTGGTACCAGGTGACGCCGGCCATGAGACGGTGTTGCGCGCTGTCGAGGCTGAGGCCTATCTGTGGCGTGAGGCGCGTGAAGAGGAACGTCTGGTCGGGGGTGCGATCGTCGCCGCCCTCGCGGTTGTTAACGAGGGCGTTAGCATCGATACTCCACTCCAGCTCTTGGGCATGAAGCTGAAGCAGTGCCGCGGCCACAAGCAATATGACGAAGAGTCTTCTCAAATCGTGATGGTGGCCAGTCCGCGCTCGATGCGGGCGATAGTTTCATCCTTGCCCAGTAGCTCGGTGATGTCAAACATGTGAGGTCCCTTGCACTCTCCCACGACGGTGAGGCGGAAGGCGTTCATCACGTTGCCCATGTGGTATTCGTTGTCTTTAATCCAGCCGAGCACCACCTCTTCGGCGTGGGCGCTCGTCATGTCGTCAAGGCCGCGAAGCACTTCGATGAGCTGGCGCATGATGGCGGGCGTGTCCTCTTTCCAGCGCTTTTTCACGTCTTTCTCGCTATACTCGGTGGGCGCCACAAAGAAGAAACGGGTGTGCTCCCAGGCGTCGCCCACAAAGTTGATGCGGCTCTTGATGAGGCCCACGGCGCGTGTGATATATTCGTCGGTGAATCGCGACGGGTCGACATGCTGCGCCAGCACCGGCTTGAAGAGGGCCGCCAGCCGGGCGTCGTCAAGGTGCATGAGGTACTCGTGGTTGAACCATTTGCCTTTCTCGAAGTCAAACTTGGCGCCTTTTTTCGAGCAGTGGTCAAACGAGAAGGCCTCGATAAGCTCGTCCATCGTGAACAGCTCCTTGTCGGTGCCGTCGTTCCAGCCCAGCAGGGCCAGGAAGTTGATGACGGCCTCGGGCAGATACCCTGCCTCGCGATACCCGCGCGACAAGTCGCCGCTGGCCGGGTCGCGCCAGTCGAGGGGAAACACGGGGAAACCGAGGCGGTCGCCGTCGCGCTTGCTCAGCTTGCCCTTGCCGTCGGGTTTGAGTAGCAGCGGCAGGTGCACAAATTGCGGCATCGAGTCGGCCCAGCCGAGGGCTTCGTAGAGCAACACGTGCAGGGGCGCGCTGGGCAGCCATTCCTCGCCGCGAATGACATGGCTCACCTCCATGAGGTGGTCGTCGACGATGTTGGCCAGATGATAGGTGGGCAGGTTGTCGGCACTCTTGTAGAGTACTTTGTCGTCGAGAATCGACGAATTGATGGTGACGCGGCCGCGAATGAGGTCGTCGACCACCACGTCGCGGTCAGGCTCGATGAGGAAGCGCACCACATATTTCTCGCCGGCGGCGATGAGCGCGTCAACTTCTTCTTCGCTCATCGTGAGTGAGTTGCGCATCATGCCGCGCGTACCGGCGTCGTACTGGAAATTCTTTATCTCGGCGCGCTTGGCCTCCAGTTCGGCCGGCGTGTCGAAGGCGATATAGGCTTTGCCGTCGGCCAGCAGTTGGTCCACGTAACGGCGATAGATGTCGCGACGCTCGCTCTGCTTGTAGGGACCATAGGCGCCTCCTTGGGCCACGCCCTCGTCAATGCCTATTCCCAGCCACGCAAGGGCCTCGTTGATATATTCTTCGGCGCCGGGCACGAAGCGGTTGCTGTCGGTGTCCTCAATGCGCAGTATCATGGCGCCATGGTGCTGGCGCGCGAAAAGGTAGTTATACAGGGCGGTGCGCACGCCGCCTATGTGCAATGGCCCGGTGGGCGATGGTGCGAAACGCACTCTTACAGGTCTTTCCATTAGTTATGGGGTAAATGATTAGTGGTTTTGTTGTTATCTTCAAAGTGACGCAGTGCCAGCTCGTGGCCGTCCCAGGTGGCGTAAGTGAACTGTGAAATCCATTCGCCCAGCACCGTCATCGTGCGGCCGCCGGCGAACTCGTCGTGGTAAGGGACGTGCAGGTGGCCGTAAACGAAGTGACGCACATCGGGGTGAGCCGCCGCATATTCCACGCTGAACTCGGCCAGGCGCGCCAGGCAGTCGCGGCTCTCGGCGAGCACCTGCCTGATGGTGCGCGTGGTGCGGTTTTGTTTCGACCAACCTGTGGCGATGGGAACCGTCCAACGCGGGTGTATCGACGCGTAGAGCCACTGGCAAACACGGCTGTGGAAACACATGCGCGTGAAACGGTACAGTGGCGCCTGACGGCCCACGTCGTCGCCGTGCGAGAGCAGGAACCGCGTGCCCAGAATGGACATTTGCGTGGCGCCGCGCAGCACCGTTAGGCCCACTTCGTCGCGCAGGTAATCGAAGAGCCACACGTCGTGGTTGCCCACGATCCACGTGATTTTCACGCCGTTGTCGGCCAGCTCGGCCAGCTTGCCCAGGAAACGCACGTGGCCTCGCGGCACCACATAGCGGTACTCGTACCAGTAGTCGAGAATATCGCCCAGCAGGTACAACTCACCCACGTCATCCTTGATGCTGTCGAGGAAACGCACCACACGGCGCTCGGTCTCCCGCTTGTCGTCGAGATACCCGGCGCCCAAGTGTAAATCGGATATAAAATAGGCTTTTTTCACTTGCGCCTGCAAAGTTAGTGCAAACCGAACACAATGCCAAATTTATTTGAGCATTGTTGAGGTGCGGCCTAACTTGGGCGACAGCCAACGTTAGTGCAAACCGAGAGCAATACAAAATGAAACACGAAGTTTTTCATTTTTATTGCCGAGGTGAAGCCTAACTTGGGCGAAGCCAACGTTAGTGCAAACCGAACACAATGCCGCCCGGGCAATTTTTAAGCGAATTTTATATTTTCGGGACGTGGCGGTACTCTGACTGAAGTCACCCTTAGATTTAATATCTATTCATCGTCCAGCAGATGGGAGTAAAGAGTTGTAATATCAGTTGCATTAAAATAGCCGTCGCCATTCACATCAACCGGGTAAGCCACAGGCTTTCCATCGAGCAAATGACTATAGAGGGCTGTGACGTCGCCACCGTTGATGAGTTTATCCCCATTCACGTCGTAAGGCGAAAACTCGCCATAGTGAGCGAACCCCGACCCCAATGTGTAGTTGCTGGGGTCGCCGCTGCCAAGAGGGAGGTAAAGTGTGGCGAAGTTCAGCGTCTCACCAAACATCTTCTCAGGGGTATTATCGCTGGCATTCAGCACCTCGGCCGAACGCACATAAATCTCGCTTGGCAGATAGGTGCCCGGAGGGGCTTCCACATCGGGTTCCTTCCCACGAAATGCCATGGGGCCTATCTCCTTAATGCTACCGGGAATGACGATGGTCTTCACTTTATAAGTATAGGCAAAGGCATAATACCCTATGGTTTCTATGCCCTCCGAAATCACAATATGTATGGCAGACTCTTTTTGGCTAAAAGCTCTTGGGGAAATCCCTTTCACCCTATAGTTTTTGCCTTGATAGCTGACGGTGTTAGGAATAATCAGCAGGTCTATGGCAGGATAAATATCGCAGTATTCCACCATGGCAGTTCCTTCCTCTTCCGAAAGGACCTTATACCAAATCTGCTCCACCTGAAAATAGTCTCCATCGTTCGCACCGTGTGACGACAAAACCACCGCCACGGCACATATAATTAAAAAATAAAACCGTCTCATAACTCTACCAATTAATTCCTAATTAAGCAAGCGGGTGTAGAGGGCCGTGACATCAGCACCGTTGACATAGCCGTCGCCATTCACGTCGCTTACGCCGGCAGCCTCAACGCCGCCCAGCAACTCGTTGTAGAGAGCCGTCACGTCGCTACCGTTCACGTTCCCGTCGCCGTTCACGTCAGCAAAGTCAATCTCGATAATCTCACCTAATTCATTCCACGGTGATGCGGCATGATAGGCCTTGGAGGTTCCCTTGGGCACAAATAGATTTGAATCATATATGTCAAATCCCCAAAAAATCGTTCGGTTGGCAACCGGTGGATTTGTGGCACGACAAAACACGATAGGAATATGTGAACCCCAGTCCTCAGAATAGGCTTTTCGTGGAGTCGTATGGAGCACAATCCCTGGCTCAAACGCACGCTTGCCTATGAAAAACAAAGAGGCAGGCAATTCGACGCGCTCCAACCCTTCACAAAAATGGAATGCATAATCCTCTATACACTCCACCCCTTCGGGCAGAGTCACGCGAGTGAGATTATAGGCATCGCTAAAGGCTTCTCTTCCGATGATTTTCACTCCTTGCGGAACCACATAGCGTCCTTTGCGTTCACATGGGAAACGTTCCAAGCGACTACCATCTTTTGTTAATAGAACACCTTCAACCGACTTGTAGTAAGAATTATCTTTGTCCACGTCAAAATTCATTAGATTAAAGCCTGAATTCCTAACTCTTCTTACTTCACGTGGTATGTGTATAGTATTAATCTTGTGCCTAAAATACACGTTAGAAGCAATAAAAAGGCAGTCTTCGTTTACAGTGAATATACCATTGTTTACTGGAGGTGTTCCCTTGATTTCCCAGAGCACGTGATTTCCACAATATAGAGCCCCATTGGGTTGGGCTTCGTACCAAGGCGTATTCACGAAACATGAATGACCAATATCTTCTACAGTTGTCGGAATTTTGATGTCTGTCAATCTTTCACAACAATAAAAATTTCTATCCCCGATTTCCCTCAAACCTTCAGGCAACATCACCTGTTGAATAGAATCACATTCAGAAAAAGCATTGGAGGCAATTTCAGTAGTCCCCAAAGGCACCGAAACCACTATGTCCCCTCTCGTGTTAGGGAAAAGTACAAGTCGTTTAAGATCTTTAGAGAACAATACTCCATCTAAGGAAGTAAAATATACATTATCATTCGACACATTAACATTCTCAACTCTCGCCATAAAAAAAGCAGTTTCATCAATGAAACTCACGTTTTTTCCAATATTGAGAGTTCCTTCTATTGTTTTCACGTAAAAAGAATAGTCGCTTATCTCTGTCACTTTATAGGTCACGCCGTCGTATGCCACCTCATCAGGCACGGTGACGTTAGTTCCCGACTTTGCGTTTACGAGGGCCACACATTCTGAATTCCCGTCAATCAACCTATAGTCCATTCCATCAACTTTAAAGCTAAGGGCGACGCCATCCGGCACGACACAGGTCATCAAGAACACCAATAATAATATCTTTTTCATAATCGCCTTATTTAGTTAACTATTTTGTTGTGATTTTTAATGTTGCGCCTTTTTTTACCGAGAACCCATTTTTGATATATACACCATCGGTTGCTTTTATACTCATGTTTCCAGCGTCTATACTAACGGGACCCTCGCATTCGGTATTCGTTATATCCTTACCGATATAGACCTTGTTTGCAAATATTCTATAGTCCTCACTGAATACTTCGTTCTGAATATATGCAACTATATATGGAACATAGCCTGGTTTTGTCACGCACACACAATACGTATCGGGAACATTAGAAAAAGTGGCGGTACAGGCATTTCTTACCACCTTCCAATAGCTACCACCATTTATTTCTGATACGCAGATTGAACAACTGTCGATATCGTTCGAAACAATTATTGAATTATCCGTCCATTGTATATCGACATTTGGCATGACTTGTGGTACATCTATGTAAATGGGCATTTCTGGGTCGCCAAGCGCATTCAGACCAAATTGAATCCACCTATACGGGTTGTAATCATTACATAAGCCAACCAGGCCAACTTTGGCAATGGAATATGCCTCGCCATAACTCTTACTAGGAATAGTGAAAAGATTTTTAAAAAAGTGCGCACTATAAACATTTGAGTAATGCAGTGAATTTTTGCGGTTTTTTATACCAATTCTGAACCAACCCTCCCTAGAACATCCCAAATAACCTATAATTTGTGAATTAATATTTCGAATAAGCGTTTCCCCTAAACTGACTGTGTCGACTGCGTTTGTCATGCAGGCATCGGTAACAATTATTGATGGTGTGCTGCTTGCAACCAATAATGCGTGTTCATTAGTAAAATGTTGGTCATTCTCTGCTTTAAACTTGTCTTTTTCTCCATGTGTGTTGATATATATAAAATTATACCCTTTATTTATTTGGGTTAAAATGTTTTGGGCCGAAAAATTATAATTCGCACCTCCTTCAAAATCAGTACTGGTGTCATAAAAAATTTTCTTTTCACCATTCCAATATGGCTCGATATAATTAACATATATCAAACTATCGCCAATATACTGTACGTCACTTTGATTGATGTCATGATAAACATGAGCAAGTTTCATACCACCCATAAGCATATTATTTTTCCACTCTTTGACTTCGGGTAAGATTTCATATTTCATGAAGCGGTTGACACATGACGACGCTTGCGAGGTATTTAATACCGGCAATCTTGTTACTATCACTTCAGGAAGCATATCAATATGGTCAAGTTTGTCTCCCACAATGCCATTGCCGTTTGTGTCCCAATTCTTCACATCCAAACAACCATAGAACAAATCACAAGGTGTTGTAGTGGAATCCTGAAGAAACTTCACAAAACACATTTGGGCGGGTACGATTTCAGTGTCTCCTCCCAGCAAAACGTACTTCAAGCCACTATTGGAACCATTATAGTAATCTTTGATGGCGGCCTTTATGCGGAGCTGTTGGGTCGAGCCGCTGTAGATGCTGTCGATTTGCTCGGTGGTGAGTATACCTGCCTTCACGCCTTTTATCGTTTTCCACCTCACAAGTGGCTCAAAGGCGGCCTTGAGGCTGTCGCAGGTCACCACCATGTATTCCCATTTGAGGTTGGCAGGTTGTGGACTTGTCGAAGGTTCATACAGAGAGTCTAACGCCGTGTGATTAAACACCATTTCCTCAACGGCCGCACGCATATTGTGCCCTACGCCGCCTGGGGTGGGGCTACCAATCCCGGGCGCGAGCTGGGGCTTTGAAAGAACCATATTAATATTGAGGCTTGTGCTCAAATACAGTGTTTGCGTGTCGGCGTTATAGGAGAATGGGGAGATGACGAACGTGACGAATTTATAGCCGTCCATCGTGTGGGTGCCCGTGTACTCCACTTGCCCGCCGGCGGGATAGGTCGTGCCAGGATAGATTACCGACAGTATCGGGTGGAGCATGGCCGGGCTTACGTTTGTTGGTAAAGTGATGGGGTTCGGGGCAAGCATCACATTGCTACTTATAGTGGTTTTGGTGTCAGCACACGAGAAGCTTTGGAACGTCTCGTCGGGACCAATCAGTATGCTGGCGCTGACGAGCGGCAGCCTTGGCGCCAACGTGTCGCCGTCGAAGCTGATTTCATGCACATTTGAACCGATGTATAGCATACTGTCCACAATATTATATTTGAAATCGGTTTCATTGTATTCCAACGAATACTGCCGCGTAATATTTGTCGCGTTAACAGTCTGTTGCAATATAGGCGCCAATAGCGTTAAAAGTATTAAATACTTTTTCATTTCGCGGCCTCCTTTCTCACTTGGTGAGAATCATGCGCTTGGTGTCGATTTCCTTGCCGTCGGCCACGAGGGAGTAGATGTACATGCCGGCGTTGAGGTCGCTGCCGTTGATGGTGACACTGGCCACGCCGCGCTCGGCGACGTTGATGGTGCGCAGCAGCTGGCCCTGCAGGTCGAAGACGAGGACCTGCGCCGTGAGGACCTCGGCGGGCAAGTCGCAGCGGATGACGGTGGCCGACGTGAAAGGATTGGGCGTGTTCTGGTACAGACGCGCGCCGGTGGCGAGACCGCCGTTGCCGTTCGGCGCGTTCATCTGCTCGCGCATCCGCTCTATCTGCTCGTCTTTGCTCTTGTTCTCGGCGCGAAGGGCGTCCACCTCGCCGCCCAACTCGTTGACGGCGTTCACCAGCAGCGGAATCATGCCGATATAATCGACGTACATATAGCCGTCCTTGCCCGTCTCGACGAGTTCGGGATAAACCTCTTGCACCTCTTGCGCCAGGAAACCGAAGCGTTCGCCGCCCTGTTTTTCCTCTTGGCGCAATTGTTGCCACTCGGCGCGTTTTTTGGTGATTTTTTCACTCTCGCCGGCGAGCGGCTCGTTGAGCCAGCGCTCGTCGCCGTGGCCGCCCGGGGCGTCGGGCTTGAGGCGGTAGCTCACGCCGCGCAGCCTCGCCAGCGACTCGCGCGCGCCGTCGAGCGTTTCCACGTTCTCCTTGAAGCGGCTGTCGCTCGAGATGAACACGCCCGTCGTCTTGACGTTGCAGCGGAAATTCATGGCACTGCCCTTGTGGATGTCGTAGTAGAACACGGTATCGGTACCATCCCAGCCACGCGTGTAATAAACGCCGTCGCTGCCGTGCAGCCACAGCTGGTCGGTGTCAATATATTCCTGCTCCTCTTCATCATATTTCTCCATTTCGCCGAGCATGACGAACTTATACGCTCCGGCGTAAGCGTCGCCGAACGAAATGCGCGAGCGTGTACCTTGCTGGCCGGGGCCGAACAAGCGCAGCGTGGAAATTGTATCAATCCGGTTGGAAAACGAGCCCATGTGCTCAATGAGAGAATCGGGATTCTCGCCGATGTCCATGAAGCCGCTACTTTTCACTGCCACCTGCGCCGGCAATGAGATTGTCAGCATTGCCACGGCAATTGATAAGATTGCTTTTTTCATTTTGGTGGCTTTTAAAGGAATTATTAAAAAATAACGTTTTTTGGTTTTGATACTTTAGATTGCAAAGTTAGTGCAAACCGAACACAATGCCAAATTTATTTGAGCATTGTTGAGGTGCGGCCTAACTTGGGCTACAGCCAACGTTAGTGCAAACCGAACACAATGCCAAATTTATTTGAGCATTGCTGGGGTGTGAGGTGTAGCCAGGCAGTTTCTGTCGCCCCTAACGGGGCTACTTTGAACGTAATGCTGTGATTACAGGGGTTTCGCGCTGTCGCGCTACACCCCTGCCTACTATCTGCTGTCCCTAGCGGGGCTACTGCTTCACTGGGGGCATTCAGGGGAGCGCCTTTCGGGTGGCCTTCACTGCCACGTGGTCACAGGGGTGACTTCGACGTTCCCATTTCCCGCGCTTTTCTTATTACAAAAGGAACTGTAATACACAAGGTTTTGCGAGTACCCCATAATTCGTGAAATTCGCTTAATTCGCCTAATTCGCATTAACAATTTGCAAGTGCAACTTGAGGTGCGGCCTAACTTGGGCGACAGCCAACGTGCCCCGCAAAAACCCGCAATGCAAAAAAACGGGCAAAAGGCATGATTATATCATTTTTTATTAGTACTTTTGCCCTGCTATCAAAAAAATGAACATATTTTCGGCATTATTGCATTATACAAAGAAATTAACATAAGCCTAAACAACTATTTTTCAACCTTTTCTATGGAAGATAAGAAACTCATGCTGAATGCCAATCCTGTGGTGGCGTTCCTCCAGAAACCGGCCAGCGAATTCACTCGCGCCGACATCATCCGTTATGTGGTCGAAGCCGACATCAAGATTGTCAATTTCATGTATCCCGGCGGCGACGGCAAGCTCAAGACCCTCAACTTCGTGATTAACGACCTTGAGTACCTCGAGACGATTCTCACCTGCGGCGAGCGCGTGGACGGCTCCAGCCTGTTCTCGTTTATCGAGGCCGGCAGCAGCGACCTGTATGTGCTGCCGCGCTATTGCACGGCCTTTGTCGACCCGTTTGCCGAGATTCCCACGCTGTGCCTGCTGTGCCAGTATTTCGACAAGGACGGCAACCCGCTGGCGAGTTCGCCCGAGCAGACGCTGCGCAAGGCGTGCGCCGCCTTCCGCGAGGTCACCGGCATGGAATTCCACGCCATGGGCGAGCTGGAATACTACGTGATCTTCGAGAACGACGAGATGTATCCGGCCATTGACCAGCGCGGCTACCACGAGAGCGCGCCATACGCCAAGGCCAACAACTTCCGCGCGCTGTGCATGAAATATATCGCGCAGACCGGCGGACAAATCAAGTATGGCCACAGCGAGGTGGGCAACTTTGTGCAGGACGGTAAAATCTATGAACAAAACGAAATCGAGTTCCTGCCCGTGCCCGCCGAGCAAGCCGCCGACCAGCTGATGGTCGCCAAATGGGTGATTCGCAATCTGGCCTACGAAGAGGGCCTCAACGTCACCTTCGCCCCGAAAATCACCGTGGGCAAGGCCGGCAGCGGCCTGCACATCCACATGCGCATGATGAAGGACGGACGCAACATGATGATCAAGGACGGACACCTGAGCGATGACGCGCGCCGCATGATTGCCGGCATGATGGACGTGGCTCCCGCCATCACAGCCTTCGGCAACAAGAACCCGATGTCCTACTTCCGCCTCGTGCCGCACCAGGAAGCGCCCACCAACGTGTGCTGGGGCGACCGCAACCGCTCGGTGCTCGTGCGCGTGCCGCTGGGATGGACCTCGGGCGTCGACATGTGTGAGCTCGCCAACCCGCTTGAGCACCAAGCCGACTACGACACCACCATCAAGCAAACCGTGGAGATGCGCTCGCCCGACGGCTCGGCCGACCTCTACCAGCTCATCGCCGGACTGTGTGTGGCTTGCCGCCACGGCTTCGAGATGGAGAACGCTCTTGACGTGGCCGAACGAACCTATGTGAACGTCAACATCCACGAGAAAGCCAACGAGGACAGGCTGGCGCAACTCGACACCCTGCCCGACAGCTGCGAGGCCAGCGCCGACTGCCTCGAGAAGTACCGCGCGGTGTTTGAGGAGCGTGGCGTCTTCAGCCCCGCGATGATCGACGGCATCATCAAGAACCTGCGCAGCTTCAACGACCGCACCTTGCGCCGCGACATCCAAGACAACCACAAGGAAATCCAACGACTCGTGGATCGCTACTTCCACTGCGGATAATTCCCTAGCACGTCGCTACTCACCATCAGTCACCTCTCCGGCAGCCCCGGGGAGGTGACTGACAAAAAAGAAGATTCACTAAATATTATTATTCGTATGAACCTGATTAAGAAAATCCTCACGTTGGCGGCAATGGCGACTTGCGCCCTTTTAGCGCAAGCCCAGGTGCCGCAGGCCACGACCTACGATGGCGACGCGATGCACACCAAGTGCTACACCCTGCGCAACGGCATGAAAGTGTTCCTTACCGTCAACAATCAGTCGCCGCGCATCGCCGCGCACATCGCGGTGCGCACAGGCTCGCGCAACGACCCCGCCGAGACCACCGGTCTTGCCCACTACCTTGAGCACCTCATGTTCAAGGGCACCAAGCAATTCGGTACCAGCAACTACGAGAAGGAGATTCCTTATCTCAACGAGATTGAGGCACGGTATGAGAAATATCGCCGGGTTACCGACCCGGCCTTGCGCAAACAGCTCTACCACGAGATTGACAGCGTGTCGCAACTGGCCGCGCAGTACAACATCCCCAACGAGTACGACAAGCTCATGGCGGGCATCGGCGGCATCGGCACCAACGCCTATACCAGCACCGACGTGACGTGCTACACCGAGGACATCCCCGCCAATGAAGTGGACCGCTGGGCACGCATCCAGAGCGACCGTTTCCGCAACATGGTGATTCGCGGTTTCCACACCGAGCTCGAGGCCGTCTATGAGGAGAAGAACATAGGCATGGCCAAGGACATGTGGAAACTCGAGGAAGCCCTCTATGCCAAGGCGTTCCCCACGCACCCTTACGGCACGCAGACCACCATCGGCACGCAGGAGCACCTCAAGAATCCGTCGATTACCAACATCAAAAACTACTACAACAACTACTACTGCCCTAACAATATCGCCATCTGTATGGCCGGCGAAATGGACCCCGACAAGGTGATTGCCACGCTCGACAAGTACTTTGGCGACTGGCAGCCCAACCCCGGCCTGACGAGGCCTGAATTCGCGCCGTTGAAACCCATCACCGCACCCGTCGACACCACCATCGTGGGACAGGAAACGCCGTTTGTGACGCTTGCATGGCGATTCGACGGCGGCAACTCGCTGCAAAACGACACGCTGCAAATCATCTCGAGCATGCTCAAGAACGAGACGGCCGGACTGATGGACCTCAATCTGGATCAGCAGCAAAAAATTATGGGTTCGGGCACCTACGCCGACCACATGGCCGACTACTCACTGCTCATGCTCATGGGGTACCCCAATCAGGGACAAACGCTTGAGCAAGTGCGCGACCTCATGCTCGGCGAGGTGGACAAACTGCGCCGCGGCGACTTCGATGATGACCTGGTGACCAGCGTGGTTAACAACTTCAAGCTCAGCTACTATCGCGGCCTCAACAACAACCGTTCGCGCGCTCGCGCCCTTGTCGATGCCTTCATCAACGGCGTGGAGTGGAAACAGGAAGTGGGCCAGCTCGACCGCATGAGCCACATCACCAAGCAGCAAGTGGTGGACTTTGCACGCCGTCACCTGCGCGACAACTATGTGTGCGTCTATAAGGAGCTGGGCGTGGACACCACCGTCAAGAAAATCGAGAAACCGGCCATCACCCCCATTCCCACCAACCGCGACATGCAGAGCGACTTCGTGCGCAACATCATGAACGAGACCGTGGAACCCATCCATCCGCGCTTCATAGACTTTGCTACCGACATGACCGTGGCACAAACCAAGGCCGGACTGCCCCTGCTCTACAAGCAGAATACCGACGACGACCTGTTTTACCTGATGTATAAGTTTGACTTCGGCAACACCGCCGACCTCAAATACGACCTCGCGCTCACTTACCTCGACTACCTGGGCACCAACACGCTCACGCCGCAACAGTTCAAGCAGAAGCTCTACAGGCTCGCCTGCAACGTGAGCTATCAAGTGGGCGACAACGAGACCTACATCCTGCTGAGCGGACTCAACGAGAATATGCCGCAAGCCGTGGCCCTGCTCGAAGACCTCTTCAAGAACGCCAAGGTCGATAACGACGCTTACGGCCGACTCGTGGACCTGATTGTGAAATCGCGCGCCGACGCCAAGACCAACCAAGAACAATGCTTCAACCACCTCATGGAATATGGCCAGTTTGGTCCCCACAACTCGCTCACCAACATCTTGAGCGAGACTCAGCTGCGCGCCATCAATCCCGCCGACCTGCTGCAACTCGTCAAGGGCATGAACGGCATGAAGCACTCGGTCGTTTACTTCGGCCCCATGAGCGAGAAGGACTTCTCGGCAAGCATCAGCAAGCTCCACAAAACATCCAAGCGCCTCACCGATGTGCCCTTCGGCTTGGACTATATGGAACAACCCACCACCCAGACCGAGATTCTGCTCGCGCCTTACGACGCCAAGAACATCTACATGGTGCAGTACAACAACAACCAGCGCGAATGGGCACCCGACCACGCTGCTACCATCAGCATGTTTAACGAGTACTTCGGCACCGGCATGAACGGCATCGTGTTCCAAGAACTGCGCGAGGCTCGCGGACTGGCCTACTCGGCCGCCGCCGTCTACAACCAGCCGTCGCGACTGGGCCACAAGGAAGACGCTTACACCTACATCGTCACCCAAAACGACAAGATGATGGACTGCGTGGACGAGTTCAACAAGCTCCTCGCCGACATCCCGCAGAGTGAGGGTGCCTTCAACCTGGCCAAGGAGTCGCTCACGAAGAAACTCGCCAGCTGGCGCACCAACCGCTTCGACGTGTTGCGCAGCTACATCGCAGCACAGCAGCGCGGCATCAACTTCGACATCAACGCAAAGGTCTACAATGCGCTGCCGCAACTCAAGCTCAGCGACATCGTCAACTTCGAGAAGGAGACCATGGCCGGCAAGCCCTACCGTTACCTCATCCTGGGTAACGAAAAGGAACTCGACATGGAACGCCTCGAGAAAATCGCCCCCGTGCGCCGCGTCACCCTCGAAGAAATCTTCGGCTACTAAACCTCAAGAATATAATTTGAATTGTTACTTTTCAAAACTAAAACATTTGGCATATGAGTTATTTTTATAACAGGCTCAAAATTATGGTGATGATTGCAGTCGCCATAACAGCCATTCAGGCAGGTGCTTATGACTTTAAGGTCGGCGACCTTTACTATAACATCAACGAAGACGGCATAACTGTTGCAGTGACTAATGGAACCGATAACAATTACTCTTATTCAATAACTGGCGACATCGTTATCCCGAGCAGTGTCACTAACGATGGGACAACTTATTATAAAGTCACCACGATTGGTGCTAGTGCTTTCTACTATTGCCGTAATATGACGAGTGTGACCATCCCCAATACTGTTACCAAAATAGATTACCATGCCTTCAGAAGTTGCACTAGCTTGACGAGTGTGTCTATCCCTAACTCTGTCACCGAAATTGGCGATAATGCTTTCGGTTTTTGCCAAGGTCTGACGAGCGTGATCATCCCCAACTCCGTCACCACGATTGGCAAATATCCATTTGAGGGTTGTAAGGAGTTGACATCCATTCAAGTGGCACAAGGAAATGCTTTTTACGACTCGCGAAACAACTGTAACGCTATTATTGAGACCGCCACAAACACCTTAATACAAGGCTGTAACAACACCATTATCCCCAACTCTGTCACCACTATTGGCGACTTTGCGTTCTCCGGTCACACCGGCTTGACGAGCGTGGTCATCCCCAGTTCAGTCACTGTGATTGGAGAAGCTCCTTTTTGGGATTGTGCCGGATTGACATCCATTCAGGTGGAGCAAGGTAATGCCACATTCGACTCGCGCAATAACTGTAATGCGATTATTGAGACCGCCACAAACACTTTAGTTGTAGGTTGCCAAAATACCATATTCCCCAGCACTATCACAACAATAGGTAGCTATGCCTTTCTGGGATGCTCTGGTTTGACGAGCGTAACTATTCCCAGTTCTGTCACCGAGATTTGCAGTTGGGCCTTTGGAATGTGTAGTAATTTGGAGCGCGTGACCATTCCCAGCAAGCTTTTTAAAATTGGTTACTACGCATTCGGCAGTTGCTATGGGCTTAAAGAGTTCATATCCTTAAGACCAATCCCTCCCATGCTTGAAAGTGATGCCTTTGATGGCGTCACCCTAAACGGAGTAAAACTCAAGGTCCCTAGTGTAGGCGTTGACGACTATAAGACTATGGATACATGGAAAGAATTTAATATTGTTGCTATTGGAGATGCCGACGGGAACGATGTGGTAAACGGTAGTGACGTGACCACGCTTTACAACTATTTGCTCAATAGCGAGCAGTCGGCTGGTGACACCGACATCGATGGCAATGGCGTAACCAATGGTAGTGATGTCACTGCTCTTTATAACATCCTTCTTAATGACAATTCGAGTTCTGATTTTGACGAAGCTGCGAATATCATCGGCAAGTACATTACACAGGAGGGAACCTACTGTAAAATAGGTACACAAAAGATTAATCTTGTAGGTTATACAGCAAACATTTACTATGTGGAGCCAGGTGTGTTTTACATTGACGAGATGCTGGCCGGTTTGTGGTCACAGCGTGCCGGTTATGGCAGCCATTTTGGTATGCAAGCTTATATAGAACTTACTCCAGACAATCATTTTCAAGTCCGTGATGCCATTGTTCCTGGCTGGGGGGATTCCTATAGTGAGATTTCCGATGTCATCTACAACCCCGAAACCAAAGAGATTACTTATAGTTTGGTGTATAATAGTGTCTACAATTTCACCGTCATCCTTAAAAAATCAGAATAAGCAAAAACTAACGATATTGCATTGAAACCCGCTCCAACCTATGGAGCCCACAATACACTGAACATAAACTACGGATTAGGCTGATTGTTAGCTGGTTTTTAAATCTTAAAATCAGACAAATCAGCTTAATCCGTAGTTTTTATGTTGACGGTTACTGGGCGGCGTAGAGGGAGAAGTGGACGTTGTTCCACACTTCGTGATAGCCTTTGAGGAGCAGCCAACGGTTGAGGACGTCGAGTTTGGCGTTGTTCTGGTAGGCGGTTTGTGGGCCGTAGTCGGCGAGCACCCATACGCAGTGGGCTACAGCCACGCGCCACGGCAGTTTTTGCCGCCGCGCATCAACGATGACAGCGGCCAACAGCAAAATGGAGAGCACGTTGGGCGCGCGCGAGAAAGCATTGGGGGTGAGAGCCATGCCTGCAAGCATCAGCAGCCAGCGGCGTGGGGTGGCTGAATCAAGTATCAGACTTGGACCTCGTTGAGGAACACCATGTTACATTAGTGAAGCATTAGTGGCCCTCAATGTGGCCCGCTTTAGTGAGGTTTAATTCACTTCGCCCCCTTCGGGGACGCCCAGGCCGAGGGCCTGGGTATCAATTTCCTGACTTCGGCACTTTTTCCTGACTTCGTCACTTTTTTCCTGTTTTCCGCGCGTTGTGAATTTTAAAAAAACAGAGCCTGATAATCA